>NZ_JMQK01000003.1:0-380332 GCF_000705355.1 Pseudorhizobium marinum
GGCACACGACGTGTCCCGGCCGAACTGAAAAGATCGAGATCGCCAGGGGAGGAGTCCGTCTGGCGAAAATGCACAGCGATGGCGTGACGCAGGAGCAGCTGATCAATCAGGATTACAAGGAGGCAGGGCTTGCGCGGCGAACCACGGTACGGGACAAGGAGAACGGGAATGGCATCGGAATACGAGCTGCTGCGGACGCAGCACCACGAACTGCTACATCGCAGTGTCGCAACGAAGGTGGGGGCGCCCTTCATTCTCTGCGGCATCCGCAAGTGTCGTCGCGACAAGGCCTGCACCGGTCCGATGCAGCCAAGTCGTCACACGCGAGGTGCCGTTCAGGCACAGCAACTGCTTGGAATGTCCGGAAACGCCTGCGCACGATTGCCCACTTGTATTGCCGCCCAGGAGGACGACAACTATGCCGTCTACCAAACCCACGCCAGACAGGAACTCGAAGCTGCGCGTTTAAGGAAAACGTCAGAAAAGCAGCTCAGGCAGCTTGCCAGCCGGCCCTGGCCGTCCGCTGCGGCAACCAGCCTCTTGACTTCGAGCCCCTGTCATCCGACTTCAAATGCCAAGAAGAAGGGATGATCCAATGACCGACGCAGCCAAGACAACCATCGACCAGAGCGAGGTCGACCGTTTCTCCGCCATGGCCGCGGAATGGTGGGATCCGACCGGCAAGTTCAAGCCGCTTCACAAGTTCAATCCGGTGCGGCTTGCCTATATCCGCGACCGCGTCTCCGAGAACTTCGGCCGCAACGCCCGGGATCACCTGCCGCTTACCGGCCTGCGTGTCCTCGACATCGGCTGCGGCGGCGGCCTGCTCTCCGAACCCATGGCCCGCATGGGCGCCACCGTTGTGGGCGCCGACCCGTCCGAAAAGAACATCCGGATTGCGCAGACCCATGCGGCCGAAACCGGCGCCACCGTCGATTACCGCGCAGTCACCGCCGAGCATCTGGCAGACGCCGGCGAGATGTTCGACGTCATCCTCAACATGGAGGTGGTCGAGCACGTGGCGGACGTCGAATTCTTCATGCGCACCTGCGCCGCCATGGTGAAGCCCGGTGGCCTGATGTTCGTCGCCACCATCAACCGCACGCTGAAGGCACGCGCTCTGGCCATCTTCGCCGCCGAGAACATCCTGCGCTGGCTGCCGAAGGGCACCCACCAGTACGAGAAGCTCGTCCAGCCGCAGGAGATCGAGGCGCCCCTCACGGCCGGCGGCATGGAGATCATCCACCGCACCGGCGTCTTCTTCAACCCGCTCCAGGACCGCTGGAACCTCTCGCCCGACATGGACGTCAACTACATGATGCTGGCGAAGAAGCACGGCTGAACGGCCGCTTTTGCGGCAGGCGATGGCTGTGGTAAACTGGCCCCATAGTTGGGAACGGAAATCATGTCGGAAGCCGTAAAAATCACAGTGACGCTGGAGCCGGACATCGAGGATTTCGTCCGCGACGAGGTGGAGCGCGGATCCTTCGCCTCACCGAGCGACTACGTCGAAGACCTGATCCGCAGACGCCGGGAACGCGGTCTGGCCCGACAGAAGCTCGATGCCGCACTCCAGAGAGGGATCGACGACATCGAGGCGGGTCGATACCTGCCGATTGACGAAGCTTTCGAGGAGGTTTTTTCGCGGCTGGGCTTGGAGTGAGCCGCTAGTTCGCGTCGTCCGGCAGCACCGGCAGCGGCGCCACCTCGATGCCTTCGTCGACCAGCGCGCGCACCTCTTCGACACTCGCCTTGCCGATGATGCCGCGGGCATTCGCCTCGCCATAGTGGATCTTGCGGGCTTCCTCGGGAAACTTCTCGCCGACATCCTCGGCATTGGCCTTGATGGCGGTGACCGCCTCGCGCAGCTTCGCCATCACCTGCTTCTGCGCCATGTCCATGGCAACCGCCCGCTTCTCGTCCTTGCGGCGCGCCGTCGAGACCGACGGCGCCATCAGCGACTTCGAGATCGCCGCGGAGTTGCAGGTCGGGCACGTCAGGAAGCCGGTCGCGACCTGCCGGTCGAAATCGGCGCTTTCCGAAAACCAGCCTTCGAAGGCATGGCCGTTGTCGCAGACGAGGGAATAGCGGATCAAGCGGGTACCCCTTCCGCCTCCGCCGCCACGGTTTCGAGCGTGAAGTCGCGGGCGTTCTTGAGATTGGGGATCTTGGCCCGGGCAGCCTTGACCTGATCGACATCGATCTCGGCCAGCACCACGGCCTCGCCACTGCCGCCGGCCGATGCCAGCACCTTGCCCCAGGGGTCGATGATCATCGAGTGTCCGAAGGTCTCGCGGGTGTCCTCGTGGACGCCGGCCTGGGCCGCCGCGATGAGGAAGGCGCCGTTCTCGATGGCGCGGGCCCGCAGCAGGACCTCCCAGTGCGCCTCGCCGGTCTGGCGGGTGAAGGCGGCCGGAACCGTCAGCACTTGCGCACCCGCAACCGCCTCCGCCCGAAACAGCGCCGGGAAGCGGACGTCGTAGCAGATCGCAAAGCCGAGCTTGGCAAAGGGTAACTCGGCGACCCGCGCCGTCTCGCCGGGGCTATAGGCGGCGCTTTCGCGCCAGCTCTCGCCATTGTCGAGATCGACGTCGAACATGTGGATCTTGTCATAGGTGCAGATACGGCTGCCATTGGGGCCGAACAGGAAGCCCCGGTTGGCGATCTTGCCATCGTCGAGCGCAATCGCGGTCGAGCCGACATGCACATGGATGCCAAGGTCCTGCGCCAGGCTCCGGGCGGTGGCGACGATGATATCGTCCGACTCGTCCCTCAGCACCGCCCTCAGCCCCGCGCGGTCCTTCTGCACGGCTCCGGTCATCTCCGGCGTCTGGACATAGACCGCGCCTTGGCTTGCCGCCTCGCGGACGAGACGCACCATGTCGGCCGCGTTCTTCTGCGGGTCGACACCGGAGCACATCTGGATGGCAGCAGCCTTGAACGCCATGTCGGTCGGTCCCTTAGTTGGCGAGCATCGGATCGAGCTTGCCGGCCCGGTCGAGCGCGTGCAGCTCGTCGCAGCCGCCGACGTGTTCGCCGTTGATGAAGATCTGCGGGAAGGTCGAGCGACCGTTGGCCTTGTCGATCATCTCCTGGCGCAATTCCTGCGAAAAGCTTGCGTCATGCTCGGTAAAGTCGACGCCCTTGGACGACAGGAGGGACTTCGCCCGGGAGCAATATCCGCAGCCCTGACGGGTATAGATGGTAACATCTGCCATGAATTCTCTCCGCGCACGGCTTAGGGAAAATGCCGTGGAAACATTGTCTTCTGCCTTCATATAGGCCCGGCCACCGCCATTGCAAAGGTCAAAACCGTGACCTCCGCTGCGCCCGCCCTGCGCAGGGCGCGGCATGCGGAGGAGACGGTTGCGCCCGTCGTGTAGACGTCGTCGACGAGCACGATGTGCCGGCCGGCGACGTCGGTCTCGCGTCCGGCCACGACCCGGAAGGCGGCCCGCACGTTGTCTTCCCGACCCCGCGCCGTCAGTCCCACCTGCCGCGCGGTATTCTTCACCCGCACCAGCGTCCGCGGCAGGAAAGGCCTGCCTGACAGCCGCGACAGGTGCCGGGCAAGCTCGGCCGACTGGTTGAACTTGCGGCTGGCGAACCGCCGGCGATGCAGCGGCACCGGCACGATGGCGTCGCATCGGGCAACCAGACCCTCGGAGGCGCGCAGCATCCAGAGCGCCATCATCGGCGCCAGATCCGTCCGGTCCCGGTATTTCAGGCCGTGGACCAGATGGCGCACCGGCCCCTCGTGGATCGCCACGCTCCGCAGGCGATCGAAGACCGGCGGTTCCGCGATCGCTTCCGCCGACACCATGCCCTCGCCGGGATCGATGCTGAACGGCAGGCCGAGGATCTCGCAGTAGGGACGTTCGATGAACGGGATTTCACGCCAGCAGTCTGGGCAGAAGCTTGCATGGCGGCCGGTGAGAACCCCACATGCGGGACAGACCGGCGGATAGACGAGATCGCCGATCCACCGCAGCCAGGCGGGGAACCGCAGCACGGGCTTCGACGCTGTCTCGGTGTCATCTACCGTCATGGATTGACATTAGGTCCGGCGGCGGGCCTTTGCGCAACAGATTCTTGAGGACATGGGCACGATGGAGATACTTTTCGATCAGGCGTTGGCAACGGCCCGGCGCGAACGGGCGATGTCCGCAGGCGATACCGGCGCGGGCTTCCTGCTCGAGATTGCGGCCAGAGAGATCGCCGAGCGGCTGTCCGTCGTCGAACGGCATTTCGACACCGCAGCCGAACTGCACGGCGGCAGCGGCACGACCGCCCGTCAGGTGCTGGAAACCGGCAAGGTCGGCAGCCTGGAGCGCATCGAAACCAGCACCGCCTTCGCGTCGCCCGGCAATCACCTGAGGCTTGCCGCGCTTGACGACGTCCCGCTCGATCCGGCTTCCGTGAACCTCATCGTCTCGCCGCTCTCGCTGCATCTGGTCAACGACATGCCGGGAACGCTGGTGCGTGTCCGCCGGGCCCTGAAGCCGGATGGTCTGTTCATGGCCGCCATCCCGGGCGGCGGGACGCTTGGCGAACTGCGCGACGTGCTCCTGGCAGCCGAGGCGGAAATCACCGGCGGCGCCAGCCCCCGCGTCATCCCCTTCGCCGATGTGCGCGATATCGGCGCCCTGATGCAGCGGGCGGGGTTTGCCCTGCCCGTCATCGACGTCGAAACCTATACCGTCCGCTACGATTCTCTCTTTGCATTGATGCGCGACATCCGCGCCATGGGCATGGCCAATCCGCTGATGGGCCGCAGCCGCACCCCGGTGGGGCGGCGGTTCTTCCTGCGGGCGGCGGAACTCTATGCGGAGCGCTATGCGGATCCCGACGGGCGGATCCGCGCAACCTTCTCGATCATCTACGCCTCAGGCTGGGCGCCGCACGAAAGCCAGCAGCAGCCGCTGAAACCGGGATCGGCGAAGATGCGGCTGGCGGATGCGCTGCGTGTCCCGAAGGACGACGACACCCGCGACCCTAGTCGGTGACGGTGTCCAGTCGCTCCTCGACGGCGCCGAAGACGTTGAGCAGAGCATCGGAGAAGGTGCCGAGACCGGCGATCAGAGCAACGGCGATCAGCGCTGCGATGAGACCGTATTCAATGGCCGTCGCACCCTCGTTCGATTGCGACAGGGACCGGAGGAGACGCATACGATTTCCTTTCGCTGCCTTGCAGGCATCACCGCTCAGCAGCGGCTGCCGACGTCATACGGCTGGATGATGCAGACGGAGCCGGGTGTTTCCTGCAAGACGCTGCGGCGGATCGTGTAGTGTTTGGAATTCGTGCCCGAAGGCGTGATGGAGCCGGTCGTGATGCGGTCGAACTCCTCCTGGACATGCGCCAGGTTTCGGTCATCGCGGTTCTCGGCGAGCATCGGCGTGACGATCAGGGACAGGGCGATCGCCGCCGTTCCGAACAGCAGCGCAATATTGAGGGCACCGGTCCTGCCGGATCTGTACGTGCGCTGGCGGACACGCACGGTCTTCCAGAGTTCATCGTCCATCGCAAAGCCTCGTCACGCAATTACTGCCTTGGTGAAAGACAACGTTAAGACAATTGGATAAACGATCTGTTAACGGCGTTCCAATTCGGGCCGCAGGCGTGACATTAAAGCAAGTCCTGCAGGAACGGGATCAGGGGCTCGTCGGCCGGCGGCATCGGATAGGAGCGCAGGTCGCGGCTGCGCACCCATTTGATCGCCTGGCCCTCGCGCCCGACGGGAATACCCTCGTAGCGCCGGCAGATGTAGAGCGGCATCAGCAGGTGGAAGCTCTCATAGGTGTGGCTCGCGAAGGTCAGCGGCGCGAGGCACGGGATCTTCGTGACGATGCCGAGCTCTTCCTCCAGCTCGCGGACCAGCGTTTCCTCCGGCGTCTCGCCGGCCTCCACCTTGCCACCCGGGAACTCCCAGAGACCGGCGAGGCTCTTGCCCTCGGGACGCTGCGCCAGCAGGATGCGCCCGTCCGTATCGACGAGCGCGCAGGCCGCCACCAGGAGCAGGCGCCGGGGTTCCACCGTCATCGCTGCGCCTCGCGCCAGTAGTGATACTCGTAGGCCTCACGGAAGCCGAACTTGCGGTAGAGCGCCAGCGCCGGCGCATTGCTGTCGAGCACCTGCAGCCAGGCGGCGCGGGCACCGCTGATGCGCGCCCACCGCAGCGCCGAGGTCAGGATCTCGACGCCCAGTCCCCGCTGGCGAAAGGCTGCGGCAACGGCCAGTTCCATCACGCCCGCGAGATCGTTGTCCTGGACGCACAGAGCCACGGCCACGGGGCCATGCGGCGGCTCCTCGATGACGAACAGCCCGCTCGCCGGCTTGATGGCGCTCAGCACCTCCGCCAGCGCCGGCTTCAGCCCCGCATCCTCGCCGGTGACGGAGAGACTGGCATCGACGAAGCGGCCGATGTCGTGGCTGGGCAGGTGGTCGATGGTATCCGGCAGCGTCAGGCGCCCGAGTTCCGTGGTCATCACCTTCACCGTCTCGAACCGCTCCCAGCCTTCTGCGGCGAGATGCTCGATCAGTTGCGGTGACGCAAGCGGCGTCTGCCGCAGCAGCAGCGGACGGCCATAGGACTGGAAGCGCTTGCGGGCCTTCTCCAGCCGCAGATCCATGTCGCGGCAGTCCGAAGGGTCGAGCGGCACCACGCAGTTGAGCCGCTTCGAGGGATGCCCGCCGGCAAGCCTCACCTGCCAGCTGCCGTCGTAGATGACGGTCGCAGCCGGCCAGGCGCGGAAGCCGACGGCTTCCAGGCGCCGGACGAGCGGCAGATTGCTGGCGGGGGACGTTGCCTGCATCTTCACCTCAGCTCCGATAGTCGCCGTTGATGGCGACATATTCCTTGGTCAGATCGCAGGTCCACACGGTGGCCGAACCGTCCCCTAGCCCGAGATCGACCCGGACCGGAATGTCTTCCTGCTGCATCACGGCGGTCGCGGCAGCCTCCGAATAATGCGGATCCCGCTCCCCGTCGACGGCCACGCGCACGTCGCCGAACCAGATCGCCAGCCGGTCGCGGTCGGCCATCTCGCCGGCCTTGCCGACGGCCATGACGATGCGGCCCCAGTTGGCGTCTTCGCCGGCCACCGCCGTCTTCACCAGCGGCGAATTGGCAATCGAGAGCGCGATGCGCTTGGCCGCCTGATCGGTTTCGGCGCCGGTCACGGTGATCTCCACCATCTTGCGGGCGCCTTCGCCGTCCCGGACCACCTGCAGCGCAAGATCCTTGAGAAGGTCGTTCAGCGCGGCACGAAAGCCGGCAAGCCGCGGGTCGTCGGCGGACGTCACCTTGTTCTGCCCGTCGGCGGCGGCCGCACCGGTCGCAAACAGCATCAGCGTGTCGGAGGTCGAGGTGTCGCTGTCGACGGTCATCGAATTGAAGGTAGGCTCGACGCCGGCCGACAGGAGCGCCTGCAGCACGGCGGCGTCGATATCCGCGTCCGTCACCACGAAGGAAAGCATGGTCGCCATGTCGGGCGCGATCATGCCGGCGCCCTTGGCGATGCCGTTGATGGTGACCGGCACGCCGCCGATCTCGGCGGAGCGCGTGGCGACCTTCGGATAGGTATCGGTGGTCATGATGGCCTTGGCGGCCTCGAGCCAGAAGTCCGGCTGCGCGTCAGTGTGCATGTCGCCGAGTACGCCGGCAAACTTTGTTGCGTCGAGCGGCTCGCCGATGACGCCGGTGGAAGCCAGATAGACCTGCGCCTCCGAGCAACCCACGGCAGCGGCCGCCGATTGCGCCGTCAGCTGCGTCGCGGCCCGGCCCTTGGCGCCGGTAAAGGCGTTCGCATTGCCGGAGTTGACGACGACGGCCCGCGCCTCGCCCCGCGGCAGGTTGCCGCGACAGAAGTCGACGGGGGCGGAGGGGCATTTGGAGCGGGTGAAGACGCCGGCCACGGCAGCCGGCTGGTCGAAGACCATCAGCAGCACATCCGTCCGGTTCTTGTACTTGATGCCGGCCGCGGCAGTGGCCATGCGGACACCGCGCAGTGCCGGCATCTCGGGATAGGACTTGGGAGCGAGGGGCGAAACGGAAGTGGACATGAGACAACCCGGACCGACAGATTTCCTAGAATAGCCAAAGGGCCCGCGAACGGCGGGCCCTTTGCTGAAGCGCGTCTGGCTCAGAGAGCCTTGTTCACGTCCTCATAGCCCTTGCGCAGGGCTTCGTCCATGATCTCGACCTTCTGCTCGGTCTTGGCTTCCGCGATGAGCGCGAGATACTTGTCGCGCATCACCAGCTGGCGGATCTGCGGCTCGACCTGCTCGAAGGCCGGCGGCTGAACGTCGCGACGATCTTCGAGCTTGATGACGTGGAAACCGAACTGCGACTGGACCGGCGTCTTGGTGTAGGCGCCCTTTTCCAGTGCGAAGGCTGCTTCCTCGAACTCGGGAACCATGCGGCCCTTGGCAAACCAGCCGAGGTCGCCGCCGTCAGACTTGTTGGAGTCCTCCGAGGTCGTCTTGGCAAGTTCGGCGAAGTCCTTGCCGGCGTCGAGTTCCGCGATGACCGCCTTGGCCTCTTCCTCGGTCTTCACCAGGATGTGGCGGGCATTGACCTCTTCCTGCTTGGGAAGAGCCGCGATTTCCTTCTCGTAGCGCGCCTTGACCTCGTCCTCGGTCACGGCATCCACCACATGGGTGCGGAAATAGGAATTGTGCAGCTCGCGATCGGTGATGTAGCTCATCCGCTTCTTGAAGTCTTCGGTATCGCGGATACCTTCGTTGACGGCACCCTGGGCCAGAAGCTTCACGTCGATGGCACCGGAGAGCGCGGCAACGCGCTTCTGTTCATCGGGAAGCTGCTGCAGCTGCGGATCAAGGTTGGCAATGGCAAGATCGAGCTCGGACTGGCGGATCTCCATCTCGCCGACCTTGGCGACAATGGCGTCTTCCTGCGCGAAGGCAGGAGCGCTGAAGGAAACCGCGAGAGCAAGCGCAGCCGAAGCGAGGAATTTGTGGCGCAACATCAAGTCACCTTTCGAGATTGGACACCGGTCTCAGAAGCGCCTGAAACCGGCCGGAATGCCTTCACAAACATCGGAATGTGGCCTTTGTGTATCGGCCGTCACCGTTGACATCATTCGACCCCCCTCTTATCTGTCACGCAACTTTGCGTCCAGAAGAGTTTCCGGGCGCGGCGGGCATTCGTCGGGACTGAAAAACCGGCCTGCAGCTTCGCAATCTTAGTAAAGATCTTGGGAAAGGACCATTCTGATGGTCAACTTTGGCGGATTGGCCCGCAAACTGTTCGGCTCTGCAAACGAGCGCCGTGTTCGCTCCTACAAATCCTCGGTGGAGGCTGTCAATGCCCTCGAGGATCAGATGAAGGCGCTCTCCGATACGGAGCTGGCGGCCAAGACCGCGGAGTTCCGCCAGCAGCTGGCGGCGGGCAAGACGTTGGACGACCTCCTGGTTCCGGCCTTCGCCGTGGTCCGGGAAGCCTCCCGCCGGGTGCTCGGCATGCGCCCCTTCGACGTTCAGCTGACCGGCGCCATGATCCTGAACGACGGATCGATCGCCGAGATGAAGACCGGTGAAGGCAAGACGCTGGTCGCGACGCTTTCGGTCTATCTGAATGCGCTGGCCGGCAAGGGCATTCACGTCGTTACCGTCAACGACTACCTGGCCAGCCGCGATGCCGCCACCATGGGACGCCTCTACGGCTTCCTCGGGCTGTCGACGGGCGTCATCGTCCACGGCATCAGCGACGACGAGCGCCGCGCCGCCTACGCCTGCGACATCACCTACGCGACAAACAACGAACTCGGCTTCGACTATCTGCGCGACAACATGAAGTTCGACCGCGGCCAGATGGTACAGCGCGGCCACAATTACGCGATCGTCGACGAAGTGGACTCCATTCTCGTCGATGAAGCGCGCACGCCGCTGATCATCTCCGGTCCCCTCGACGACCGCTCCGATCTCTACACCACCATCGATGCCTTCATTCCGCTGCTGAGCGAGGAAGACTACGAGATCGACGAGAAGCAGCGCGCCGCAAACTTCTCCGAGGTGGGCACCGAGAAGCTGGAAAACCTGCTGCGCCAGGCCGGCCTCCTGAAGGGCGAAAGCCTCTACGACGTCGAGAACGTCGCCATCGTCCACCACATCAACAACGCGCTGAAAGCCCACAAGCTCTTCACCCGCGACAAGGACTACATCGTCCGCAACGACGAGATCGTCATCATCGACGAGTTCACCGGCCGCATGATGCCGGGCCGCCGCTATTCCGAAGGCCAGCACCAGGCGCTGGAAGCCAAGGAAAAGGTGAAGATCCAGCCGGAAAACCAGACGCTGTCGTCGATCACCTTCCAGAACTACTTCCGCATGTACGACAAGCTTGCCGGCATGACCGGCACGGCGTCGACGGAAGCGGAAGAATTCGGCAACATCTACGGCCTGGAAGTGGTCGAAGTGCCGACCAACCTGCCGATCCAGCGTATCGACGAAGACGACGAGGTCTACCGGACCTTCGAGGAGAAGTTCAAGGCGATCATCGAGGAGATCAAGGCCGCGCACGAACGCGACCAGCCGGTTCTTGTCGGCACCACCTCGATCGAGAAGTCCGAGCTTCTGGCGACCATGCTGCGCCAGTCGGGCTTTGAACACTTCCACGTCCTGAACGCGCGCTACCACGAGCAGGAAGCCTATATCGTCAGCCAGGCCGGCGTTCCCGGCGCCGTCACGATCGCCACCAACATGGCCGGTCGCGGCACCGACATCCAGCTCGGCGGCAACCTCGACATGCGCCTGGAGCGCGATCTCGAGGGCATGGAGCCGGGTCCGGAGCGCGACGCCAAGGAGGCCGTGATCCGCGACGAGATCAAGGTTTTGAAGCAGCGGGCGTTGGCCGCCGGCGGTCTCTACGTGATCGCCACGGAGCGTCACGAAAGCCGCCGCATCGACAACCAGCTGCGTGGCCGTTCCGGTCGCCAGGGCGACCCCGGCCGCTCGAAGTTCTATCTGTCGCTGCAGGACGACCTGATGCGCATCTTCGGCACCGACCGCATGGACGGCATGCTGCAGAAGCTCGGCCTGAAGGAGGGCGAGGCGATCGTCCACCCCTGGATCAACAAGGCTCTGGAACGCGCCCAGAAGAAGGTCGAGGCCCGCAACTTCGACATCCGCAAGAACCTTTTGAAGTACGACGACGTCACCAACGACCAGCGCAAGGTCATCTTCGAACAGCGCATCGAGCTGATGGACGCCGACGCCGCCGGTCTCGAGGAAATCGTGGCCGACATGCGCAACGACGTCATCGAGGTGATGGTCGCCAAGCACATCCCCGAGCGCGCCTATGCCGAGCAGTGGGATGCGGCCGGCCTGAAGACCGACGTCGAGCGCCTCCTCAACCTGAACCTGCCCATCCAGGAGTGGGTCACGGAAGAGGGCATCGGCGAAGAGGACATCCGCGAGCGGATCACGACGGCCGCCGACAAGGCCGCTGCCGACCGCCACGAGCGCTTCGGCGCTGAGGTGATGAACTACGTTCAGCGCTCGGTCGTGCTTCAGACGCTCGACAACCTGTGGCGCGAGCACATCGTCAACCTCGACCACCTGCGCTCCGTCGTCGGTTTCCGCGGCTACGCCCAGCGTGATCCGCTGCAGGAATACAAGTCGGAAGCCTTCGAGCTCTTCCAGGCGCTGCTGGTCAACCTGCGCGAGGCGGTGACGGCCCAGATGATGCGGGTGGAACTGGTGCGCGACGCCTCGCCGCCGCAGCCGCCACAGACCATGGAACCGCATCACATCGACGCCACGACAGGCGACGACGAATTTGCCGGCGGCAATGCGTCCGGCCTGCAGGTGGCACCGGACGACCGCGATCCGACCAACCCGGAAACCTGGGGCCGTGTCGGGCGCAACGAAGCCTGCCCCTGCGGCTCCGGCAAGAAGTACAAGCATTGCCACGGCGCCTTCGAACAGGAAGCGTGAGCCGACGCGCCTGAGATCGCCGAGACTGTCGAGAATGCCGCCTCCGGGCGGCATTCCTCGTTTCGGCACCTTGTGGAAAACGGAGAATGACCGGGCAGACCGGGTGCTTCGAAAGGATTGTTAACCCTGCCGTGGCAAGACTGGCGTCAGCGTTTTTGTTTGATGTGAGTATTGCGTGCCGATCATGGCGATCATCGACACAGCGGAGAGATTCCTGCCGCAGAGGCTGCGCACCCGGCTGACGCCGTGGCGCGACCGGCTGGCGGGAACGCTCGAGAACGACGGAGAAACGGCGCGGGCGCAGGGCCAGGCGCTGACCGCCTTCGCGATCCGCATCGTCAGCGCCGCCATCGCCTTCGTCTCCCAGATCATCCTGGCGCGGCTGATGGGCGAGTTCGAATACGGCATCTTCGCCTTCGTCTGGGTTCTGGTGATCCTCGGCGGCAGTCTCTCCTGCCTCGGCTTCCAGAGTTCTGTCATCCGTTTCCTGCCGCACCACGAGGCGCTCGGCGATCTCGCCGCCGCCCGCGGCCTCAACGTCACGGCCCGCCTCTCCGCCCTGATCTCCGCGACCGTCCTCGCCGCCATCGGCTTCCTGGTCCTGGAGCTCTTTCCGCATCTGTTCGAGACCTACTGGCTGGTGCCGCTGTTTCTGGCGCTCGCCACCCTGCCGATGATTGCGCTCGGCGACGTGCTGGACGGCACGGCACGCGCAAACGGCTGGACGATGACGGCGCTCAGCCCGACCTTCCTCGCCCGTCCCACCCTGATCCTCGTCTTCATGGTGGCGGCCGTATGGATGGGGGCGCCCGACACCGCCGTGACGGCGATGCAGTCGGCACTGGCGGCAACCTACCTCACCACGCTGGTGCAATACGTGCGTCTGCGCCGCCGGCTGCGGCACACCTACGGGCAAGGCAAGCTGCGGCTCGCGCCGGCGGAATGGCTGGCCTATACGCTGCCGATCTTCCTGATCGACGGCATCGGCTTTCTGCTCACCAATGCCGACGTCGTGGTGGTCGGTCTCTACCTGCCGCCCGACCAGGTGGGGATCTATTTCGCCGCCACGAAGATCATCGTGCTGGTCCAGTTCGTCGCCTTCGCCGTGAAGGCTGCCGCCGGGCCGCGCTTCTCCATCCTGCTTGCCACCGACGATCGCGCGGCCCTGGCCGATTTTGCCGGCCAGGCGGCCCGCTGGAGCTTCTGGCCGGCGCTGGTCATCGGCCTGACGCTCCTCCTCCTCGGCCGGCAGCTGCTGGCCCTGTTCGGCGAGGCCTTCACCGAAGGCTATTGGCTGCTGCCGATCCTCTTTGCCGGCATCCTGGCCAAGGCCCTGATCGGCCCCGGCGAGGTGCTGCTCAGCATGGCCGGGCACCAGAAGCTCTGCGTGCTGGTCTATGGCGCCGTGCTGGCTGCCAGCATCCTGCTGAACATCATCCTCATCCCCCGCTATGGCTTGACGGGCGCCGCGATCGCGACCGCGATCGCCATGATGATCGAGACGCTGCTTCTGCATCTGGCCCTGCGACGCACGCTCGGCATCGTGCTGTTTGCGCTCGTGCGTCACCACCCCTCCGCGCATTCCAAGGCTGCATGACGATGGCTCCACCCCCAAACAGCCCTGATTTCGAAGGCCTGCCGGGCGCAGGATGGCCGCAACCGCTCTCGCCCGCGTGGCAGCGCGACCGCCCCGACGCCGACATCCAGATCGCCATCGGCCAGGGAGGCCGGGATCTCTGCCTCTATCCGGCCTCCTTCGGCTACGAGATGCAGCAGGAACTGGAGTTCCTGACCAATCGGGCGATGGAGCCTAACATCTTCTTCAGCGCCGGCCTGCTGGCGCCGGCCATGCCGCGGGTCGAGGACAAGCAGGTCCGTTTCGCGCTGATCCGCGACGAGCACGGGGAACGCAGCCGGATGCGGCTGCTGATGCCCTTCACGGTCGAAAAACCGGGCTTCTCGATCGGCCCGGCGATCATCCGGGTCTGGGCCAATCCCTTCGGCCCGCTCGGTACGCCGCTGGTGGATGCCGAGGGTGCGGCCGAAACGCTCGACAATCTTCTGGAGGCGCTCGTAAAGCCCGAGGCCCGCCTGCCCTCGGTCCTGGTGATCCCCCAGATCCGCGTCAACGGCCGCTTCGCGCAGCTGATGCGCGCCGTTGCGGTGTCTCGCGACCTGCCGGTGACGCTGACCGACACCATGGTGAGGCCGATGCTCGACAGCGCCGAGCCGGCGGAAACCTATCTGAAGGATGCCATTTCCTCCCACCACTACCGCGACCTCGCCCGCCAGTGGCGACAGCTGGCCAAGAAGGGCCGGCTCGAATACGCGGTGGCCCGCCAGCCGGAGGCGGTGCGCCTGAAGATGGAGGAATTCCTGGCGCTCGAGGCGAAGGGCTGGAAGGGCCGCAAGCGCTCGGCCCTGATCAACGACCGCTACCGGTCCGCCTTCGCCCGCGAGGCGATCACAAACCTCGCGGAAATCGATGCCGTGCGCATCCACACCGTCGAGTTCGAGGGCAAGGCGATCGCCTCGATGATCGTCTTCGTGATGGCCGGCGAAGCCTTCACCTGGAAGACCGCCTACGACGAAGATTTTGCACGCTACTCGCCAGGCAAGCTGTTGATGGTGAAGCTGACCGAATGGCACCTGGACGACGCCAACATCCTGCGGTCGGACTCCTGCGCCGTGCCCGACCACTCGATCATGAGCCGGTTCTGGAGAGAGCGGGAGGAGATGGGAACGCTGGTGATCGGGCTTGCCCGCAACAGCGACCGCGACGTGCGCCAGGCCGCCAACCAGCTTCACATGTACAACAGCACCCGCAACATGGCACGCCTGCTGAGGCAGAAGATCCTGTCGATCGCGCGCCGCCCGGAGTAACCGCAGCCGTCAAGGGCGGATCTCACTCCGCCGCTGCGCGCTGCCGCAGCATGCGGCGGATCACCTTGCCGCTGGTGGTCAGCGGCAGGTCGTCGACAAAGGCGATCTCCCGCGGATATTCATGCATCGAAAGCCGGTTCTTCACCCAGTCCCGCAGCTCATCGGCAAGCCCGGGGCCCGGCGCATAGCCGTTGGCCGGCACCACATAGGCTTTGACGATCTCGGTGCGCAGCCGATCCGGCTTGCCCACCACGGCCGCCAGCCGGACGGCCGGATGGCCGCAGAGACAGTCTTCGATCTCGCTCGGCCCGATGCGGTAGCCGGAGGAGGTGATGACGTCGTCGTCGCGGCCGATGAATTCGACATAGCCTTCGTCGTCCATCCGCCCGAGGTCGCCGGTCAAGAGCCAGCCATCGGCAAATTTCGCGGCCGTCGCCTCCGGGTCGTTCCAGTAGCCGAGGAACATCACCGGATCCGGGGATCGGACCGCGATCTGGCCGGTCTCACCCGTCGGCACTTCCGCGCCCGCCGCGTCGACGATCGCCACCCGGTGGCCCGGCACCGCCCGTCCGATGGCACCGGCGCGCGAAATCCCCAGGGCTGCCGAGGAGCCGAGCACGAAATTGCATTCCGTCTGGCCGAAGAGCTCGTTGACGGTGACGCCGAGCGTGTCCCGCGCCCATTCGAAGGTCTCGCGGCCCAGCGCCTCGCCGGCCGAGGCAATTGTCCTGAGGTCGAGCGCATAGCGGTCGCGGGGGGTGCGCACCGATCTCAGGAGCCGGAGCGCCGTCGGCGGGATGAAGGCATTGCGGACCTTCATCTCCGACAGGATGAGGAAGGCCATCTCGGCATCGAACTTCTGCGGCGGCGAGGAGACGACCGGAATGCCGAGCATCAGCGCCGGCAGGAGCACGTTGAGCAGCCCGCCGGCCCAGGCCCAGTCCGACGGCGTCCAGATCCGATCGCCCGGCAGCGGCGCCAGGTCGTGCCCCATCTGGAAGCCCGGGATATGCCCGGCGAGCACCCGGTGGCCGTGCAGCGCCGCCTTCGGCGGGCCGGTGGTGCCGGAGGTGAAGATCATCAGCGCCGGATCGTCGGGCAGGGTTGCGACCACCGGGAACGGCCCGGAGTGCCGGTCGACCAACTGGTCGAAGCCGAGATACCCCGGGGGCGCGGCGCCGTCACCCGTCACGATCACATGCCGGAGCTCCGGCAGCGCCGGAAGGATGGCCCGCAGCCGGCTCAGCCCGAAGGCATTGGTGACGATGGCCGCGGCCCCCGCCGCCTTCAGCCGGTATTCCAGCGCCTCTTCCCCGAAGAGGAGCGCCAGCGGCAGGGCAATCGCGCCCATCTTGTAGATGGCCACATGGGCGGTGACGGTCTCGAACCCCTGCGGCAGCAGGATCGCGATCCGGTCTCCCCGGCCAAGACCGAGTTCGCAAAACCCGCTGGCGAGCGAGGCGGAACGCGCCGAAAGCGCTCCGTAGGTCATGGAAAGGTGCCGCCCGTCGGGGCTGAAATGCTCCAGGCAGATGCGCGAAGGATCGATCGCCGCCCAGGCGTCGCTGACCGCCTCGCCGATGTTGAGAGGCGACGGGATCTGCCATTGGAAATCGCGGACAAGCGCGTCGTAGGATGAGGTCTGGGGCAGCAGCATGGCCTGGTTTCGCGTGGGCGCTCCATCCTCTGCTAGCATCGGCGGATGGGAGCCACAAGGAGTGGCCGCGGCTGCTTCCCGCTCCTTCAGAACCCGCGGGTCATGCAGGGCTGCGTCAATTCAACGCAGCCATGAGCGCCGTTCGACCCCGCAACGGGCAGATCAGTCGGGCTGCGCAAGAAAATTCCAATGCAGAAAGTGACGCCGTCCCACCGGCGCACAAGTCGATGCGTCGGCCGACTTGTGCCTTGCAAGCCAGCGGCACCGCATGGTAGAGCGCTTGCCGTACCGTCCGTGCCCCGTTGGCGGAATTGGTAGACGCGCCTGACTCAAAATCAGGTTCCGAGAGGAGTGCTGGTTCGATTCCGGCACGGGGCACCACGATCATCTCCCTCAGCCAACCCCGTCAGAACCCGCATGGATCACGCCAATGTGGTGGCGCCGCAATCGGAGAGGCGTGCGGCGACGTTTACAGCCGCCCGATGTTTGATTTAAGGGAGCACCGGGCGCGCGTTCGCCCTCGCGCAGGAGAAACCCATGGCCCCCGTTCTTTCCAATGACGCCTCCCGGACCTATGCCGCCTATGCCGCGGCGCTGACCCTGGGCATGGTGGCCACCGTCGGCGGCGCACTCGGCTTCCAGCATATCGGTGGCTACATTCCCTGCGCGCTGTGCCTGCTGCAGCGCGATCCCTATTACTACGGCATCCCGGTCGGCATCGCAGCGGTGCTCGCGGCAAGCTTCCGGCTCCCGGCCTGGACTGTGCGCAGCCTGCTCGTCGTCGTCGGCATCCTGATGCTCGTCGGCGCCGGTATGGGCGTCTACCACTCCGGCGTCGAATGGGGCTTCTGGGAAGGCCCGGCGACCTGCGCCACCAGCGTCACGGGGACCGCCACCAACGCCGGCAGCCTGCTCGACGACCTGAACGCCTTCCACGGCCCGTCCTGCACGGAGGCATCGCTGCGCGTGCTCGGACTGTCCTTTGCCGGATGGAACGTCATCGCAAGCCTCATCCTTGCCGCGATCGCCTTCCTCGGAGCATCCAGGAAGCCGGCTTAAGGCTGCAGCTCCGTATCCCAGTAGAGATAATCCATCCAGCTTTCATGCAGGTAGTTCGGCGGGAAGAGCCGGCCGTTGTTGTGCAGGTCCTGCACGGTCGGCTGGTAGGGCTTCTGGTGCGGGAACATGCTGGCCTGCCTGGGCAGCTTGCTGCCCTTGCGCAGATTGCAGGGGGAACAGGCGGCCACGACATTCTCCCAGGTCGTCTGTCCGCCGTGGGCGCGGGGAATGACGTGATCGAAGGTCAGCTCGTCGTGGGCGCCGCAATACTGGCACTCGAACCGGTCGCGCAGGAAGACGTTGAACCGGGTGAAGGCCGGATGCCGCGTCGGCTGGACATAGGTCTTGAGGCTGACGACGCTCGGCAGCCGCATGGAAAAGCTCGGCGAAGAGACCGAGTGTTCGTATTCCGCGATGATGTTGACACGGTCGAGGAAGACAGCCTTGATCGCGTCCTGCCAGGACCAGAGCGACAAGGGGTAATAACTCAAGGGCCTGTAGTCGGCGTTCAAGACGAGAGCCGGCAAGGCCTGGGGAGAGACTGCAATCGTCAAGGGCTGCTCCTTGATTTGGCATCTGCAGATTTATATTAGGTCCGATGCCACAGAATTGTGAAGCCATATTAACAGGCAGGGCTCGAATACTTAGAGCACAAGCGGTGCGACATCCTTGCGCAGAGTGACCGAATAATAGGCCCAGAACAATCTGGCCGCCACGGAACGCCATGGACTCCAGGCTTTTGCCATCAAGGCGACCTCCCGCGCCGGGGGGCGCGACGGCAGCTGGAAGGCGCCGGCAAGCGCTGCCTGGAGCGCCACGTCACCGGATGGAAAGACATCCGGATGCCCGCCGCAGAACATCAGATAGACCTCTGCCGTCCATGGGCCGATGCCGGGATGCGCCGTCAGTTCGGCCATCGCCGCAGCCGCATCCAGCCGGCAGACGGCGTCAAGGTCGAGACCGGAGCGGGAGACCGCCTCTGCCAGATGCGCCAGCGTCGCCGCCTTGGCGCGCGACAACCCGAAGCTTGCGACCGTCTCCGGCGCATGCGCCAGATAAGCCTCCGCCGTGGCCGGCCCCGCAGCCGTGATTCGGCGCCAGATGGCCGCAGCACTGGCCTTCGAGATCATCTGCGAGACAATGATGGAGGCGAGCCCCGCGAATCCCGGATCCATCAGCCGCAAGGGCAGCGGCCCGGCGGCCTCGATCACCGGCACCAGCCGGGGATCGGAAAGCCGCAGCGCCTCCAGACCCTCGCGCAGATCCTCCTCGCCGCGAATCACCCGCATCGCCTCTCCTGTGGCCGTTGCCTCGATTTCATGCCAGAAGAAACCATGCCTGCGACACCCGGTCAAAGTCCCGTCTTCCGTTTTGCGCCGAGCCCGAACGGGCTACTGCATCTTGGCCATGCGCTGTCGGCGATCCTCAACCACGACATGGCCCGCGACAGCGGCGGACGCTTCCTGCTGCGCATCGAGGACATCGATCTCGTCCGCTGCACGCCGGAGCTGGAGGCGGCGATCTACCGCGACCTCGCCTGGCTGGGCCTCGAATGGGAGACGCCGGTGCGGCGACAGTCGGAGCATTTTGCCGACTATGCGACGGCACTGGAGAGGCTTCGGGAGATGGGGCTCGTCTATCCGGCCTTCATGACCCGGGGCGAGGTGAAGGCAAGGGTGGCCGCCTCGGAAGCCGAAGGCGCCGCCTGGCCGCGCGATCCGGACGGTTCGCCGCACTATCCCGAAGACGACAGGCATCGCGGCGACGGCGAGCGGCGGCAACTGATGGCCGGCGGAATGCGCCATGCCTGGCGGTTCGACATGGAAAAGGCGATTGCGAAGGTCAACCGGCAGCTGACGTGGCAGGAGACCGTCGATGGCACGCCGACCATCGTCGTGGCCGATCCGGCCGCCTGGGGGGATGTGATCCTGTCACGCTCCGATGCGCCCTCGAGCTACCATCTCTCGGTGACCATGGACGACGCGGAACAGGGGATCACCCACGTGGTGCGCGGCCGCGACCTCTTCCAGGCGACTGCGGTCCACCGGCTGCTGCAGGAACTGCTCGGCCTGCCGCAGCCGCTCTACCACCATCACCGGCTGATCCTGGACGAGGACGGCCGCAAGCTTTCCAAGAGCGAGAAGTCGACCGGCCTGCAGGCCTTGCGCGAGGCGGGAGCCTCAGCGGCCGACATCCGGCGCCGGATCGGGCTCTGAGGCATCCTTGATGCGGCCGTTGCGCCTGCGCCGCGCATGCGACACCACCGAATAGACCCGGTACTTCATCAGCGCCGCATTGACCTCTGCCCCCAGCATGAAGATGACGCCGACCATGTAGAGGAAGACGAGGACGATCATCACCGATGCGAGGCCGGCGTAGGTGGCGGCGTAATTGGCGAAGGTGGCGAGATAGGAGGCAAACAGGAGCGCGCCCGCCGTCCACAACAGCAGGGTCAGCACCACCCCCGGCAGAACGTCGACGATGCGGCGACGGCCATCCGGCAGCCATTTGTGCGACAGGATCAGGCCGGCCATCAGAACCAGCACCGTGCCGTAGATACCCCAGTCCGAGGCGGCGCGCAGCAGGTCCTCGAGCCATGGAAAGAACCGTTCCGCATAGCGCAGCGCCACCGGCACGGCGACGAGGAAGGTGCTGATGATGGCGAAGGTGATGACCGCGGCCACGACATAGCCGAGGCTCGCGAGGCGGGTCACATACCAGGAGCGGCTCTCGCTGACGCGATAGGCGCGGTTGAGCGAGATGCGCAGGGCCTCGACGCCGTTGGAGGCGAAATAGGCGGCCGCCAGGACGGAGACCGTCAGCAGCCCTCCGCGCGGAATGGTCAGCACCTGCCGGATTTCGGAAGACAGCGGAGCGGCGATGCTCTCCGGCCAGGTGTCGAAGAGCAGGTGGACGGCGGTCTCCGAAAACGTGCTGGCGCCCAGAAAGCCGGCGAGCGCCGTGCCGAAGATCAGGAACGGGAAGAGCGCAAGCAGACCCGAGAGGGCGACATGGCTCGCCATCGCCCAGCCATCGTCCTCGTTGAAATGACAATAGGCGTCCCAGGCCACCTTGTAGGCCAGACCCAGTCCGCGAATCCTGCTGCTGTTTTCGGCCAAGGTCAGCTCCGTTGTCACCGCACCCCGAATATGGGATGGAGGGCCGCCTTGTACAGGAGGAATGATGCAGCACCGCAAGACCATCATCGTCACCGGCTGTTCTTCCGGGATCGGCGCCCATTGCGCCCGGGCCCTGCAGGCGGACGGCTGGCGCGTCTTCGCCACCGTCAGGAAGCCCGAGGACCTGGCGCCGCTGGAAGCGGACGGCATCGAGGCGCTGCGGATGGACTATGCCGACGAGCCGACGATTGCGGCGCTCGTCGACATGGTGAAGGAGCGCACCGGCGGCCGGATCGACGCCCTCTTCAACAATGGTGCCTATGGCCAGCCGGGCGCCGTCGAGGATCTGTCGACGGCAGTGTTGCGCGCGCAGTTCGAAGCCAACCTCTTCGGCTGGCACGAGTTGACGCGGCAGGTCATCCCGGTGATGCGGGCGCGCGGCACGGGCCGGATCGTCAACTGCTCCTCGATCCTCGGGCTCCTGCCCTATCGCTACCGCGGCGCCTATACCGCCTCCAAATACGCGCTGGAGGGCCTGACGCTGACGCTTCGCATGGAGCTCGAGGGCAGCGGCATACACGTCAGCCTGATCGAGCCCGGACCGATCGCCTCGCGGTTTACCGCCAATGCGCTGGCGAAGATCGAGGAGAATATCGACCTGCAGAATTCCGCCCATGCGCAGGAGTACCAGCGGCAGATGGCGCGCCTCATGGGCACCGGCCCCGCAAATCGCCACAAGCTGGGACCGGAAGCCGTCTACGACGTCTTGACGCATGCCTTGACCGCGGCGCGCCCCAAACCCCATTATCTGGTCACCACGCCCGCCAAACAGGGAGCGCTCCTGAAAAGACTGCTTCCCGCTGATCTCTTCTATCGATTGATGCGTAGGCTCGACTGACACAACAAGGCAGCACAGCATATGTCCACTTTTACCACCGTCCTGGCCCTGATCGTCATGGGGCTCGTGGTCCTCGTCCTGATCCGCGGCCTCTTCAACATGGTCAAGGGCACCGACGCGAACAAATCCAACAAGCTGATGCAGTTGCGCCTGATGTTGCAGGCGGTGGCGATCGTGCTCATCATGCTGACACTCTGGATCACGGGCGGCGGACGGTAGGATGGTCAGGCTCAACAGGATCTATACCCGCACCGGCGACGAGGGCACCACCGCGCTGGTGAGCGGCCCCCGCCGTGACAAGCACGACCTGCGGGTCGACGCCTATGGCACCGTCGACGAGACCAATTCGACGATCGGCCTGGTACGGCTGCATACGGCCGGCATGGTCGAGCTCGACGCCATGCTGGCCCGCATCCAGAACGACCTCTTCGATCTCGGCGCCGACCTCGCCAATCCGGAAATCCTCGACAATCCCGAGTACGAGCCCCTGCGCATCGTCGAGGCCCAGGTCGACAGGCTCGAGAGCGAGATCGATGCGCTGAACGCGTCGCTGGAACCGCTACGGTCCTTCGTGCTGCCGGGCGGATCGCCCGCCGCAGCTGCCCTGCATCTGGCCCGCACCGTATCGCGCCGCGCCGAGCGGCTGATGGTGGAACTTTCGCGGCAGGAGCCTGTCGGAGCCCCGGCCCTGAAGTACATCAACCGCCTCTCGGACTTCCTGTTCGTGGCATCGCGGCACGCCAATGACGATGGCAGGGCGGACGTCCTGTGGGTGCCGGGCAAGAACCGGTAGCAACACGCGGGAGGTCTGAAGATGTTCATCCCGCTGCATGACGCCAACGCGCTGAAATACATCCGCGTCCAGTATGTGACGATCGGACTGATCGCGGTGAACGTCCTCGTCTGGGCGGTCACGGCGGTGGCGCCGTCGGCGGTCGGGGAACTGGCGGCGCTCGGCCTCGGCTTCATCCCCGCCGTCGTGTTTGACCAGGCCTATCTGGATCCGTCGATGGTGCTGGTTCCGGAGAACGCGACGTTTCTCACCTATGCCTTCGTCCATCTGGACGTCTGGCACCTGGCCTCCAACATGCTGTTCCTCTGGGTCTTTGGCGATAATGTCGAGGATGCCCTGGGGCATGTCCGGTTCCTCGCCTTCTACCTGCTGTGCGCCGCTGCCGGAGCGCTGTTTCACGCGCTCGTCACGCCGGCCTCGCAGGGGCCGCTGATCGGTGCCTCGGGCGCCATATCGGGGATCGTCGCCGCCTATTTCATCCTGCATCCGCGGGTGCGGCTCTGGGTCCTGGTGTTCATGCGCATCCCGCTTCCGCTGCCGGCCTTCATCCCGCTGACCCTGTGGCTCGTGCAGCAGTTTGTCATGCTGGCCTTCAACCTCGACGGCATGGTGTCCTGGGGTGCGCATGTGGGCGGCATCCTTGCCGGTGCCGTCCTGGTGCTCGTCATGCGCCGCAAGGGCGTGCCGCTTTTCGACCGCAAGGTCGTGCTACCGAAGGCCGTGGTGACGAGGACCAGCGTTCCGCTGGTCCCGCGGTCGTCCTCATAGCGATATGACCAAACGACAGGACTTGCGGCCGGAAACCGCGTTGTAATCGTCACAAAAATGCGTATCCATGTCGCCCACTGACGAGAAAACGAACGGGAGAGGCTGCATCTTGCGGCCCGATTAGAAGTCAAGGAAGGACCCCATGAAGATCCTGGTGCCTGTGAAGCGAGTGGTCGACTACAACGTCAAGATCCGCGTCAAGCCGGATGGAACCGGCGTCGAACTGGCCAACGTCAAGATGTCGATGAACCCCTTCGACGAGATTGCCGTGGAAGAGGCGCTGCGGCTGAAGGAAGCCGGCAAGGCGGAAGAGGTCATCGTGGTCTCGATCGGTCCGGCCAAGGCCGAGGAAACGCTGCGCACCGGCCTCGCCATGGGCGCCGATCGCGCGATCCTGGTGGAGACGGACCAGCCGGTCGAGCCTCTGGCGGTTGCCAAGATCCTCAAGGGCATTGCCGAAGCGGAAGCACCGGGTCTCGTGATCATGGGCAAGCAGGCGATCGACGACGACAGCAACCAGACCGGCCAGATGCTGGCGGCCCTTCTGAACTGGGGCCAGGCGACCTTCGCCTCGAAGGTCGAGATCGGCGAGGGCTCCGCCAAGGTGACGCGCGAGGTCGACGGCGGCCTGCAGACCGTCGAGGTCAAGCTCCCGGCGATCGTCACGACCGACCTCCGTCTCAACGAGCCGCGCTATGCTTCGCTGCCCAACATCATGAAGGCGAAGAAGAAGCCGCTCGACAAGAAGACCCCGGCCGACTTCGGCGTCGACACCACGGCGCGCCTCACCGTGCTGAAGACCGAGGAGCCGGGCGGACGCAAGGCCGGCATCAAGGTGGCAAGCGTTGCCGAACTCGTCGAGAAACTCAAGACCGAAGCCGGCGTGCTCTAAGTCGGAAAAACAGGGAGACAACATCATGGCAATTCTTCTTCTGGCCGAACACGACAACAGCACCCTGTCCGATCAGACGGCCAAGGCATTGACGGCGGCAAAGTCGATCGGCGGCGACGTGCATGTGCTGGTGGCGGGTTCCGGCGCCCAGGGTGCGGCCGACGCCGCAGCCAAGCTCGACGGCGTTGCCAAGGTCCTGCTGGCCGACAGCGGCGATCTCGCCAACGGCCTGGCGGAACCGCTCGCCGACCTGATCGTCTCGATCGCCGGCGACTACGACACGCTGATCGCACCGGCAACCGCATCCGCCAAGAATGTCATGCCGCGCGTTGCGGCACTGCTCGACGTGATGCAGATCTCCGAGATCACCGAGGTGATTTCGGCCGACACGTTCAAGCGGCCGATCTACGCCGGCAACGCCATCCAGACGGTACAGTCGACCGATTCCAAGAAGGTGATCACCGTCCGCACCGCCGCCTTCCAAGCGGCCGGCGAAGGCGGCTCGGCCTCCGTGGAAACAATTTCCGCACCCGCCAAGGCAGGGCTTTCGAGCTTCGTGTCCGATGCGATCGCTTCTTCGGAGCGCCCGGAACTGACCTCGGCGAAGATCATCGTCTCGGGGGGACGCGCACTCGGCTCCGCCGAGAAGTTCCAGGAAGTCATCCTGCCGCTCGCCGACAAGCTCGGTGCCGCCGTCGGGGCTTCGCGCGCCGCGGTCGACGCGGGCTATGCCCCGAACGACTGGCAGGTCGGCCAGACGGGCAAGGTCGTCGCCCCGGATCTCTACATCGCGGCCGGCATCTCCGGTGCCATCCAGCACCTCGCCGGCATGAAGGACTCCAAGGTGATCGTCGCCATCAACAAGGACGAGGAGGCACCGATCTTCCAGGTTGCGGACTACGGCCTCGTCGGCGATCTCTTTGAACTTCTGCCGGAGCTTCAGAAGGCACTCTGAACCGTTGTTCGCGACTGCGAACGGCGATAGAAAGGGTCGAACGGCCAGACAAACTCATTGCCGGTCCTGGAACGGACCGGCATCAGACATGGCGCTGCAGGCGCCTGCGGGAGAAACACCATGGCGACAATTCAGAGCATCGGTGTGATCGGAGCGGGCCAGATGGGGTGCGGCATCGCGCACGTCTGCGCCGCCGCTGGCTACAAGGTGCATCTCTACGACCTGTCCCAGGACCGGATCGAGGCCGGACTGGCCACGATCAACGGCAACCTTGCCCGCCAGGTCAGCAACGGCAAGCTGTCCGACGACGAGCGGAAGGCCGCACTGTCGCGGATTTCCGGCTCTGCGGATCTCAATGATCTCGCACCCGTGGATCTTGCCATCGAGGCCGCCACCGAGGAGGAAGCCGTCAAGCGCAAGATCTACGCGCAGCTCTGCCCGATCCTGAAGCCCGAGGCGCTGCTGGCGACGAACACATCCTCGCTGTCCATCACACGCCTGGCCTCCGCGACCGATCGTCCCGAGCGCTTCATGGGCATTCACTTCATGAACCCCGTGCCAGCGATGAAGCTGGTGGAGCTGGTGCGCGGCATCGCCACCGACGAGACGACGTTCACCACGGCCCGGGAATTCGTCTCGACGCTCGACAAGACCGTGACGGTCGCCGAGGACTTTCCGGCCTTCATCGTCAACCGCATCCTGCTGCCGATGATCAACGAGGCGATCTACACGCTCTACGAGGGTGTCGGCTCCGTGGACGCGATCGATACCGCCATGAAGCTCGGCGCCAACCATCCGATGGGGCCGCTCCAGCTTGCCGATTTCATCGGCCTGGATACCTGTCTCTCGATCATGCAGGTGCTGCACGACGGGCTGGCGGATTCCAAGTATCGGCCCTGCCCGCTGCTGGTGAAATACGTCGAGGCCGGCTGGCTCGGCCGCAAGACCGGCCGCGGTTTCTACGACTACCGCGGCGAGACCCCGGTCCCGACCCGCTAGGAGCCTTTGGCGGCCGAGATCATCGCCTTGGCATCGGGACTGTCCCAGGCAGCCGGTCCGTTCATGGCCGACATCAGGCAGCCGTTCCTGTCGAGGAGCAGCGTCACCGGAAGTCCGAAGGCGAGGCCCTCCTTCTTCAGCGCATTGAAGACACCCATGCTGCTGTCGCGATAATACCCCAGTGCGTCGACGCCGGTCTCCGCCAGGAATGCCTTCGGCTTTTCGTCCGAGCCCGTGTCGATGTTGACGGCGACCACTTCGAAATCCTCGCCGCCCATGTCTGTCTGCAGGGTGTTCAGTGCCGGCATCTCTTCGCGGCACGGACCGCACCAGGTGGCCCAGAGGTTGAGAAGCACCGTCTTGCCCTGGAAGTCGCCCGTCTGAAGATCCTGCCCCTCCGGCCCCTTGAACGAGAGAGCAACCGGACGCGGCGGCTCGACCGGCGTCATCGCCGCGACTTCGCCGCGCGCGAGCTCGTCGACCCTGCGCGCCAGTTCGGCCGTACCCTCGCAGGCTCCGCCTGCCGCAGCCACTTCGGCGCCGGCCACGTTGGCATTGCCAGACCCCGCCGTCCTCACGTATACGGCAACAGCCCCGGCGATCAGGCCGGCAACGGCGGCGATCACTATCAATCTGGCGGGGGGAAGGCCAAGCGGTCTCTTGTTCGTCATCAAGCACTCCAGGACATTGCACTCATGGCTGACGGCACGAAGGACACGGTATCCTCCAACCAGATGTGGGGCGGTCGTTTCGCCTCCGGGCCGGATGCAATCATGGAGGAGATAAATGCCTCCATCGGCTTCGACAAGAAGCTTTACGCCCAGGATATCCGCGGCTCAGTGGCGCATGCGAGCATGCTGGCGGACAAAGGCATCATTTCGGCGGAAGATAAAGACAAGATCGTCGAGGGACTGAACACGATCCTGTCAGAGATCGAAAGCGGCAGCTTCCAGTTCTCCCGCAAGCTCGAAGACATCCACATGAACATCGAGGCGCGCCTTGCGACGCTGATCGGCCCGGCTGCCGGACGCCTGCACACGGCCCGCTCGCGCAACGACCAGGTGGCGCTCGATTTCCGCCTCTGGGTCAAGGAAGAGCTGGCCAAGACCGAAAAGCTGCTGACCAACCTGATCCTCGCCTTCCTCGATCGCGCCGAAGAGCACGCCGACACAGTGATGCCGGGCTTCACCCATCTGCAGACCGCCCAGCCGGTGACCTTCGGCCATCACTGCATGGCCTATGTGGAAATGTTCGGCCGCGATCGCCAGCGGGTGCGCCATGCCATTGATCATCTCGACGAAAGCCCGATCGGCGCCGCGGCGCTGGCCGGTACCGGCTTCCCGATCGACCGGCACATGACGGCCAAGGCGCTCGGCTTCCGCGAGCCCACCCGCAACTCCATCGATACCGTCTCCGACCGCGACTTCGCGCTCGAGTTTCTCTCTGTCGCCGCCATCTGCGCCATGCATCTGTCACGCCTGGCAGAAGAAATCGTCATCTGGTCGACGCCGCAGTTCGGTTTCGTCCGGCTCTCGGACGCCTTCTCGACCGGCTCGTCGATCATGCCGCAGAAGAAGAACCCGGACGCTGCCGAACTGGTGCGCGCCAAGACCGGCCGCATCAACGGCTCGCTGGTCGCCCTGCTGACGATCATGAAGGGTCTGCCGCTGGCCTATTCCAAGGACATGCAGGAGGACAAGGAACAGGTCTTCGACGCCGCCGAGAACCTGGAACTGGCGATTTCCGCCATGGCCGGCATGGTTCGCGACATGACCATCCGCGTCGACCGCATGCGCGCCGCCGCCGGCTCCGGCTATTCTACCGCCACCGATCTCGCCGACTGGCTCGTCCGGGAAGCGGGCCTGCCCTTCCGCGACGCCCACCATGTCACGGGCCGGGCCGTGGCACTGGCCGAGGAGAAGGGCTGCGAACTGGCCGATCTTTCGCTGGACGATCTCCAGTCCATCCATCCGGCGATCACCGACAAGGTCTTCGACGTCCTCTCCGTTGACGCCTCCGTCGCCAGCCGTACGAGCTTCGGCGGAACGGCACCGTCGGAGGTGCGCAAGCAGATCGCCTGGTGGCGCAGCCGCAACTAGACGAACATTGACACCGGACCGTACTGCACAAGCGACGGAAACTTCGCTATGAACGGTTTCAGACCAGCCAATAAGGGAAGTGAAACGTCGATGGGCTTGCAGAAATTCGGCACCACAATCCTGACGCTCGCCGTCGCGGGTATCATCCTTGCCGGATGCGGCCGAAAGGGCGATCTCGATCGTCCGAGCACGCCGGTGGAGCAGCAGAACATCCGCAAGACCGGCGAAAACCGCCAGCCCGAGCCGGTTGCCGACAAATCGTTTTTCCTCGACCCCCTGCTCTGAGCGGACACTGACGTGAACCATTTCCATTATGTCGACGGCGTGCTCCACGCCGAGAATGTGCCGATCCCAGAGATTGCCAAGGCGGTCGGCACGCCCTTCTACTGCTATTCGACGGCAACGCTGGAACGCCACCACGACGTCTTCTCCAAGGCTTTCGCCGACGTCGACGCCATGGTCTGCTATGCCATGAAGGCGAACTCCAACCAGGCGGTGCTGAAAACGCTGGGCCGGCTCGGCGCCGGCGTCGACGTGGTCTCCGGCGGAGAGCTGCGACGGGCGCTGGCGGCGGGCATCCCGGCAAGCCGGATCATGTTCTCCGGCGTCGGCAAGACGGCCGCCGAGATGGACCTCGCGCTGGAAGCCGGCATCTACTGCTTCAACGTCGAGTCCGAGCCCGAGCTGGAAGTGCTCAACCAGCGCGCCCAGCGCATGGGCAAGCGCGCGCACGTCTCATTCCGCATCAACCCCGACGTCGATGCCCGCACCCATGCGAAGATCTCGACCGGCAGGAAGGAAAACAAGTTCGGCATTTCCTACGAGCGCGCCGGCGAGGTCTATGCCCATGCTGCGCAGTTGCCGGGTATCGAGGTGACCGGCATCGACATGCACATCGGCAGTCAGATCACCGAGCTGCAGCCCTTCGAGGATGCCTTCCGGCTGTTGCGCGAGCTGGTAGACAGCCTGCGTGCCGCCGGCCACCGCATCGACCACGTGGACATTGGCGGCGGCCTCGGCATTCCCTACAGGGATGACAACACCCCGCCGCCGCTTCCCGATGCCTATGCCGAGATCGTCAAGACGCAGCTGAAGAGCCTGGACTGCAAGATCGTTACCGAGCCTGGCCGACTGATCGTCGGCAATGCAGGGATCCTGGTGACCGAGGTGATCTACGTGAAGGATGGCGGGGAGAAGACCTTCGTCATCGTCGACGGCGCCATGAACGACCTGATCCGCCCGACACTCTACGAGGCCTATCATGAGATCCGTCCAGTGGTCGTGCCGGCCGCCGATGCGCCGCGCATCCGGGGCGACATCGTCGGCCCCGTCTGCGAGACGGGAGACTATCTGGCGCTCGACCGCGAGATGGCGGCCCCCGCACCCGGCGACCTGATCGCCGTCGGCTCCGCCGGGGCCTATGGCGCGGTTCAGGCCGGCACCTACAATTCCCGCCTTCTGGTGCCCGAAGTGCTGGTCAAGGGCAGCACGTTCCACGTCATCCGCCCCCGCGGCAGCTACGAGGACCTGATCGGGCTGGATTCCCTGCCCGACTGGCTTTCCTGACGGTCTGATCGCGCCCGTTCACTTTTGCTCGACCCGCAGCGGAAAACTGCGGGCGACAGAAGTTGCGCCCTCGTCTTCGCCACAAAGACTGTTATCTTGACTCCCTGGTTCGCCCGACGCGGCGCGACCCCTATTTTGCGCCGCCACAGGAGACGGTCTGCATGAGCAACACCCGCAAAGGCGCCTTCGACGCCCTCCCCGTGCTGGCCCGCCGCGTCGCACTGAAACGCTCCCTCGCAAGGCTCGTCCTCTTCCTGGAACGGCTGACACCACGGCTCCTGCCGCCGCTGGCCGTCGCCGCCGTGTTTCTCTCCGCCGCCTGGCTCGGCATCTTCCGCACCAACATCGATCTCCTCCGCTGGGCGCTGGCCGGTCTCTTCGGCCTTGCCTTCCTCTCTGCCCTGCTGCCGCTCGCCCGGACCCGCTGGCCGAGCGCCGGCGACGGCGATCGCCTGCTCGAGGAGCGCAACCGGCTGGAACACCAGCCCGTCGCCGTCCAGGAGGACGTCCCGGCATTCGACACGCCGTTTGCCCAGGCACTCTGGAAGGAACACCAGGTCCGCATGGCCGAGCGCATTGCCGCTCTCGATGCCGGCATGCCGCGTCCCGATATCGCCCGCCACGACCGCTTCGCACTGCGCGCCATTCCGGCGCTGCTGGTGGTCGTCGCCTTCGGCTTCTCTTTCTCCAACGGTGCAGGCCGGGTCTCCGACGTCTTTCGCGCGCCGGCCGCACCTTCGAGCATCAATCCCGATCTGCGGATCGACGCCTGGCTGACGCCACCCTCCTACACGAGCCGCGCGCCCGTCTTCCTGACCGGCGGCGAAGCAAGCGCCAGCAACTCCATCTCCGTTCCGCAGCACTCCGACCTGACGGTCCGCGTGACGGGCGGCCGGGGCGAAGAAGCCGTCGTCTTTGCAGCCGCATCGAGCGAAACGCCGGCGACGCTCGTCAGCGAGGAAACGGCCGCACGGCAGGCCGCTTCAGCCGGAGCAGACGGAACGGAAGCCACGTCGCCGGCCGCTCCTGCCCCCGACAACCAGCCGCTCGCGCCGCGCACCTACCTCATGAAGGTGGCCGAGAGCGGCGCGCTGACGGTCAACGGCGAGACCTGGACCTTCGACGTCATCCCCGACCTGCCGCCCGAGATCGCCTTCGACGGCCAGCCGAAACGCGCGGTGAACGGCGCACTGGAAATCGGCTTCACCGGCAAGGACGACTACGGCCTGCGCGAGGCTCATGCGCTGATCGAGCCCGTCGAGGCCCCGGCGCCGGACGCGACGCCGCTCTATCCGCCGCCGGAATTCAAGCTCGACCTGCCGCGCCGCGATCTGCGCAACCCGAAAGGGCTCACGAGCCGGAACCTGACCGAGCATCCGCTCGCCGGCAAGCGGGTGCGTGTCACCCTCGTCGCGACGGATGGTGCCGGCCAGACAGGCAGAAGCCCGGCACACGAGATGGTGCTGCCGGGCCGCCCCTTCTCCGAGCCCCTGGCGGCGGCGGTGGCCGAACAGCGCCAGGTCTTCTCGCTCGACACCCGGCAGATGCCGCATGCCATCGCCCTCAACGAGGTGCTGGCGCTGCGCCCGGACGAAACGATCCCGAACCTTGCCCACTTCCTGCTGATCCGCTCGGCGCTCGGGCGGATGGAGCTCGCACGGGGTGAGGAACAGCTGAAGGAAACGGCGGATTATCTCTGGGAGATTGCGCTCGGCATCGAGGACGGCGACCTGTCTGCCGCGGAGAAGCGGCTGCGAGACGCCCAGAATGCGTTGAACGAGGCGCTGGAGAATGGTGCCACCGACGAGGAAGTCGCGCGCCTGATGCAGGAACTGCGCGAGGCGATGCAGGAGTTCATGTCGGAACTGGCCCAGCGCATGCAGAACAGCCCGCGCATGCAGCAGAACATGCAGGCAGAAAACATGATCCGCCAGCGCGACCTGCAGAACATGATGGACCAGATCGAGAACCTCGCCCGCTCCGGCAACCGGGATGCGGCCCAAGAGATGCTGTCCGAGCTGCAGCGGATGATGAACAACCTCCAGGCCGGCCGGATGCCGCAGGGCCAGCAGGGTCAGCAGCAACAGCAGAACAGCCAGATGCGCGAGCAGATCGACAAGCTCGGCGAGATCATGCAGGAGCAGCAGCGGCTGATGGACGAGACCTTCAAGCTGGACCAGGCGTTGCGCGACCGCATGCAGCGCGGCGATCCCGGCGAGCAGCCCTACGAACAGGGACAGCAGCAACAACCGGGCCAGCAAGGTCAACAGGGACAGGAGGGCGCTCCCTCCGACCAGATGACAGCCGAACAGTTGCGCGAGGCCCTGAAGAACCTGCGCGCCCAGCAGGAAGGCCTGGGCCAGCAGCTCCAGGAACTGCAGAAGGGTCTTGCCGAGCTCGGCATGCAGCCGGGCGAAGGCTTCGGCCAGGCGGAACGGGAAATGGGCAATGCCGGCGAGGCGCTGGGGCAGGGCGAGGGCGAGCAGGCCGTCGAGGGCCAGGGCAATGCGCTGAACGCGCTGCGCCAGGGTGCCCAGAACATGATGCAGCAGATGATGCAGGCCATGCAGCAGGGCCAGGGTCAGGGCGAAGGCCAGGGAGAGGCGTCGCAGGGCAACCAGAACGGCCGCGACCCGCTGGGTCGCCCGCGGGCAACGACAGGGCCCGATTTCAGTGACCAGGTAAGGGTACCGGACGAGATCGACGTGCAGCGTGCCCGCGAGATCCTCGAAGCGATCCGCGAGCGGCTTGGCAATTCCATCTCCGGAGAAGCCGAGCGCCGCTATCTGGAGCGGCTGCTCGAGATACGCTGAACGGCTCAGGCCGCGCAGGACCCTTCTTGCGCCAGCGCCTGGGCCACGGCCCGGCGAATGTCGGGAAGTGCAAACGGCTTCTGCACCACATCGACGATCTTGGAGGCCAGGTCGTCGGCGCGCTCACGCTGCTCGGCATAGCCGGTCATCAGCAGGATCTTCAATCCCGGGTGCCGCTCGGCCGCGTGATGCGCCAGTTCGATGCCGTCCATGACCGGCATGCGGATGTCGGAAAGCAGGAGGTCGAACTGCGACGCCGACAGCATTTCCAGCCCTTCGGCACCGTCGCCGGCTTCATGGGTCTCGTGACCGTCGAGACGCAGGGCACGCGCCACGAACATCCGCAGCGCACTTTCGTCTTCGGTTACCAGGATCTTTGCCATGATGATCGCTTTCTCCCGTTTGTGTTTAACATTGGGATCAAATCACCAGACTTTAGTTGTCGAGGAGTAAACGCGGCCCCTGTCGACGCTAACCATGGTTAAGGAAGTGCGAGCGGATCGCTAGCCTTCGGAGGGGGCATCGCCCGTCACGACGCCGACGAAAGGCAGCTCGCGAAAGGCATAGGCCACGTCCATGCCATAGCCGACGACGAAATAGTCGGGGCATTCGAAACCGACGTAATCCGCTTCCAGCTCTTCCTTGCGCTTCACGCTCTTGTCGAGAAGGACGGCGATCGAGACGTTCCGCGCGCCGCGCTCGTAGAGCAGTTCCTTGGCAAACAGCAGCGTGCGGCCGGACTCCAGGATATCGTCGATCAGCAGAACATCCCGGTCCTTCACGTCGCTGTCGATATCCTTGACGATGCGCACGCCCTGGGAAACGGTGCCTGCGCCATAGCTGGACAAGGTGATGAACTCGACCTCCGGCGCCAGCCCGACATCATGCAGGGCGCGCAGCAGATCTGCGGCGAAGATGAACGAGCCCTTCAGGATCGCAATCACGAGAAGGTCGTTGGTCGGCCCCTTGGCGATCTCCGCGGCAATGGCGCGATTGCGCTCCGCGATGACATCGGCAGTGTAAAGCGGCTCAATATTCTTGCCGCGAACGACGGGCATGGGGCTCTCCTGGGCGGTTCCGGGAGGTCGCCGATAGCATAATCAGGAGCTCGAAGCATCCTGTGTTGCAAAGGAAAGCTTCAGTTCCGGCGTTTTTCCACCGGGGTGCGGTATTCTGGAGGAGAACCCGTGGCTCTGCAGGCCCTCGATCCCGGCGACAGGCGGCGCCACGACCGTGGTCGCCAGAACATGCCCGTCCGTGACGAGGTCTGCCCGGATTGCCGGAAGCTGCAGGCGATCCGTGCTCCGGTTTTCCACGATGCCGTTGATCAGCAGGACGCGCATGCCGTTCACATCCTGCGGCGTGAGGGTGACATGGGTAAAATCGAGGAGCGGCGCTTCGACGGCACCGTTCGTCTTGCCCATGAACAGCGAAAAGCCACCGGCCAAGCCGAAGACGAGAAGAAAGACGAGCGCGACGACGGCGGAAAACATGTCGGCGGAAAGCCGGCACAGCGCCTTTTCCGCTCGCTCCATGAGCGTGGACGATGGGCTCTGCGTAACAGCACGCCTGAAGTCGGACTGGCTCTGGCTTCGATTGTCGGTCTCCGTCCGGAAACGGCGGTCCCGCGCGGCGCGCGCGACGGTGATGAATTCGGCATCGACGACACCTCCGCGTCCCGGATGGCCGCGCCGCACATGCCTCACAACAGGTTCGGGTGGCAGGATATCGATGACGGCCATCGTTCTCCCCTTTCGGGCACGAGTTGCACACGACCCTTTCGTCACCATCGGTGAAGGTCAGTCTCGGCATTGAATCGAATCCTACTCAGTCGTAAATTCGAATGGTTAATGCTTCGCGAACGCGGCCCTCAAAACGACCTATTCGAGTGGCCGTTGCAATTGGCTGCCGCACGACGGATTGTGGCGGCCTGAATATCAGGATTCGGATTTTCCATTGATTCACTTCGAGAATGTCGGCCTCCGCTACGGTATGGGCCCGGAGATCCTCCGGGACATGACGTTCGACATCCCGAAACGCTCATTCCAGTTCCTCACCGGCCCCTCGGGCGCCGGCAAGACGACGCTGCTGCGCCTTCTGTTCATGTCGCTGCAGCCGACGCGCGGACTGATTCGCATGTTCGGTCGCGACCTGTCGCAGATCCCGCGCAGCGAACTGCCCATGCTGCGCCGCCGCGTCGGCATCGTCTTCCAGGACTTCCGGCTGCTCGACCACCTGACGACCTACGAGAACGTCGCCCTGCCCCTGCGCGTCCGCGGCAAGGACGAGACGAGCTACCGCAACGACGTCATCGAGCTTTTGAAGTGGGTGGGGCTCGGGGAGCGTATCAATGTCCTGCCGCCGGTCCTGTCGGGCGGCGAGAAGCAGCGCGCGGCGATTGCCCGTGCACTGATGGACAGGCCGGAGATCCTGCTGGCCGACGAGCCCACCGGCAATGTCGATCCGCCGATGGCGCAGCGCCTCCTCAATCTCTTCCTCGAACTGAACCGGCTGGGGACGGCGGTGGTCATCGCCACCCACGACCTCGGACTGATGGACCAGGTCAACGCGCGACGCATGATCCTGACGGAAGGGCGGCTCGATATCTATGAATGAGATCACCCGCATCAAATCCGACAAGAAGGCCGCGCCGCGGCGCACGGAGATGCGCGTCCGGCCGACGGCGCCCATCCTGCCCCCGACCAACATCCAGGGCACCGCTCTGATCGTCGTCATCGCCATCATGGCCTTTCTGGCCTGCCTCACCTTCGGCGCCGTCACCATGGTGAGGGCCACGGCGGCCGGGTGGCAGAGCCAGATCTCCCGCGAGATCACCATCCAGATCAAGCCGTCCGAGGGGCTCGACATGGATGCGGCGCTTCAGACGGCCAAGACCTTGGCCTTGAGCTTCGTCGGCACGACGCAGGGCACCATCATGGACGACGCCGCGACGGCACGCCTCCTGGAGCCATGGCTGGGCACCGGCCTCGATCTCGAGGAACTGCCGGTGCCACGCCTCGTCATCATCACCATCGACGAGCAGAACCCGCCCGATTTCGCCGCCATGCGCGATCTCCTCTCGAAGGAGGTTCCGCAGGCCTTCCTCGACGACCATCGCACCTGGGTCGACCGGCTCGTCTCCATGGCCAGCACCACCGTCTGGATCGGCACCGGCGTCCTGATCCTGGTCTTTACGGCCATGGTGCTGACCGTCGTCTTCGCCACCCGCGGGGCCATCTCGGGCAACAGGCATATCGTCGAGGTGCTGCACTTCGTCGGCGCCGAAAGCTCCTTCGTGGCCCGCGAGTTTCAGAAGCACTTCCTGAAGATCAGCCTGAAGGGATCGGCCGCCGGCAGCGCCGTCGCAGCCATCCTCTTCGCCGTCCTGGGCGCCTGGCAGGCGAGTTCCCGCGCCACCCCGGAAAGCGACCAGGCCATGGCGCTGTTTGGAGCCTTCTCGCCGGGCGTCATCGGCTATGTCGGCATCTTCGCCACGATGATCCTGATCGCACTGCTGACCACGCTGACGGCGCGGCTGACGGTGATGAAGACGATCGACGAGATCGATCTCGTGCGGTCCGACCCGGCCAGGTCCGACGGACTGCCCGCCTCGTGAGCTGCAGCACGGGCGGCCACGCACAAAGACCTGTTCTCCGCCATTATCTCGGTTTATGCACTGATTCATGAGCACGACTCGTCCGATCAAGGGAAACGGATCAACTGGCGCGCCGCCAAGACGCGGCATGTCGCGCCAGCTGTTTTCGCGCCGCAGCTGGCTGCGGCGTGCCGTGCGACGGCTGATCATGGTCAGTTTCCTGCTGGTCGCGGGCGTCTTCGGCGGATTTCTCTGGTTTGCCGACTCGGTCGCCTCCCTGAAGCCCCCGGAGGGGGTGAAGGCCGACGCCATCGTCGTGCTGACCGGCGGTTACCAGCGGATCGACCAGGCGATGGGCCTGCTGCGCGATGGCGCCGGCAAGCGCCTGCTGATCTCCGGTGCCCATCCATCGACGACGCCGGCGCAGATCCGCAAGATGACCCAGACCCCCTCGGATCTGTTCTCGTGCTGCGTCGACATCGGCTACGACGCGCTCGATACCACCGGCAATGCCAATGAAATTGCCCGCTGGATCCACGACAACGGCTTCACGGTCGTGCTGGTCGTCACCAACAACTACCACATCCCGCGAAGCCTGCATGAACTGCGCCGCGTCGATGCCGTCACGCAGTTCATCCCCTACCCCGTCGTAAACTCCGATCTGACCCGCAAGGCCTGGTTTGCCGATCCCGACGTCCTGCGCACCATGATGTCGGAATATGTGAAGGTGGTGGTTGCCAACGCCCGCGACTGGATCGGCATCGAGCGGCCGAGCGGCCTTCGCACCGGCGACAAGGTTTGAAGCGCTTTCAACAGCTGCTTTCGCTTGCCTGCAATCTCGTGTAGGCAGCCTTGATCCACGAGGGAAGTCCACATGCTGATGGTTCGATCCATCCTCTTCAATCTGGCGTTTTATGCCAATCTCATCCTCCAGATGATCGTGCTGACGCCGTTCTACTTCCTCGTGTCGCGCAAGAGGGCCTTTGCGGTTCCCAGGAACTGGGCGCGCTCCAACCACTGGCTGATGAAGACGATCGTCGGCACCACCTTCGAGATCGAGGGACTGGAAAACATTCCCGAGGGCGGCTGCATCTTCGCCCCGAAGCACCAGTCCTTCTGGGACACGTTCGCGCTCCTGCCCTGGCAGAAGGACCCGGTCTACATCCTCAAGCGCGAGCTTCTGTGGATCCCGCTCTTCGGCTGGTACGTGATGAAGCAGCGGATGATCCCGGTCAATCGCGGCGCCCGCGGCAAGGTCATGGTCGAGGTCATGGAGCGCACCAAGCAGGAGATGGCCAACGGCCGGCAGCTGATCATCTACCCCGAGGGCACGCGCCGCCCGCCGGGCGCCGTTCCCGAATACCGCTACGGGATCGCCCGCATCTATCGGGACATCCAGGTTCCTGTCGTTCCGATCGCCATGCATCCGGGCCTGTTCTGGCCGCGACGCCGCTCGGTCCGCTTCCCCGGCCACTTCAAGGTCCGCATCCTGCCGCCGATCATGCCGGGCCTCGACCCGGATACCTTCTTCGAGACCCTGAAGACGACGCTGGAAAAGGCCAGCGACGACCTGCTGATCGAAACGGTCGAGGCCAACCCGCACCTGCGCCTGCCGCCGACGGTCGTGACGCGACTGGCGGAACTGCGCGCCGAACGCGCCTAAGGTGTCGCGACCAGGCGTTCGACGCCTTCCAGCCAATGGTCGCGGATGCCCATCTGCCGCAGATGAGCGACCGTGTTGATCACATAGGTCGGGTTGGGGCCGGATTTTCCGATGGCCTCGCGGACGATCCGTGCCGCCTCGGGAACGTCGAGCGCACCGGCATATTGCGCATGGGCCCGGTCGACCACATAGCCGATTGCCGTGACCCGCTGCCGATCGGCAAGCGTGATCGGCAGGAGCCTTTCCTTGTAGACATGCGTCACCAATTCCCTCGCCCGCAGATAGTCGAGGACCTCCGTCCGATCATCGCCCGCGACGCGAAACGCGACGCCGCGGCAGGACCCGCCGCGGTCGAGCCCGAGGACGAGCCCCGGCCGCTCGGGGGTGCCGCGGTGGACATGCGACCGGACGCAGAGGGAGCGTCGATAGCCGAAGACGTGAGCACCAGCCTTTTCCAGATAGGGAAAGCCCGGATTCCACATCAGCGATCCGTAGCCAAACACCCAAAATTCGTCCATATCCGGCGCCATGCGTTCCCTACAGCGCTCACCGCGCTACATCAGGGCCACCATTGGAGATCATCATGTCAGCGTCAAGCCGAACCAGCGTCAGCCGCAAGATTTGGCTCCTCGCGACGGCGATCGTCCTCGCGGTCGCTCTCTACACCGGTGGCTGGTTCTATGCCGCCTCGACCCTGAAGGAGGAGACGCTGGCGCTTCTGGGCGGCCAGGAAGCCAACGGGATCACCGTCGAATGTGCGGATGCCAATTACCGCGGCTATCCGTTCCGGATCGGGCTGTTCTGCTCGCGGGTGGCGCTCGACGACCGCAACAACGGGATCTCCGCGACGCTCGGCGCGCTGCGCTCCGCCGCGCAGGTCTATGCGCCGGGCCAGATTGTCTGGGAAGTGGATGCCCCGGCGCAGGTGCGGACCAGCCACGGGCTGACGGTATCGAGCACCTGGGAGAATTTCCAGTCGAGCCTGACGGCCAGGAATGGCGGCGTGGAGCGGAGTTCCACCGTCATCGAGGGCGCGACGACGAGCATCGTCTCCTCCGCCAGCCAGCCTTTCAGCCTCAGCGCCGAACGGACGGAGATGCACCTGCGCCAGAACGGCCAGGACCTCGATGCCGCCCTGCTGCTTCAGAACGCCCGCACCACGGCCGAAGGCCTGCCGGAACTGCTGCCGCCGATGACGGCGACGGTCGACGTGACGCTGGCGGGACGGGCGGGACTGATTGACGGCACCGATCCGAACGGTATCGCCCTCTATGGCACGCAGGGCGAGATGCGCACGCTCTCGGCAGATCTGGGCGAGGGCCGCGTGATCACCGTCACCGGCCCCTTCTCGATCGACGAGGAGGGGTATCTCTCGGGGCGCCTGAAGCTTCAGGTCGAACAGATCGACGCCTGGCGCAACAGCCTGGCGCTCGCCTTTCCGGAAATCGCACCGGCCCTGCAGACGGTTGCCGGCATGCTATCGGCGCTGAACGGCGGCGGACAGAATGCCTCCATCGACCTGACCGTCAACCGCGGCAAGGTCTTCGCGGGCGGCTTCATCCCGCTCGGAGAAATTCCGCGGCTCTGATGTGCGCTACTTCTTGTCGAGCGCGTGCCGGCCGAAGTCCGGCACGTCGACATCCTGCCCCGCCTCGACGATCGAGCGGCGGATGGTGCGGGTGCGGCTGAAGAGCTCAAACAGCTTGTCGCCCTCGCCCCAGCGGATCGCCCGCTGCAGATAGGCGAGATCCTCGGAAAACCGCGCCAGCATCTCCAGGATCGCTTCCCGGTTGTGCAAGCAGACGTCGCGCCACATGGTCGGATCGGACGCGGCAAGGCGGGTGAAATCGCGAAAACCGGAGGCGGAATACTTGATGACTTCCGATTCCGTCACGGTCTCCAGGTCGTCCGCCGTGCCGACGATGTTGTAGGCGATGATGTGCGGCAGGTGGGACACGATCGCCAGCACCTTGTCGTGGTGCTGCGGGTCCATCTCGTCGATGCGCGAGCCGAGCGCCGTCCAGAAGGCGGTCAGCTTTCGCAGCGCCTCCGGATCGGTATCGGGAAGCGGCGTGAAGATGCACCAACGCCCCTGGAAGAGACCTTCGAAGCCGGCATCGGGGCCGGACTTCTCGGTGCCCGCCAGGGGGTGTCCCGGGATGAAGTGAACGCCCTCGGGCATATGCGGCGCCATCTGGGCGATCACCGAGGCCTTGGTGGAGCCGACGTCGGTGACGATGGCTCCGGGCTTCAGCGTTGCTGCGATCTGGCGGGCCACCTCCTCGGAGGCACCGACGGGAACCGAAACGATGACCAGATCGGCACCCTTGACCGCCTCTGCCGCCGAAGCCGTATAGCTGGTTCCAAGCTGCAGTTCCTCCGCCCGGCGTAGCGTTTCCGCGCTCCGCGTCGAGATCACCAACTCCTTCGCCAGCCCCAGCGCCTTCACGTCCCGGGCAATCGAGGAGCCGATGAGGCCGATGCCGATCAGCGCAATGCGGCTGAAGAGGGCATCCGTCATGCCGTGCGCCCCATGAATTCGCCGAGCGTCTCGATCACGCCCCGGTTCGCCTCCTCGGTGCCGACCGTCATGCGCAGGGCGTTCGGAAATCCATAGCCCTTGACGGCGCGCAGGATATAGCCGCGGCTGGTCAGGAAGGCGTCGGCCTCCTCGGCGCGCTTGCCGTCCACGTCCGGGAAGTGGATCAGCAGGAAGTTGGTGACCGACGGCGTGACCCGAAGGCCGATGGCTTCGAACGCATGCGTCAGCTTGTCGAGCCACAGGGTATTGTGTTCCACGGCCTTCTCGATGAAGGCCTGGTCGCGCACGGCGCTGGCGCCGGCCGCGATCGCCGGTGCGTTCATGTTGAACGGGCCGCGCACCCGGTTCATCGCGTCGATGATGGCAGTCGGCGCATACATCCAGCCGATGCGCAGCGCCGCCAACCCATAGGCCTTCGAGAAGGTGCGCGTCATGACGACGTTGCGGCTGGTGGCGACGAGCTCGAGACCGGCCTCGTAGTCGTTGCGCCGGACGTATTCGGCATAGGCGGCATCGAGCACCAGGATGACGTTCTTCGGCAGGCCCGCATGCAGGCGGCGGATTTCCGAGACGGGAACATAGGTGCCCGTCGGATTGCCGGGGTTGGCGATGAAGACAAGCTTCGTCTTCTCGGTGACGGCCGCCAGAATGGCGTCGACATCGACCGTGGCGTCCTTCTCCTTGGCGACGACCGGCTTTGCGCCCGCGCCCATGATCTGGATCTTGTAGACGAGGAAGCCGTGCTCGGTGATGACCGCCTCGTCGCCGGCGCCCAGATAGACGTGGCAGAGCAGGCCGAGCAGTTCGTCCGAGCCGTTGCCGCACAGGATGTTGGCGGTGTTCAACCCATGCACCGCGCCGATCGCCTCGCGCAGTTCCGTCGCCAGGCCGTCGGGATAGATCTCGAGGTGGCTTGCTGCTGCCTTGAACGCCTCGATGGCCTTGGGGCTTGCGCCGAGCGGCGTCTCGTTGGCGGACAGCTTGAAGACGCGCGCCACGCCCGGCGCATGTTCCTTGCCGGGCACATAGGCGGCAATGTCCAGGATGCCAGGACGTGGAACAGGCTCGGTGACGACGATGCTCATGAGATCGACCTTCTGGAAGGGTGCAGGTAACGACGGATGATCCATCGGCATTAATGCCGAACGACCGCTTTGTCGAGGGTCAGCCCCCGGCGTGGGGCGCCTTTGCCGCAGCGCGGGTGGTCGGCACGCCCTGCGGCGCAAGCACCGGCACGAAGACGCGACGCGAGGCCCGCGCAGCAACGGGCAGCCCCTGGTAGAGCCGCTTCTGGGCCTCTACGATGATGACGCCGGAGAAGACCGGCCAGAAGCGCCGGCCCATCCGCTCCAGAACGTTGCGGAACTTCAGCACCATGCGGATCCGCGATGGCGGAAAGAACAGCGCATCGGCACTGGCCGCCGGCGTGAAGTTCGTTTCGCGCAACAGCCCGATGAGCTGACCGCGCGAATAGGGTCGCCCGGAACCGAACGGTGTATGTTCCATCCGCGCCCAGACGCCGCGGCGGTTCGGCACGACGATCACCAGCCGCCCGCCGGGAGCCAGCACCCGCCAGAGCTCCTTCAACGTCTCGCGCGGATTTTCCGCAAACTCCAGGGAATGCACCATTAGCACCCGGTCCACCGAGGAATCGGGCAGCGGCAGCTCCTCGTCGAACACCAGTGCCGTGGTCGACCGCTCCCCGACCGGCCAGTTGACCGCCCCCTGTCCCGCCGACATGAAGGCAAAGGTCCGTTCGGTATCGGCCCGGAAACGCTCCAGATAGGGCACCGCGTAGCCGAGACCGACCAGCCGCTCCTCCGGCAGTCGCGTCCACAGCGAGGACAGCGCCAGCGTGATCGACCGCTCGGCCAGGCGGCCAAGGGCGGAATGATAGAACTCGCGGAGATCGACGATATCGGTTTGCATGGTAAAAAAGCTAAGAGACAGCGGTTGGAGAACAACGGCACGACCTCTACATTGTTCTGACGCCAATGTCTGCAACGAGGGAGACTCATGAAGTCACTGGAGATCGAAGTCTTTCAATGCCGTAGCGACAATTACGGTGTCCTTGTCCATGATCCGGAGACGGGGCTGACGGCAACGATCGATGCTCCAGAGGAGCAGCCGATCCTGGACGCCCTTGCCCGCCGCGGATGGCGCCTCAGTCATATCCTGACGACCCATCACCATACCGATCACGTCGAGGCGAACCTCGCCCTGAAGGAGAAGTTCGACCTGGAGATCATCGGCCCGGTCAACGAGGCCGTGGCGATCCCCGGTCTCGACAACTCGGTGATGGAGGGCGACGAGTTCACGTTCGGCAACCATACGGTCTGCGTCATCGAGACGCCGGGACACACCGCCGGGCACATCTGCTACTATTTTCCCGACGACAAGATCCTGTTTGCCGCCGACACCCTGTTCGCGCTCGGTTGCGGACGCCTCTTCGAGCGGCCTGCAGCAGACATGTGGCATTCGCTCCAGAAGCTCGCGGCCCTGCCCGACGAGACTGCCGTCTATTTCGGGCATGAATACACGCTCTCCAATGCCCGCTTCGCCATCAGCATCGATCCGGACAATGTCCGTTTGCAGGACAGGGTACGGGACATCGAGGAAGCCCGGGCTGCCGGCAGGTTCACCATCCCGACGACGATCGGGCTGGAAAAGGAGACCAACCCCTTCCTGCGTGCCACGGACCCGGCAATCCGTCGCAACCTGCTGATGGAAACCAAATCGAACGAAGAGGTCTTTGCGGAAATCCGCAAGCGCAAGGACAACTTCTAGGATGACGGCAGAGGACATCATCCTGACCCTGGGCATGCAGCGCCATCCGGAGGGCGGCTGGTATGTGGAAACCTTCCGCGATCCGGCCGGCGGCCCGCGCGGACATTCCACCGCCATCTATTACCTGCTGCAGGCCGGGGAGCGCTCCCACTGGCACCGCGTCCACGATGCCGCGGAAGCCTGGCACTTCCACGCCGGCGATCCGCTGCGGCTGAAGATCTCGCAGGACGGTGAGCGGGTGGAGACCGTCATTTTGGGAACCGATCTGCTGCAGGGCGAGCGGCCGCAGGCGATCGTGCCGGTGAACGCCTGGCAGGCGGCGGAACCGCTGGGCCGCTTTACGCTGGTCGGCTGCACCGTGGCGCCGGGCTTCGACTTCGCGGCCTTCGAGATGGCGCCGCCGGACTGGAAGCCGGGCAGCGCCTGAACCTCACTCCGCGGGCGTTGCCTCGACCGGGCTGCGCCGGCCGAACATGTCGCGTGCCGCCAGGACTGCGCCACCGGTGATCAGCAGGCAGGCGAGCGCGATGCGCCAGTCCGGTTCGGCAAAGCCGCTGGCGACCAGGATCAGCGTCGACAACAGGGGTGCCGCATAGCTTGCCGCGCCGATGATCTGGATGTCGCCGTTCTTGACGCCGTAGTCCCAGGCATAGAAGGCCGCGCCGACCGGAAGCAGGCCAAGCCCCACGATCGCCAGCCACTCCCCGGCGTCTGCCGGCCAGACGGTCGTCTCGAAACCGAGATGGCAGAGGAGAGACAGCAGCGCGGTGGCGAGGCAGAAGCCGGTGACCACATCGGTGGAGACGCGATCGAAGCGGCGGGTGAGAAGCGAATAGCCGGACCATGTGAAGGCGCAAAGGAAGGCCGCGCCGTACCCGAGCAGGTAGCGGTCGTCGAAGGACAGTCCGTTGCGCGAGACGATCGCGATGGTTCCCGCCAGACCCGCGAGCGCGCCCGCGACATGATACCAGCGCAACCGCTCGCCCGGGAGGAGAGCCGAGCCGACCACGATGAACAGCGGCCAGAGGTAGGCGATCAACCCGGCTTCCACGGCGGGCGCATTGCGCAGGGCCGTGAAGTAGAGGAAATGGTAGCCGAAGAGCCCGAGGATGCCTGTGAGCCAGACCTTGGACGGCTGCCTGAGCAGCTTGATGCGCTCAGGTCTTGCCGCAAACAAGAGAAGCCCCGGAAGACTGCCGATCGCAAAGGTGATCGCCGAAAGCTGGAAGGGTGGCATGCCACCCGAGGCCGCGGTCATCAGGGCCAGCAGGGACCACATCAGGATGGCGGTGAAGCCGATCAGCGTGCCGCGAAGTTTCACCCTGCCCCCTTTCGGGGCTTCGCCCCAGTCAGCCGCCGTATTTTGCGGCCTTCACATAGACATCCCCCATGCTCGTCGGAATGCGAGCATAGACCGGGGCATATACATTCACCGACTGCGCCTTGGCAAACCAGATCTCCATCGGCGTCTTCTTGAGATGCTCGATATCGCTGCGGCCGCGGCGAAAGCCGGACTTGGGCACATACTGGATTTCGCAGACGATCGCCTCGCCTTCAAACCCGTCCGTGGAGAACGGCTTCCGGCCCTTGGGCGTCAGCACCAGATCCATGCGGGACTCACCGTCATAGATCTTGAGGCGGCTGGGGCAGACCTTGGAATCGCCCGCAAAGATCAGCCCGCTCAAGGGATCCAGCACCGAGCGCAGGTCCGCTTCGGTCACCGGCACCCAGTTGTCCGGCCGCGTCTTCGGCTCCGGCTTCATGACGGACTGGGTGACATTGCCATTGCGATAGGTGACGTCATAGACGCGCGTCCGCTTGCCGGTCTTGTAGACGAGGTTGTAGCGCTCCGCCTCAAGCCGATCCCCGCGCTTGCGGCCGCTGACCGTTGTTTCTGCGGAAATCTTCGTGATCAGCTCGGCAAGGCCCCAGGACCGGAAGCTGCCGGAGATGCGATAGTCGCGACCGCCAAATTCGCTGGCGAACGAGGCCTTGGCGATCGGCAGGATGCCGAGCGAGATGTCGTACTCGCTGACATGCCGGATGCCCGCCGTGCCGGCAGGTCCGGCAAGGAGGAGCGCGGCGGTTGCAACTGCCAGGAACGATCGGCGGCGTTCAAGCATGGGATGGTCTCCAGGGGAGAGGAAGGACGTCATGTCTCTCTCTTGCCATCATATATACAGTCCACTATGGCAGGAAAGAGCCGCCCGGGCCGCGTCTGCGCACAATCGCAGGGCCAAAACCCAAGGTTTGGCTTGACGCAGGCGACCGCACTGACTATAGAACCGCAACTTTCCAATCAGACCACTTGGATCGGCGCGCCGGGCATTGCCCGGAAGTACCATCCGATTGCATAAGAACAAAGGTGTATCATGACACGTATGTGCGAATTGACCGGCAAGGGCGTCCAGACGGGCAACAATGTCAGCCACGCCAACAACAGGACCCGTCGCCGGTTCCTGCCGAACCTGTGCCAGGTCACACTGATTTCCGACGCTCTGGGTCAGCGCTATCGTCTGCGCGTCTCGGCGCACGCCCTGCGCTCGGTCGAGCACCGCGGCGGCCTCGACGCCTTCCTTCTGAAGGCCAGCGAAACCGACCTGTCGATGCGCGCTCGCCTGCTGCGCCGCCAGATCGTCAAGAAGACTGCCGAAGCTGCAACTGTTGCTGCTGCCTAAGCTTTAAAAGACTATCACCGGTTCTGAGGAGGGCTTGACGGGAAACCGGACAGGCCCTTTCTCGTGACCTTCATCAAATCCAGCTGGTGGCATCACCCAGGGTAAAAAAATGCGATACCTTCGCTATACATCCGTCTACGCGCTTCTGATGGCGGCCATCGTCGTCGCCTCCAATTTCTTCGTCCAGTTTCCGCTGTCCGGCTCCCTGTTCGGGGTGGCGCTCGGCGATCTCCTGACCTGGGGCGCCTTCACCTATCCCATCGCCTTTCTCGTCACGGACCTCACCAACCGACAGTTCGGGCCGTCGATTGCCCGGCGCGTGGTGCTGGCAGGCTTCGTCGTCGGGGTCGCCGTGTCCTTCTGGACCGCGATGCCGCGCATTGCCATTGCCTCCGGCACGGCCTTCCTATTCGGCCAGCTCCTCGACATCTCGGTCTTCAACCGGCTGCGTCGCCAGACGTGGTGGCAGGCGCCACTGGCGGGATCGCTGGTCGGTTCGACCATCGACACAGCGCTGTTCTTCTCGCTCGCCTTCGCGCCCGTGTTTGCCGTGCTCGGCCCCAATGAGCCGTTCGCCATCGAATGGGCACCGATCCTGGGTGTCATGTCGACGGACGCACCCCGCTGGATGTCCTGGGCTCTTGGCGATCTTGGCGTGAAGATCCTGGTCGGGATCGTGATGCTGCTACCCTATGGCGCCCTGATGACCGTGCTGAAGCCCATGCCTCCGGCAAAGGCCACCAGCTGATCCATAGGCCCGTCCGGCTGGCGCTATTCCGTCAGCCGGAACTCCAGCATCAGGTTGCGCTGCAGGAACGACCGGTTGTCGTCGGAGACGAGGATGATCCGCGTGTCGCCCTCCGGCCCCCGGATGACATCGAGACCCTCCATGTTGTCGATCTCGGCGCTCATGTCGGCTTCGATCAGGACCTCGCCGTCAACGACGGCACCGGGCCGGATCGTGCGGCCGTCGATGCGCCGGATGCGCATGCCGACGCCGCCGGTGAAGCTGAACCGTCGCTCCAGCAGCAGAAGGTCGCCGTCCGGCAGGAAGTCGCCATCGGTGATGTCCCAGGGGTCGTCCTTGGAGACCGTGAAGATCCCCTTCAGCGGACCGTCCAGGACGGCGGCAAACAGGTTGCCATCGCCATCGATGCTTCGCTCTGCCACGGCGACGATCGCACCCTTGAGAGGACTGCCTGCCGGCGCCACCGCAAGCGTCTCGATGCCGCCATTCGACCGGAGCTCCCGCTTCGGTATGACCATGTCGACGGGACGCGGCTTGGAGGTCTCGAACCCTGGATCGGGATAGGCAGCGATACGGTGCTGCCTTTCGTAGCTGACGATCAGTTTGCTGCCGCGGGCGGCGAGCCCCTCTGAGTCCATCTCGGATTTGGACCCAGGCTGGCCATCGGCACCCAGCATGGGGGCGATCGAGATGTCCGCAAGACCGGCGAGACGGCCGGCGCCGTCACGAACGGTCTGTCCCGTCATCCATTCGCCGCTGTCGAGAATAGCCACGAAACTGCGACCATCCGGTCTGAACCGGATCGACGAAACACCACCGAGGCGCCTGTCGGAAGAGGAATACTGGAGCCCGCCGAGAAACTGGAGAGGACCCAGGTCATTGTTTGCCGAGCCTTGTCTGAAGGTCTTGATGACCTGCGCACTGACGGGCACGAATTCACCCGCTGACGCGACGGGAAACGCAACAAGCGAAAAGAACCCCGCCGTCCAGGCGAGCAGGCGTCCCGGCTTCGCGACCCTGCGCCTCAACCGGCCCGCCGCATCTTGCCTGCGTTCTCCTCGAAGAGGGCAGCCAGCTGCTCGGTCATCGCCCCGGCAAGCTCGTCGGCGTCGACGATGGTGACAGCCTTGCGGTAATAGCGGGTCACATCGTGACCGATGCCGATGGCGAGCAATTCCACCGACGAGCGCATCTCGATCTGCTCGATCACGGCTCGCAGGTGCCGCTCCAGATAATTGCCCGGATTGACCGAGAGCGTGGAGTCATCGACCGGCGCACCGTCTGAGATCATCATCATGATCTTGCGCTGCTCGGGTCTCGCGATCAGACGGTTGTGCGCCCACATCAGCGCCTCGCCGTCGATGTTTTCCTTCAGCAGGCCTTCGCGCATCATCAGCCCGAGATTGCGGCGCGACCGGCGCCAGGGTGCGTCAGCCGACTTGTAGACGATGTGGCGCAGGTCGTTGAGGCGCCCTGGATTGGCCGGCTTGGCATTTGCCAGCCATTGCTCGCGGCTCTGGCCGCCCTTCCAAGCCTTGGTCGTAAAGCCGAGGATCTCGACCTTGACGCCGCAGCGTTCCAGCGTGCGGGCGAGGATGTCGGCGCAGGTCGCGGCAACCGTGATCGGCCGGCCGCGCATGGAGCCGGAATTGTCGATGACCAGCGACACCACCGTGTCCCGGAACTGCGTATCGCGCTCCCTCTTGAAGGAGAGCGGCTGCATCGGATCGATGATCAGGCGCACGAGACGGGCGGGATCGAGATAGCCTTCCTCGAGATCGAAATCCCAGGAGCGGTTCTGCTGCGCCATCAGCCGGCGCTGCAGACGGTTGGCCAGACGTCCGACGGCGCCTTGGAGGTGCGCAAGCTGCTTGTCCAGGAAGGCGCGCAGCCGGTCGAGCTCGGCTTCGTCGCACAGCTCCTCGGCATGCACCTCTTCGTCGAATTCCTGTGTGAAGATGTGGTAGTCGACCTTGTCGTTGAAATCGTCGAACGGGCTGTGCGGCCGGCGCGTCTCGCCGGGCGTTTCCGAATGATCGTCCGCCTCGTCCGACATTTCGTCGTCGGACATCTCGGCGCCGTCCATCTCGCCTTCGTCCAACTCGTCGTCGGCTGCCTCGCTCTGCTCGGCCGGCGCCGCATCGGAACCCGCCTCCTCCTCGACCTCCTCGTTCTCGGCCTCGTTGCTGCGCGGCTGCTCCTCGTCGTTGGGGTTGTCCATCTCCTCGGGCTCGGACTCGTCATCGCCGAGGTCTTCGGCCATCTGCATGGATGACAGCATGTTCCGGACGAGCTTGGCGAAGGCCTGCTGGTCTTCGAGCGCACCCTTCAGATTGTCGAGGGCAGGACCTGCCTTTTCCTCGATGAACGGGCGCCAGAGGTCGAGCACCTTGCCGGCGCTGGCCGGCGTCCTGGTACCGGCGAGCTTTTCGCGCACCATCATCGCCATGGCTTCGGCCAGCGGCGCATCTTCCTGGCGCTCGATGCCGGAGAAGTTTGCCTTGGCGTATTTCTCCGCATTCATGGACTCGATGTTCGACGCCATGCCGGTCATGCGCAGTGCGCCGATCGATTCGACGCGCGCCTGCTCCACGGCGTCGAAGACGCTGCGCGCATCGGCACCCTGCGGCGAGAGATTGGCGTGGACATTGGTGTCGTGGCAGGCAATCCGCAGCGCCATGGAATCGCCAAGGCCGCGGGTGACCGCCAGTTCCTGGGCGGTCGGTCGCTTGGAAATTTCCGGCAGGCGAACCCGCTCGCCGGCAAGCCCCGGACGGTCGTTGCTGAAGCTGACCTCGACCTCGCTGTCGCCGGCAATCGAGCGGACGCAGCCGGTAATCGCCCGGCGCAGCGGTTCCACGTCGACGGGTCCGCCCGTTTTGCCCTTCAGATTATCGCCGCGTCCTGCCATCCGTCGTTATTACCTCAGGCTCCGAGTACGATATTGGCCGCACTCTCTTTCAGCTCCACGCCGAAGGCCCGCTGGTACTGTTCGGCCACCAGCGTACGCTCAAGCTCGTCGCACTTGTTGAGGAAGGTGATGCGGAAGGCAAAGGCGATGTCGCCGAAGATATCCACGTTCTCTGCCCAGGTGATGACGGTCCGCGGGCTCATCAGCGTCGACAGGTCGCCGTTCATGAAGGCCGAGCGGGTGAGATCGGCAACGCGCACCATCTTCGAGACAGTTTCGCGGCCTTCGGCCGTCTTGCCGAAGCTCTTCACCTTGGCGACGACGATGTCGACTTCCTTGTCGTGCGGCAGGTAGTTCAGCGTGGTGACGATGGACCAGCGGTCCATCTGCGCCTGGTTGATCTGCTGCGTGCCGTGATAGAGGCCGGTGGTATCGCCGAGGCCGACCGTGTTGGCGGTCGCAAACAGCCGGAAAGCCGGGTGCGGCCTGATGACGCGGCTCTGGTCGAGAAGCGTCAGGCGGCCCGAACTTTCCAGCACGCGCTGGATGACGAACATCACGTCGGGGCGGCCGGCATCGTATTCATCGAAGACGAGCGCGACATTGTGCTGGTAGGCCCAGGGCAGGATGCCGTCCTTGAATTCGGTGATCTGCTTGCCGTCCTTCAGCACGATGGCGTCCTTGCCGACGAGATCGATACGGCTGACGTGGCTGTCGAGGTTGATGCGCACGCAGGGCCAGTTCAGGCGCGCGGCCACCTGCTCGATATGCGTCGATTTGCCGGTGCCGTGAAAGCCGGACACCATCACACGACGGTTGTGCGAGAAACCGGCCAGGATCGCGAGCGTCGTGTCGCGGTCAAAAAGATAGTCGGGATCGAGGTCCGGGACATAGGGGTCGCCGTTGCTGTAGGCGGGGACCCGGATGTCGGAGTCGATGCCGAAGACCTCACGGACTGAAACAGTGGTGTCGGGAAGGTTTGAAATATCAAGATCGATCTTGCTCATTATCTCTCCAAGGCGCGAGCCACCGCCCGCCGTCAGTCCTCTTTCAACTGATTTATCGCTTAGCAGAAACCTGCTTGCTTCAACAACTGATATGCTTGGATCACCTCTCGAAAACGTTCCTCCGAGCCGCGATCGCCGCCGTTGGCGTCCGGATGGTGCATCTTCACCAGCTCCTTGTACCGGCTCTTGATCTCCGCCGAGGTCGCCCTGGCGCCAAGACCCATCGTGTCAAACGCCTTGGCCTCCAACGTCTTCAACTTGCGCGCCTGCGGCTCCGTGCGCGGACCGGCACTCCGGCTCGAAGCGACGAAGCCGAACGGATCCTTGATCTTGTGGGCTGCCCCTCCAGGACCCGACCGGATCGTCGAATGCATGGATGCATGCTTGGCACCCTTGTTGACCCCGACGGCCCAGGTGGGACGATGACCGGTGATCGCCTCCTTCTGGTAGCGCGCGATCTCGCTGTCGGACAGGCCCGAGAAGTAATTGTAGCCCTTGTTGTAGTCCTTCACGTGCTCAAAGCAGAAGAGGAAGAACTGCCCCTCGGCATTGCGTCCGACCGGCGCCCGATGTGCGCCCGGGCGGTCGCACCCGTCCCATTGGCAGGTCGGCGCCTCGGCGACCGTTTCCTGCTGTGTTTTCCGGCGCGTCCGAATGCGATCGAAGTATTTGGAATCCAGTTTCATTTGACCTCATTATGGGGTGCGCGAGGAAGACGAACAAGAATTGACAAACCCCTTTCTTGCTGCTCTCTGGATCACCCCCTACCGATCTGCGAAGGCTGCTCATGTCCGTAAAATCCCGTATAGAGATCCTACTCCAGGACGGTCTTGCTCCCGAGCGCCTGGAAGTCATCAACGAAAGCCATCAACACGCCGGCCATCAGGAAAGCTTCGACGGAACTGGCGAAACCCACATGAGGGTCCGCATCGTCTCGGAAAAATTCTCGAAGATGAGCCGCCTGGAGCGGCACAGGGCGGTCAACGAGCTGTTGAAGCCGGAGCTCGAGGCCGGGCTGCATGCGCTGGCTGTCGAAGCGTCGGCACCCGGCGAACCGACGCGCTGGTAAGCTATTCCGCCGGCAGGTTGACAGAATCGGCCGGGCGAATTCGAAGTCGCGTGATGCGGTTCTTCTCCCGCTTCATGACGATGAAGCGCTTTCCATAGAAGGTGAACGCCTGCCGCTCCTGCGGGATGAGCTTCGATTCATGGATGACCAGTCCGGCAATCGTCGTCGCCTCGTCGTCGGGCAGGTTCCAGTCGAGCGCCCGGTTGAGGTCGCGGATCGGCACGGAGCCATCGACGATGATGGAGCCGTCGGCCTCCTGCCGTACACCCTGGATCTCCAGATCGTGCTCATCGGCAATATCGCCGACGATCTCCTCCAGGATGTCCTCCAGCGTCACGATCCCCTGAACCTCGCCATATTCGTCGACGACGACCGCAAAATGCACCTTGCGGCGCAGAAAGGCGTTGAGCTGGTCCTTGAGGGTCGTGCTGTCCGGCACGAACCAGGGCTTCTGGGCAATCTTGACGATGTCCAGGTTCTCGGGCTCGACATTCGGTTCGGCAAGCGCGCGCAGAAGATCCTTCGCGTGCACGACGCCGATGATGTTCTCCGTCGAGTTGCGCCACAGCGGCATGCGCGTGAAGGGGCTCTCGAGCACCGTCCGCACGGCCACCTCCGGCGGATCGTCAGCATTGACGGCACGCATCACAGTCCGGTGCTTCATGACGTCGGAGACCTCCAGTTCCTCGAGATCCAGAAGACCACCCATGCGGTCACGGTCAGCCTTCTTGAACCCGCCCTCGCGGTGCAGGTGGTCGAGCGCGCTGCGCAGTTCCTCGTGTGCGGAGAGCATCGATGCCTCGCGCGAGAGATTAACCCCGAAGATCGCCAGGATTCCGCGGACGATGGCGTTGACGCCGCTGGACAGCGGCCCGACGACGGCCACGAAGAGCCGCACGAACGGCGCCACGAACATGGCGAACCGGTCCGGCGCCGAGATCGCCCAGCTCTTGGGAAGGACTTCGGAGAAGATTACCAGCAGGGCCGTCATCAACAGCGTCGCGAAGGCGACGCCGGAATCGCCGAACACAGCCAGGAACAGGCTGGTGGTCAGCGACGAAGCCAGGATGTTGACGAGGTTGTTGCCGATCAGCAATGCCCCGATCAGACGGTCGCGACGCTTGATCAGCGCTCCGACGACGCCTGCCCGTTCATCGCCATTGCTTTCCAGCGTGTGCATGCGCGCCGGCGATGCCGCCGTCAGAGCCGTTTCGGACCCGGAAAAAAAGCCCGAGGCAATGATCAGCAGCACGATGGATATGAGCGTCAGCCAGTAGTCGGCGACGACAGAGAAAAAAGCTTCCAAAATGGTCCCTAACGCATGTCCTCAAGGAAACTGAACACTTCCGACGTCGGCACGTCGTCCGCGACAAAAGACTGGCCGATACCGCGCGTGAGGATGAAGGTGAGCTTGCCGCTCTTGACCTTCTTGTCCTGCGCGATCGCCTCCATCAATATCTGGGTCGGCGGCAGCCCACCTTCAATATCCACCATCCTCGTGGGAAGGCCGACCTCGGCAAGATGCGCCGCCACGCGCTGACCATCATCCGGGCTGGCGAGATTGAGTCGGGCGGAAAACTGGTGAGCGAGGACCATGCCGATCGCCACGCCTTCGCCATGCACCAGCCGGCTGCTGTCGTAGCCGGTCGCCGCCTCCAGTGCGTGACCGAAGGTATGGCCGAGATTGAGAAGCGCGCGCCGTCCCGTCTCGCGCTCGTCCTCGACGACGATATCCGCCTTCGCCTGGCAACTGATGGCGATCGCCTCGATCCGCTCCGGCCCGCCCTCGAACACCTTCTTCCAGTTCTTTTCCAGCCAGTGGAAGAAATACGGCTTGTCGATCAGGCCGTATTTGGCAATTTCGGCATAGCCGGCCCGGAACTCCCGCGGCGACAGGCTGTCGAGCACCGCCGTATCGGCCAGCACCAGATCCGGCTGATGGAAGACACCAAGCAGGTTCTTGCCGTGCCGGGTGTTGATCCCGGTCTTGCCGCCGACCGACGAATCGACCTGCGCCAGCAGCGATGTCGGGATCTGGATGAACCGCACGCCGCGGCGCACGATGCCGGCGGCAAAGCCGGCGAGGTCTCCGATGACGCCGCCGCCGAGAGCGATGACGGCATCACCGCGTTCGATGCGGGCCGCGAGGATCATGTCCGTCGCCGCCGCAAGCCCGTCCATGCTCTTTGTCTTCTCGCCGGGCGGAAGCACCAGCGAGACAGCCTCGAAGCCGTCGGTCTGCAGGCTGTCCATGAGCTGCGCCAGGTAGAGCGGTCCGACGTTCTCGTCGGTGATGATCGCAACGCGCCGGCCAGTGAGCCTCGCAATGATTTCGCCGCCGGCCCTGCCGATCAGGCCCGGACCGATCAGGATGTCGTAGGCCCGGTCTCCGAGGGGCACATGAACCAGCCGCTCGCCGGTTGTGGACGAAGGAGCATTCATTGTGCGTCACCTTTCTCTGCGGGCCCAACCAGTGCCGACAGAACATTCGTTACCATCGTCTCTTTTCGCACGTTGCCGGACGGCACGATCAGATCCGCCTCGGCATAGATCGGGTAGCGTTGGTTCATCAGCTGCTCCAGCGTCGCCTTGGGGTTCTGCGTCTTCAGCAGAGGCCGATGATCGCGCTTGTTCACCCGTTCCCAGAGAACATCGAGGTCTGCCTTCAGCCAGAGCGAAACGCCGCCCTCCTTGATGACCTTGCGGGTATGCTCGTTGATGAACGCGCCGCCGCCCGTCGAGATGACCCGCGGCCCGCCCTCAAGCAGGCGGGCGATCACCCGGGTTTCCAGCGAGCGGAACTCGGTCTCGCCATAGGCTGCAAACAGCTCGGCAATCGTCATCCGCGAAACCCGCTCGATTTCGGCGTCGGTATCGATGAACGGAATGGAGAGCGCCTGCGCGACCATGCGGCCGATCACAGACTTCCCCGCCCCCATCAACCCGACGAAGATGAGGTTGCGCTTGCCGAGCGCCGCACGCGCCTGACTGGCGAGGGAGGGTACCGCAACGGGCATGAGAAGGTCATTCATCGTCCGAGATCCATTTATAGAAGGGTATCGACAAATGGACCCGCAGCGTCAAGCCATGCGGTGCGCAAAGTCCCGGCTCAACGCCAGCTTGCGCATGCAGCAGCCATTTCGCATATAGTTGAACCGTCTCCATCAGGATTCGCGAAGGAAATCCCGACCGATGCCCACCCTCTTCCGCTTCCTGTCCGTCATCGCGGTCATCGCCGCGATCATCTACGGGAGCATGCTGGCTCTGGTCTTCCTCGTCGAGCCGCGAGAACGCGATGTCACGGTTCGTGTCCCCTCGGAACGCCTGAACCCTGCACCACAGGAGTGAGGTCCGCGTGGCCGACCTGACCCGAGCCCATATCGAAGCCTTCCTGGAGATGATGAGCGCCGAACGGGGCGCGGCCGGCAACACGCTCGTCTCCTACGAACACGACCTCGAAGACCTCTTCGGCTTCATGGCGGCCAGGCGGGTGCAGACGATCGAGGCCAGCAGCAGCGACCTGCGCGCCTATCTCACCGGTCTGGGCAAGAGCGGATTTGCCCCGAGCTCTCAGGCACGGCGACTGTCGGCGATGCGGCAGTTCTACAAGTTCCTCTACGCCGAGGGCCTGCGTGGAGATGATCCGACAGCAGTTCTCGACAGCCCGGCAAAGGGCAGGACGCTGCCGAAGATCATGAGCGAGGAGGAGGTGACCCGGCTCCTCACGCTTGCCGCCGAGGAAGCGGACGATACCTCCCCAGGGCAATTCTCCCGGCTGCGGATGCTGACGCTTCTGGAACTGCTCTATGCCACCGGCATGCGCGTCAGTGAACTGGTGTCGCTCCCGGCGCGGGTTCTCGATCAGGAAGGCCGCTTCCTGATCGTCAAGGGAAAGGGCAACAAGGAGAGGCTCGTTCCCCTGTCCCGCTCCGCAATCGAAACGGTGCGGCGCTACGGCGAGGCGAGGCGTGCGGAAATCCCGGACGCCGACGACAATCCCTGGCTCTTTCCCTCCTCCGGCAAGGAGGGCTATTTGCCGCGGCAGGTCTTTGGCCGCGACCTCAAGGCGCTTGCCGCCCGCGCAGGCCTGAAGACATCGGCCATTTCTCCGCACGTGATGCGGCACGCCTTCGCAAGTCACCTGCTGCAGAATGGTGCCGACCTTCGCGTGGTGCAGGAACTGCTTGGCCATTCGGACATTTCCACCACACAGATCTATACCCACGTGCTTGAAGAGAGGTTGCGCCAATTGGTACAAACGCATCACCCTCTTGCAAAACTGGCAAAAAACCGGGAATAGAGGGCCCGCCGACCTGGCTAGAATGATCGGAACACGGATCTCATGCAGACATATCTCGACTTCGAAAAGCCCATCTCAGACCTCGAGGCCAAAATCCACGAGCTCAAGAAGATTGCCGCCGAAGACGAAAGCATCGACACGTCGGATGAGATCGCGCGCCTGGAAGTCCGCGTCCGCGAGGCGATGGAAGACATCTACGGCAAGCTGAACGCCTGGCAGAGAACGCAGGTCGCGCGCCATCCGCAGCGCCCGCACTTCATGAACTATGCCGCCCAGCTGTTCACCGATTTCACGCCGCTGGCGGGCGACCGGAATTTCGGCGAGGACGCGGCGATCCAGGCCGGGCTTGCCCGTTTCCGGGGACAGCCCGTTGCCGTCATGGGCCAGGAGAAGGGCCACGACACCAAGAGCCGCCTGAAGCACAATTTCGGCAGCCCGCGCCCGGAAGGCTACCGCAAGGCCGTCCGCGTCATGGAAATGGCCGACCGTTTCGGCCTGCCGGTGATCTCGCTCATCGACACGGCCGGCGCCTACCCGGGCGTTGGAGCGGAAGAGCGCGGTCAGGCGGAAGCCATCGCCCGCTCGACGGAAATGTGTCTCTCCCTGCGGGTTCCGATGGTCTCCGTGGTCATCGGCGAAGGCGGCTCCGGCGGAGCGATCGCGATTGCCACCGGCAACCGCGTCTACATGCTCGAGCACGCCATCTACTCGGTCATTTCGCCTGAAGGGGCCGCCTCCATCCTCTGGCGCGATTCCACGCGCGCAAAGGAAGCCGCGACCAATATGCGCATCACGGCACCCGACCTGAAGGAGCTGGGCGTGATCGACGACATCATTCCCGAACCGACCGGCGGCGCGCACCGCGATCCCGAAACGGTCATCGAGAACACCGGCGATGTGATCTTTTCGGCGCTCGAGGAGTTGGGCCAGATGTCGGGCGACGAGGTGCGCAATGCCCGTCGGCAGAAGTTCCTGCAGATCGGCCGTAACCTCTAATCCGGGTCACTGCCTTCAAATCGCCCCATTAAAGCTGATGTTTTGCACAAATCCCGAAGCGAATGCGGGGTTTTGCTGGACAGGCGGACGCCAGCGTTTAAGAAGATGTAAAGATTACCGCTTCATTATTATGGCTCTTGTGCCCGTTACTCGCCCTCAGCAATCCAAGTGGTGTTCATGTCGATACGCCTGAGAAACATTGCCCTCGCCCTTTTCTTCGCGACTGCACTGGCAGGCTGCAACGACACTCTCGATTCCGTCGACCTGTCCCACGTCAAGAACAAGGTTGAGCAGCCTCTTCCATCGCGCATCGTGACCGAGATGCAGAAGAAGAACATGCCCCGCAATTCTCCGATCATGATGCGCATCTTCAAGGAGGAAGGCGCTCTCGAGATCTGGAAGGCGAAGGCAGACGGACGTTTCGACGTGATCGCCAGCTATTCGATCTGCGCCTGGTCCGGCAAGCTCGGCCCGAAGGTGAAGGAGGGCGACCGTCAGGCGCCCGAAGGTTTCTACAACCTGACGCCAGCGCACCTGAACCCGAATTCCAACTATTATCTGGCGATCAATACAGGCTTCCCGAACCGCTTCGACCAGGCCCAGGGCCGCACCGGCTCCAACCTGATGATCCACGGCGCCTGCTCGTCGTCCGGCTGCTATTCGATGACGGACGCACAGGTGCTGGAGATCTATGCCTTCGCGCGGGACGCCTTCAAGGGCGGCCAGACGGCGGTCCAGCTGCAGGCCTTCCCCTTCCGGATGACCGCCGAGAACATGGCCCGTCACCGCGACAGCGAACATCTTGATTTCTGGAAGATGCTGAAGGTCGGATACGACAACTTCGAGGTGACCAAGCGTCCGCCAGAGGTCAATATCTGCGAGAAGAAATACGTCTTCAATCAGCAGGTCGAAGGTACGATCAGCAGTGCCGCAGCAGCATGCCCGCCGATGTCGACCCCGCCGGCGCTCAACGTCGCCCTGGCCTCCTATCAGAAGACCTACGAGGTCGCCTACGACAAGGCGATGAAGAAGCTGGACGGCATGGTCTGGTATGAGCCGACGGAAGCGGAGCGCAAGGCAGTGGTTGCTGCAAAGCGCAAGGGTCGTGATCTTGCCTACGCGCCGACCGGCACCTCGCTGGAAGCCGGAAAGCTTCTGAAGCGCCAGGAATTCGAAGCGTTGATGGCAAAACGCTCCGGCCCGCAGAGCACGCCCGCGACGCCGATGCTTGCCTCCACGTCGACCTCAACCTCGAGCCGTCCGGCAACCGCTGCCGAGCGGATGAAACAGGACCGCCTGCCACAGACGGCCACGACCTGGGAACAGGCCCCCGCGGAGACGGCAGCTGCCGACGGTTCTTCGACCACCACCACCGTTCCGATCCCGGCGCCCAATCCGCTTGCCTACGCCGCACCGCCCGTCAGCACCGCCGAGAAGAAGCCACTGTGGAAATTCTGGGCGTCGGAATGACCGACGAGACGGCCAGTCTCTACGACTTGAGGGGGCTGAAATGCCCCCTTCCCGTTCTCAAGACCCGCAAGCGCATGAGTGCGATGCGCTCCGGCGAGGAGCTGGTGGTCGAGACCAGCGATCCGCTGGCAGGCATCGACATCCCGCATTTCTGCCGGGAAGACGGACATCAGTTGATTGAAGGCCAAACGACGGAAGACGGGCACCGCTTCCGGATCCGCAAGGGCTGAGAGCGCTACATCCGCAAGCCGGGAACGGCGAGCGGATTGTCCTCCAGCGCAGCGCGGTCCGGCCGGTCCACCCGCGGCGTGCCCGTGAAGGCTGCAAACAGGTCGGCGACGAATTCCTCCGGCAGATCCTGCGTGATCAGCACCATGCGTGTGCGACGGTCGGACCCTTCAGGCCAGGCGGCCAACCGCTGCGGGGGATGGAAGATCGACTGCACCCCGTGCAGAACGAGCGGCCGGTCGGGATTGTCGGAGAGCGCCACGATCGCCTTCATCCGCAACAGCTTCTCGCCATGGGCCGACCGCAACAGGTCGACGAACATCTCGATGGCCGCAGGGTCTATCGGCCGGTCGTGAAGAATCGAGAAGGAGCGGATGTCGGCGCCGTGGCGGTTCACATCGTGATGATGATGGTGACCGTGATCATGGTGATGGTGGTGGTCATGCGCGTGGTGGCTGCTGGCCATCTCGTCGCGCAGCCAGCGATCCACATCGGCGATCTTCGTCGCCGGATCGTAGAGCCCGTTCTGCAGAACCGAAGCGGTCGCTGCCTCCGGCGCATCGGCATCCATCCGCACCGCCCGCGGGTTCAGCCGGTCGAGCTGCCCGTACAAATCGAGCAGCTGCTCGCTGGTCGCCATGCTGGTCTTCGAGATGATGAGCCGATCGGCGACGGCCACCTGTTTCACCGCCTCGACATGCCGTTCCAGGGTCGAACAGCCGTTGACGGCATCGACCACCGTGATCACGCCGTCGAGCTCGAAGCTCTGTGCCATTACGGGATGGCCCATGACCGATTGCATAACGGGTGCCGGATCGGCAAGCCCGGTGGTCTCGATGACGACGCGGCGGATCGGCGTCAGCCGCCCCGTCTGCATCGCATCCATCAGCGAGGCCAGCGTATCGATGAGCTCGCCGCGCACGGTGCAGCACAGGCAGCCGTTCGACAGCTGCACCAGCGTGTCGCCCGAGGATTCCACCAGCAGGTTGTCGATGCCGACCTCGCCGAACTCGTTGATGATGACGGCCGTGTCGCTCGTTGCCGGATCCTTGAGAATGCGGTTGAGCAGCGACGACTTGCCCGCGCCGAGGAAGCCGGTGATGATGGTGACCGGTATGCGGTTCTGAGAAGCCGACATCGTCTTCGCGCGACTCAGAAGGTCGGACGCGGCAGCGGGATCGGCACGTTGGCGATCTCGTTCTGCCCGGTCTTGCCCGCAGCGATCTCCGAGCCGGGGATCAGCCCGGCGAAGCTGTAGCGCGGCGGCCGCGTCATCTCGTGGATATAGGGCGAGCGAACGACCATGCGTCCGGCGTCGTCGCGGCCTTCGCTGCGCACCTTGGCCGCCTTGGGATTGCAGATCTCGGCGCTGATGTCGTTGACCGTCGCGGTGTCGCCATAGGGCGCCAGCGATGCAAGCGGCACGCCCTGACCGGACGGCGAGGTCAGCGCCTTCTGCAGGAGATCCGCCGAGTCGTCCGCGCGTCCCGCCAGGCTGTCGGAGCCGAGCACGATGGAGATGACCGTGCGCCCATTGCGTGTCGCCGAGGAGACCTGGTTGAAGCCGGAAGCGCAGATGAAGCCGGTCTTCATGCCGTCGGCGCCGTTGAAGCGACCCACCAGCATGTTGTAGTTCGGATAATTCTTCGCGCCGGTGCTGACGCCTTCCAGCGCAAAATAGCCTGCGTACTCCGGAAACTCGCGCTTCAGCTGCAGCGCCAGGACGGCAAGGTCGCGCGCCGTCGTATACTGACCCTTGCCCGGCAGCCCGTGCGGATTGATGAAGCGCGTCGAGGTCATGCCGAGGCGCTGAGCCTCCGCATTCATCATCCCGACGAACTGATCGAGGGATCCGCCGACCGTCTCGGCCACCGCGACCGCCACGTCGTTGGCGGACTTCACGAGCAGGAGCTTCAACGCACTGTCGAGCGTCAGCTTGGAGCCCGGCTTGAAATACATCTTGCTGGCCGGCTGGTCGGCAGCCTTCTTGCTCATGGTCACGGGCGTCTCGAGCGAAAGCTGGTTCCCCTTCAGCGCCTTGAACGTCAGATAGGCCGTCATCAGCTTCGTGAGCGAGGCCGGATACCACTTCTTGAACGCATCCTCATGCGTGATCACGCGCCCCGTGCGCACATCCACCACCATCTGCGGATTGGCGAACGCACTTCCTGCTGAGACAAAGACGGCAGCAGCGGTCAGGGCTGCAGCCAGCCTGGAAAGACAGGGCAAGGTGGAGTGACGCTTGAGCAAAACGATAACCTCGTTGGCGGGGGAACGAGAGCGGCAATAGTTTGCCTATGTGGCCAAGCAATGGCAAAGATCGTTGATTGCGTCAATCGTGAGGAGCACAATGGCTTGGGAGGGCGATTCACGATCTCGTAAAAAGACAAGAACAGGGAACCGAATGCCGATCATCAATCGAGCCGCCGAGCTACAGGCGGAAGTGACCGAGTGGCGCCGCCATCTTCATCAACATCCCGAAATTCTCTATGATGTCCAGGATACCGCAGCCTTCGTGGAAGCGCGTCTGCGCGACTTCGGCGTCGACGAGGTCGTGACCGGCATAGGCCGCACCGGCGTGGTCGGCCTCATCCATGGTCGCGGGCCCGGCAGCCGCACGATCGGCCTGCGCGCCGACATGGACGCCCTGCCGCTCGACGAGGTGACGGGCAAGCCCTGGTCTTCCACGACGTCCGGCAAGATGCACGCCTGCGGCCACGACGGCCATACCTCCATGCTGCTCGGCGCCGCAAGACACCTGGCGGAGACCCGCAATTTCAATGGCACGGTCGCCGTCATCTTCCAGCCGGCCGAAGAGGGCGGCGCCGGCGCGCTGGCCATGATCCAGGACGGGCTGATGGAGCGCTTCAGCATCGACGAGGTCTATGGCATGCACAACATGCCGGGCATTCCTGTCGGCCAGTTCGCCATCCGGCGCGGCGGCATCATGGCCGCACCCGACAAGTTCACGGTGACCATCAAGGGCCGCGGCGGCCATGCCGCCCAGCCGCACCGGACGGTCGACCCGATCCTGATCGGCGCCCAGCTCGTCGGCACCCTGCAGACGATTGCCGCCCGCAATGCCGATCCGCTGAGCTCCGTCGTCGTCTCGGTCACCCGCTTCCAGGCCGGCACCACCCACAACATCATTCCCGACAGCGCCGTGCTCGGCGGCACCGTCCGCAGCCTCAGCGAAGAGGTGCGCGATCTCGCCGAGACCCGCATCCGCCAGATCGTCGAAGGCACCATGCTTGCCCATGGGGCCACCGCCGAGATCGAATACGAACGCAACTGCCCCGTCACCACCAATCACGACCGCGAAACGGAGAACGCCATCCGCGCAGCCTCGGACGTCGTGGGGCCGAAGAACCTGGACGTGGAAGTCGAACCGTCGATGGCCGGCGAGGATTTCGCCTACATGCTGAAGAGCCGCCCCGGCGCCTTCATCTTCATCGGCAACGGTGACAGCGCACCGCTGCACAACCCGGCCTACGACTTTGCCGACGACGCCATCGCCTACGGCATTTCCTACTGGGTGCGTCTGGCCGAACAGCGGCTCAGCGACTGAGGCTGCAATCGACCGGACGCGTGGCGGGGTCATGTGCCCGCCGCGCCCCTTCCGAAAACGCTTGGCATCGACGGGCGCCTTTTGTATGGATGCTGTCCAGTGGTCCCGTAGCTCAGCAGGATAGAGCACCAGATTCCTAATCTGGGGGTCACGCGTTCGAATCGCGTCGGGATCACCATTGGCACCGCAACCTTGCGCCCTCATCGAGCCTGGATTTTTGAGCCTGGATTTTTTCCATCGAAAGCTGCTCGCTGAGCTATCTAGAACACAGGCAGTTCGTCTATGAAGGTGTTTTAGAAGAGGGACAGAGATGCTGCAGGCTACGCTGGACGTGCTGGGGGACGACGCGAGCATTGCCGGCCTCATCACCGCCAATGCGGCAGACGCCATCTTCCTGATGGATGGGCAAGGGCGCACGCTCTACACCAATCCTGCAGCCGAGAGGATGTTCGGCTGGAGCAATGACGAATTGCTCAATTCGCTGCTGCACAACGTCGTGCATCATCACAGGCCCGATGGCAGACCTTTTCCGATGGAGGAGTGCCCCTTGGGCGACGTCTTCGTCACCGGTCGCACGCTGGTGGCCCACGAAGACGTCTTCTTTCACCGGGACGGCCGACAGATCCCCGTATCCTGCTCGAACGCCTCCATCATCCGCGATGGCAAGGTCACGGGCGGCGTCCTGATCGTTCGCGACATAACGGACCGGAAGCAGCTTGAGCAACAGCGGGACCTCCTCGAGACGGAACTCGTGCACCGGATAAAGAATACGGTCGCAGTGATACAGGCCATCGCGCAGCAGTCCTTGCAGGGCGACGATGTCAATGCGGTGCGGGAGACCTTCCTCGCAAGGCTCAGCGCGATCGGACATGCCCAGGCTCTCGTGGCGGCCAACTACGCCGAGGACGCCCAGCTGCAGGTCGTGCTGGAAAGCACTCTGCGTCCTTTTACATCGGAAGCCAGATGCGCCACCCTGAGCGGCCCTCCTGTCGCGCTGCCGCCAAAGCAGGCCCTGACGCTCTCCATGGCCATCCACGAACTTGCGACCAACTCCCTGAAATACGGTGCCCTGTCGGTTCCCGACGGCAAGGTGACGGTCAGCTGGACGGTGGATCCGGATCAAGAGCGCCAGCGGCTGAGGCTCGTCTGGACGGAACTGGGAGGCCCTGCCGTTCGCCCGCCCGCTCGAAAGGGCTTTGGAAGCCGCATCATCGAAAAGGTCCTGGCCGCAGACTTTACCGGCAAGGTTGACCTGGATTATGACCCGCAAGGCGTTCGATGCAGCCTCGATGGCTTCATTCCGGCAAGGTCTTCGACACCCCGTTGAGGATGATCGCGGCTCGGTGCCGCGGTCGCCCCCGTCCGGACAGACGCAAGTCCTGCCCTCACCCCAGGTTCAGCCGCACGCCAAGACTTTCGTCGCTCTCCGTTTCCTGCACGACGACGCCGTGCCAGCCAAGGCCGTCGTAATCCTCGTAGCCGAGGGTCTTGGCGAAGGCGACGATGGCGCCGCTGCGGTCGTAATAGCTTCCCTTGTCCTCACCGTTCTTCTTCTGCAGGGCGAAATGGGTGAACATCCGGGACGGGTTGGTGGAGGCGATCACCCGGCTGTTGCCGTCGAGAAGCATGATGGTCGTCTTGTCCGCCACCTGCGGCGGCAGGTTGGCCTCCTTGTCGACGATCGCCTGGCCCTGCGCGTGCCAGTCGAAGTAGACGCCGAGCGTTCCGAGCAGGTCCCCGTCCATCTTACCGCCGTCGCGGACACCGGTCGCATAGACCAGCCCATTGCGTCCGCCATGCAGCGCGCTCGGCTTGACGTCGTCGACGATGTAGTCGTCGCCTGACCGGCAGCGGCGAGCAGCCGCGAACCAGGGCTCGGACGAAAGCGACGTGCCGATGATCTTCTTCTGGAAGGCGGGATTGGCCGATGCGATGATGCGGCCGTTGAGGTCGGTCAGCACCAGATCGAGATAGACCGTATAGAAGCGGTTGATGACGCCGAGCCGTTCGGATGCGAAGGCTGTCGCCGCGGCATCCTTTCCACCAAGCGCCTGCCAGAGCGCCGGGTCGGTTGCCCACCAGCGCACGTCGGCGGTCCGTTCGAAAAGATTGCGGACGATCAGCTGCACCAGCGTCTGGGCAAGATCCGTCAGGCGAACGCCTTCCATCTCCTCCACCAGCGAGTCTGCCATGCTCCGTCCGAGGCCGATACGGCCCAGCACCCTGCTCTCGAATTTTTCGGCGATCTCCGTCGCGGTTTGCGCCAGGCGCTGCACCTCATTGGCGACCACGGCAAAGCCCTTGCCCGTTTCCCCCGCCCGGGCCGCCTCGATCAGCGCATTGATCGCCAGGAGCCGGATCTGCTTGACGACGCTGGCATTGTCGCTGCTGAAACGCTCGAGTTCCTTGCCGATGTCATCGGTGACGATGCGCATCGTCCGGGGCGTTGCTGCAACTTGAGAGTGATCCGCTTTTGGCGCCAGCATGTAAAAATGCCTCTAAGACAAAGGATACCTGAGAAAAACTGCATATTTATAGCGAGATATACTTGCCCAACATGGTTAATATATCGTTCCGTCGCGATCCGTCCTGTCTGTCGACAGGCTCCTCCGGCGCGGACCTCGATGTTTGATCCGGCGGTGTGCGGCAATGAAGGCGAGGTCAGGAGCGACGGCGCTATCGGGAGCGCACATGCTCCATGCGAAATCCCAGGCCGATCAGCCGGCCGGCCAGATGCGCAAGAACCGGCCAGCGGGCGATGCCGCGAATGAAGGCCGGCGGCCCTTTCCGCTTTTCGGCATCCCCTTCGTCCTTCCGACGCCGGCTGCGCATCATCAGCTGCAGCTTCTGCGTCGCCCTGGTGGGAAACAGACGCCGCTTTTCGACAGCGGCAAGATCAGTTTCGGACAACCGCCCCTCTCGCAACGGACGGGCCAGGATATTGGCAGCGGCCACCGCATCCTGGATGGCAAGATTGACGCCGACGCCGCCGATCGGCGACATGGCATGCGCCGCGTCGCCGATGCACAGAAGCCCGGGCCGCCACCAGCGCTTCAGCCGGTCGATGCGCACGGTCAGCAGGCTGACGTCGTCGAAGCTTTGGATCTCGTCCATCCGCTCGGGGGCAAGCGGAGAGATCTCCCGTACCCTGTCGCGCAGGGCGGCAATGCCTTCCGCCTGAATCTCCGTATAGGTACCTTTGCGCACCACATAGCCGCATTGCCAGTAATCGCCGCGGTTGATCAGCACCAGCCCCTGGCGCGGCCCGGCATGCCCCATCACCTCGTCCGGATCCCCCGGCTGCCGGCTGAGCTTCATCCAGAGCACCTCGCTCGGCACGCCGAAACTCTCCACCTCAAGGCCCGCCTTCTCCCGCACCGCGGAGTTGCGGCCGTCGGCGCCCACCACCAGCGGCGCATGGATGGTGACCAGGCCCTCCGGCGTCTCCACCCGCAGGCCTGCAACCCGGCCATCCGTCTCGACCAGATCGAGCACCTTCGCCTGCATCAGCAGCCGGAACCCCGGATACTGTCCGGCCTTCGTCGACAGGAAGGTCAGGAAGTCCCACTGTGGCATGAAGGCGATGAAGCGGTTGCGGACCGGCAGGCGCGAAAAATCGGCGATGGTGACGGTGCGCCCGCCCATTTCGGCCGAGAGCTTCGGCGCCCTCGTATGCGGCAGGGCGAGGAATTCGTCCGCGAGGCCGAGCTCGTGCATCACCTCAAGCGTCGACGGGTGGATGGTGTCGCCGCGGAAATCCCGCAGGAAGTCGGGATGCTTCTCCACCACGACGACATCGACACCGGCGCGCGCGAGAAGGAAGCCGAGCATCAGCCCTGCCGGACCGGCACCGGCGATCACACAACTGGTCTGCAGTTCGTCTTGATGAGCCATGATCCTGTTTCACCCGAACCGCCGCCTCGATCAAGCTCCACGTGGTCGCAGCCGCGTCAATGTGAGCGAACTCTTGTGAGCGGCAGCGTTCACCTGTAGACGGTCTGCGACATTTACCATGGATCGAACGTATGGCAGGCGGCCCCGGCACGCATCGACGCATCTCCATTCTCGGCTCGACCGGCTCCATCGGGGTCAACACGCTGGATGTCCTGGCCCAGCTCGGCGGCAGGGACGCCTTCGACCTCGTGGCGATCACCGGCAACAGCAATGTCGAGCTTCTGGCCCGCCAGGCGCAGGATTTTGGCGCCCGCATGGCTGTCACCGCCGATGACGCCAACTACGCCGCGCTGAAGGATGCGCTGGCCGGAACGGGCATCATGGCCGCTGCCGGTCGCGAGGCGCTGCTGGAGGCGGCCTCGGCGGATGCCGACTGGGTCATGGCCGCCATCGTCGGCACCGCCGGACTGGCGCCGACGCTCGCCGCAGCCCGGCGCGGCGCCGACATAGCGCTCGCCAACAAGGAATGCCTGGTGTCGGCGGGCGATCTCTTCGTCACGGCCGTCGCAGACGGTGGCGGGCGCCTCATCCCGGTCGACAGCGAGCACAGCGCGATCTTCCAGTCGCTCGAGGACGACCAGCATCACGCGGTCGAGCGGATCGTCCTGACGGCCTCCGGCGGCCCTTTCCGGACCTGGTCACGCGAACAGATGGCCGACGTCACGGTAGAGATCGCCAAGGCGCATCCCAACTGGTCGATGGGCCTGAAGATCTCCATCGGCAGCGCCTCCATGTTCAACAAGGCGCTGGAGATGATCGAGGCAAAGCACCTCTTCAACCTGCGCCCCGACCAGATCGAGGTGATCGTCCACCCGCAGTCGATCATCCACTCCATGGTCGGTTACACCGACGGCTCGGTGATTGCCCAGCTGGGCGCACCGGACATGCGCACGGCGATCGGTTATGCGCTGGCCTATCCGGACCGGCCGAAGCTGAACGTCGACCGGCTGGATTTCGCCAAGCTGGCGCGGCTCGATTTCGAGGCGCCTGACGAGGTGCGCTTCCCGGCGCTGCGGCTGGCGCGCACGGCGCTGGAGCGCGGCGGCGTGCAGGGTGCGGTGATGAATGCCGCCGAGGAAGTGGCCTTTCAGGCCTTCTGCGACGGCCGCATCGGCTTCCTCACCATGGCAGACGTCGCCGAAGGGGTGATGGAGGCGATGACGGGTCATCCGGCCGCCGCGACGATCGATGCGGTCTTTGCCGCCGATGCCGAGGCAAGGCGCAGGGCGGCAGAACTGATCTCGAAAAAGGAAATGGCCGCATAAACGGCCATTTCTCTGATTCGACAGTCCCTGAGACGGATCAGGCGACCGCGCGGGCCAGCGCGCAGCGGGCCCAGAGCTGGTGCAGCGAGCCGACCAGATGCTCCAGATCGCCATCCGAATGCAGCGGCGTCGGAGTAATGCGCAGGCGCTCGGTCTTGCGCGGGACCGTCGGGTAGTTGATCGGCTGCACGTAGATGTCGAAGGAATCCAGCATGATGTCCGAGATCCACTTGCACTTGGCAGCATCGCCGACCATCACCGGAACGATGTGGCTCGGGTTGTGCATATGCGGGATGCCGCGGGCGTCGAGCAGCGAACGAAGCTTCTTGACGCGATCCTGATGGCGGATCCGCTCGAAGGGGCTTGCCTTGAGGTGCCGGATCGAGGCGATCGCGCCGGCGGCCAGCGTCGGCGGCAGCGCAGTCGTGAAGATGAAGCCGGAGGAGAACGAGCGGATAAAGTCGCAGAGCGCCGTCGACGCCGCGATATAACCGCCCATCACACCGAAGGCCTTGCCGAGCGTGCCTTCGATGATGGTGAGCCGGTCCATCAGCCCTTCGCGCTCTGCAATGCCGCCGCCACGCGGGCCGTACATGCCCACCGCATGCACCTCGTCGAGATAGGTCATGGCGCCGTAGCGGTCGGCGAGATCGCAGATCTCCTTGATCGGCGCGATGTCGCCATCCATGGAATAGACTGATTCGAAAGCGATCAGCTTCGGCGCATTGGGGTCAGCTGCCGCCAGCTTGGCTTCCAGGTCGTTGAGATCGTTGTGCTTCCAGATCACCCGCTCGCACTTGCCATGGCGAATGCCTTCGATCATCGAGGCATGGTTCAGGGCATCCGAAAAGATGATCAGGCCCGGGATCTTCTGGCCGAGCGTGCCGAGCGTCGCCCAGTTGGATACATAGCCGGAGGTGAAGACGAGCGCCGCTTCCTTGCCGTGAAGATCGGCCAGTTCCTGCTCGAGGCGAACATGGTAATGGGTCGTGCCAGAGATATTCCGGGTGCCTCCCGCACCCGCGCCACAGTGATCGATCGCCTCTTTCATGGCTTCGATCACGGCCGGATGCTGGCCCATGCCGAGGTAGTCGTTGGAACACCAGACGGTAACGTCCTTGGGGCCCTCAGGCGTGTGACGCGTGGCACGCGGGAAGTTTCCCCGGTGCCGCTCGAGATCGGCGAACACCCGATACCGGCCTTCCTGGTGAAGGCTGTCCAGCTCGCTCTTGAAAAATGCCTCGAAATCCATTTCACACTCCAGAACCTGTTTTTGGTTTTGGTTTCTCGCTCGCATTTCGTCAACCCCGCAGATTGGAATAAATCCAGACTGCGGCAATTGGACATTCTCGCAAGGAATCCCGAAAATGGACTTAACCGACCGGTGACCATGGAAACTTGATCCACATCAAGCTGGCGCCACCGAGGCGAGCAGCCGTTTCCGGCACATCGATCCGTCAGCCCGCCGCCATCACGGCGCGCTTTGCCATCACCTTCACGAGATTGGCGCGGTAGTCGGGACTGGCGTGCATGTCCGACAGAAGATCCGCGGAAGCGACCTCCGCACCGGCGACAGAGTCGGGAGACCAGGTCGATGCCAGGGCTGCCTCCATGCCGGCGTGGCGGAAGACGCCGTCGGCGCCCGCTCCGGTGACCGCCACGCGAACGCCATCCCCGCGCTTCGCCACGAACACGCCGGTCAGCGCATAGCGGGAGGCCGGGTTGGCAAATTTCGCATAGCCTGCCTTTTCGGGCGCCTCGAATGTCACGGCTGTGACCATCTCCCCTTCTTCCAGCGCTGTCTCAAACATGCCTGTGAAGAAGTCATCGGCCGCCAGCCAGCGGCGGTCGGTGATGATGGTTGCGCCGAGGCCCAGCATGGCAGCCGGATAATCGGCGGCCGGATCATTGTTGGCGATCGACCCGCCGATCGTGCCCATGTGGCGGACATGCGGATCGCCGATCATCCCGGCAAGCGCGCAGATCGCAGGACAGACGGAGCGCAGCATGGAGGAGCCGGCGACATCCGCATGCGGCGTTCCAGCGCCGATCCGGACATTGCGGCCATCGACAGAGACACCCTTCAGATCCGGGATGTGCCTGAGGTCGATGAGATCGCTGGGCGCCGCCAGCCGCTGTTTCATCGTGGCGATCAGGGTCATGCCGCCCGACAGATAGCGGCCCTCCTCGTGTTCGCCCCGCAGTTTGACGGCATCTTCCACGGAAGAGGCGCGATGATAGCTGGTTGCATACATGTCGGTTCCTCCTCAGTGGTTTGCCTGCATCGCCAGCCAGACCTTCATCGGCGTGGCGGGCATGGTGAGATCATTGGTGCCGATCGCATCGGTGATCGCGTTGATCAGCGCCGGCGGCGATCCGATCGCGCCGGCTTCGCCGCAGCCCTTGATGCCGAGCGGGTTGCTGGGGCACGGCGTATTCTGGTGCGACAGATCGAAGGACGGCAGGTCGTCGGCCCGCGGCATGGCGTAGTCCATGTAGCTGGCCGTCAGGAGTTGGCCGGATTCCGGATCATAGCGAACCTCCTCGAGCAGCGCCTGCCCGATCCCCTGCGCCAGCCCGCCGTGGACCTGGCCTTCGACGATCATCGGATTGATGATGTTGCCGAAGTCGTCGGCCGCGACGAACTGCACGATCTGCGTCTTGCCCGTCTCCGGATCCACCTCCACCTCGGCGATGTAGCAGCCGGCCGGGAAGGTGAAGTTCGCCGGGTCGTAGAAGGCGGTTTCCTTCAGGCCCGGCTCCATGCCGGAGGGCAGATTGTGGGCCGTATAGGCCGACAGCGCCACCTGGAACCACGGCACCGTCTTGTCGGTACCGGCCACTTTCAGTTCGCCGTTCTCGATGACGATGTCGTTCTCGTCCGCTTCCATCATGTGGGCGGCGATCTTCTTCGCCTTTGCCTCGACCTTGTCGAGCGCCTTGACGACGGCCGACATGCCGACGGCCCCGGAGCGGGAGCCATAGGTGCCCATCCCCATCTGCACCTTGTCGGTGTCGCCATGGACGATGTTGACGCTGTCGATCGGGACCCCGAGCCTTTCGGCGACCAGCTGCGCGAAGGTGGTTTCATGGCCCTGGCCGTGGCTGTGGGACCCGGTCAGCACCTCGATGGTGCCGACGGCGTTCACCCGCACCTCCGCCGATTCCCAGAGACCGACTCCTGCCCCGAGCGACCCGACGGCCGCCGACGGCGCAATGCCGCAGGCTTCGATGTAGCAGCTCATGCCGATGCCGCGTTTCTTACCGCGCTCGGCGGCCTCCGCCTTCCTGGCCGGGAAGCCGTCCCAATCGGCAGCCTGCATAGCAGCAGACAGCGACGCTTCGTAGTCGCCGGCGTCATAGTTCATGATCACCGGCGTCTGGTAGGGGAAGCTGCGGATGAAGTTCTTGCGGCGCAGTTCCGCCGGCGAGAGGCCGAGCTCCCGCGCCGCCGTCTCCATCGTCCGCTCCAAAAGATAGGTCGCTTCCGGTCGCCCGGCACCGCGATAGGCATCGACCGGCACGGTGTTGGTGTAGACCGTGCGGACATTGGCGTGGATGGCGGGGATCGCGTACTGGCCCGACAGCAGCGTCGCATAGAGATAGGTCGGCACCGCCGAGGAGAAGAGCGACATATAGGCGCCGAGATTGGCGATGGTATCCACCTTCAGCCCGACGATCCGGTGATCGGCATCAAAGCCCATCTTCACCGTCGAGACATGGTCGCGACCATGGGCATCGGTGAGAAAGGCTTCCGTGCGGTCCGAGGTCCATTTGACCGGGACGCCGGTCTTCTTCGACGCCCAGAGACAGACGATCTCCTCCGGATAGATGTAGATCTTCGAACCGAAACCGCCGCCGACGTCCGGCGCGATGACGCGCAGCTTGTTTTCCGGCGCCACATTGTAGAAGGCGCTCATCACCAGCCGCGCCACATGCGGGTTCTGGCTCGTCGTATAGCAGGTGTAGTGCTCTTCGGCGGCGTCATAGATGCCGAGCGTCGATCGCGGCTCCATGGGGTTCGGCGACAGCCGGTTGTTGTGGATCTTGATTTCCGTCACATGCGCCGCCGAGGCGATGGCCCGGTCGGTGGCCTCCGGATCGCCGATCTGCCAGTCGAAGATCAGATTGCCCGGCGCTTCCGGATGGATCTGCGGCGCCTCCGCCTGCAGGGCGGACACGGCTTCCGTGACGGCGGGAAGTTCCTCGTAGTCGACCGTCACGGCCTCGGCCGCATCCCGCGCTTCGGCGTAGGTGTCGGCAACGACGATGGCGACGGCATCGCCGACATAGCGGACGGTCTCGTAGGCCAGCGGCCGCCACGCCCCCATCTTCATCGGCGAGCCATCCTTGGAATGGATCATCCAGCCGCAGATCAGATTGCCGATGCCGTCGGCCTGAAGCTGCCGCCCGTCGAGGATGCCGATAACGCCGGGCATCTCCCGTGCCGCCGTCGTATCCATGCTGCGAATCCTCGCATGGGCATAGGGGCTTCGCACGAAACACGCGTGCTTCATGCCCGGCACCGACATGTCGTCGGTATAGCGTCCCTTGCCCGTCAGAAAGCGCTTGTCCTCCTTGCGGGTCACGCGCGCACCGATACCCTCAACACCCATGGTCATCTCCTCCCAGGAAACGTCTGAATTTGGTTCGATGGAGATGGCGGGACGTTGTGATTGCGCCTCCACGCGCAACCGCCAACGCCGTGAGCCGCCATTCGCCCGGATGGCTACTCGGCGGCTTCTCGGCCTGCCTGCATGTCCGCATTGGCGGCGAGCACGGCTTTCACGATGTTGTGGTAGCCGGTGCAGCGACAGATATTGCCCTCAAGCTCGTGGCGGACCGTCGCCTCGTCGAGCTGCCCTCCGTGGCGATGGATCATGTCGACCGCCGTCATCACCATGCCCGGCGTGCAGAAGCCGCACTGCAGACCATGATGCTCCTTGAAAGCGGCCTGGACCGGATGAAGGTCTCCCTGCGCTGCAAGCCCCTCGATGGTCGTGACGTCGGATCCGGCCGCCTGAACGGCAAGGACGGAACAGCTCTTCACCGAGCGGCCGTCCATATGCACCACGCAGGTTCCGCATTGGGTGGTATCGCACCCCACATGTGTCCCCGTCAGTCCCAGCTTGTCGCGGATAAAATGAACGAGCAGCATGCGGTCATCGCAGTCTTCGCTCACCCTGCGGCCATTCACCGTCAGCGTCACTTTCGCCATCATGTTCCTCCTCGTGCCTCCTCCAGACACGCGGACATCATTTGCCTTTTTTCGGAGCTGATCAACCTCTGTTTTGTCGGTCTGGCGGGCTTTTTTCCACCTGCGCCAGGCAGAGGATCCGCGGCCTGACGGTCGTCAATTCCCGTCGGCAATTCAGGCATATTTGGTTGATCTTCATCTGGACTTCGCGCCCGGTCGTTCTATTGTTTCAGCCGATGCGCTGTCCGCAAGCCAGGGGCGAAGGCGTCGCCGCCAGCCATTGAACGTCTTCGGAACCGTGGAGGAAACCATGAAAAAAGCTATCATCCTGATGATCGTCGGCCTGTCGGCCGCAAGCTGCACCCAGACCGAGCAGGGCGCGGCCATTGGCGCCGGAACAGGCGCTGTCATCGGCGGCATTGCCACCGGCGATGTTCGCGGTGCCGCCGTCGGTGCGGCGATCGGCGGCGTGTCCGGAGCCCTCATCGGCTCCGTCGCACAGCAGCCGGGCCAGTGCTACTACCGTGACAGATACGGCCGCCGCTACATCGACGACTGCCCGCGCGGATACTGATACCCTGTCGGACTTTTTGCCATTGTTGCCCCGGAGCACGCTCCGGGGCTTTTCTCGTACAAAAGACAATCGGAATATGAAAAAAGGTATTCGCTTCCGCCGTTTGCCGCTACATAGGCAGCCTGGGCCGGGACAGCTGCGAGAACAGGCGAAAAACTGACTTTGGATAGGCATGCGAGAAAAAGCGAGGCAGCAACTGCCGGTAAGCTGAGGCGAGCGTCAGCGCTGGCAGCCTTCGCAACCGCGGTCGCTTTTTGCCCGGTTTCAGAAGCGCATGCCTTCAAGCTTTTCGGTATCACGCTCTTCGGCAGTGAAGACGAGGCCGTCGAGGTCATCAATCCGGTCGCCTACGAAGCGACGATCGACACCGGCACCACCGATCAGGATCTTGCCGAGCGGCTGGAAAATGTGGCGTCGCTGGTGAATGACGATGGAAACCCGGTCTCCGGCGATCTGGGGCTCGTCGTCAAGGCCCGCGAAGATCGCGATCGCCTGGTCGCGGTTCTTTACGAAGACGCCCGTTACGGGGGAACCGTCCACATCACCATTCAGGGGCGGGACCTGGATGATCTGCCGCCCAATCCCACGTTCGATCATTCGCAGCCGGTTCCGGTCACCGTTACCGTCGTTCCCGGGCCGCCCTTCACCTTGGGAGCGGTGCGGTTCGAGGGGGCCGCTGCCGGGCGAGACCCGGAAGAGTACGATCTGATTGTCGGCGAAGAGGTGGGCTCCCGCCTGATCCTGAAGGCCGGCGAGCAGCTCCTGGTCGACATCAAGGACGAGGGCCGGCCTCTGGCGCGGCTGACGGAACGCCAGGTCACGGCCGATCATCCCACGCAGACGGTACAGGTGGTGATGGGAGCGGTCGGTGGACCCGTGGCCAACCTGGGCGCGGTGGCGGTAAAAGGTGCCCGCGCCGTCGAGCCGGATTTCATTGAACGCTATTCCCGTCTCGACAGGGGCGACCGCTATTCGCCCGAGCAATTGCAGAAGGCCTCCGAGCGCCTTCGCGAGCTGGGCGTCTTCTCGAGCGTCAGCATTCGGGAGGCGGACAGTCTGACGCCGGAAGGCACGTTGCCGCTCGTCATCGAGGTCTCGGAAGGGAAGCACCGCTACTTCGGCTTCGGCGCGGAATATGCGTCCTTGGACGGTGCAGGCGTGCAGGCCTATTGGGGACACAGGAACCTCTTTGGAGAGGCGGAGTCCCTGCGGATCGAAGGCAAGGTGTCCGGCATCGAGGCGACCACCGACGTTGCGACCTTCAACTATTCGGCGGGCATCACCTTCATCAAGCCGGGCGCCATCATTCCGGAAGGAACCTTCGAAGCACGACTGCAGGCGTTCAGCGAGACGCCGGATGTCTACGAAGCCCAAAGCATCGCGGGGTCCGCCGCCTATTCCTATGAGCTGAACGAGACGGACGTGGTGAAGGCCGGCGCCGAAGTCGTCTATATCCGCGCCGACGATGCTTTCGGCGAGAACGAATACCTGACGTTCGGCACTCCGATCTCGTTTGAGCGCGATGCCAGAGACAACAAGCTCAACCCGACCGAGGGCTACCGGGCCACCTTGGAGGCCTACCCCGCCTACGAAGCGTTCAACGGCAGCATCTTCTCCTCCTTCGAGGGCTCGGTGTCCGGCTATCTGGGCTTTGGCGAGGAGGATCGCGTCGTGCTGGCCGGTCGCCTTGCCGCAGGAACTTTGATCGGTGCGGACGACCTATCGGACATACCGGTCACCCGCCGCTTCTTTGCCGGCGGTGGCGGTTCTGTCAGAGGCTATGGATACCAGGAAATTTCGCCCTACAATGATTCCAACGAGGCGTTGGGAGGACGATCCTATACATTGGCCTCCTTCGAGGTCAGGACGAGGATCACGGAGAACATTGGTATCGTGCCTTTCATCGACATCGGCACCGTTTCAACCGAACTCGTGCCTGATTTCTCGGATATAAGAGCAGGTGCAGGTCTGGGCCTCAGGTATGCGACACCGTTCGGCCCCCTGCGCATCGACGTTGCCGTCCCCCTTCAAAGCTATGAAGGTGGCAGCAAGTTCGGCATCTATGCCGGAATTGGACAAGCTTTTTAACAGAGCCGACGTCGCCGGCCGAAACCAATGAAATCGGGCATGACGCTGATGGTTCGCTTGCTGAAATGGATCGTGGTGCTTGCGGCAGCCGCCGTGGCCATCGTCCTCATCATGGGGCTTGGTATCTTTCTGTTCATCGGCTTGACGCCGGTGGGGGGACGCATCGCTGCCGAGCGTGTTGCGGACATCCTGTCGACCCCGGACCGAACCATCGAATTTTCGCGACCGGAAGGCCTTCTGAGCGGCGAGTTGCGCCTGGAGGACCTGACCCTGTCCGATTCGCGCGGACCCTATGCCCAGCTCAGCGGCATCGAGATCGACTGGTCGCCCACTGCCCTCGTCAGCGGCGTTTTCCGGGCAGACCATGTTTCCGTCAGTCAGATCGATGTGCTGCGCGCGCCGGAACCCGCCGAGGTAACGGAGCCCGTCACCGATGAATCGGGATCCGGCTTTTCCCTGCCGATCGGGGTGAAGGTGGCACAGATCGACATGCCGGACATCGATCTCGGTCCGGCCCTGAGCGGACGGGACTTTTCGCTCTCGCTCAAGGGCTCGATCGACGCGACCGGCCCCGATGTTTCGGTCGAACTGGAAGCGCGCCGGAAGGACGAACCGGACGCCCGTGCGCTCGTGGACCTGCTGTATGCCCCGGAGGAGAACAGGCTTTCGGTCGACGCCTCGGTCTCGGAACCGCAGGGCGGGCTTCTTGCTCGGCTGCTGCACCTCCCGGGTGCCCCGGCCGTCGATCTCGCCCTTCAGGGGGCCGGTCCGCTTTCCGACTGGAGCGGCGACCTCACGGGCAGCGTGGCCGGCGATCCGGTGATCGACGTGAACGCCCGGCACCGGATGCTTCCGGATGGAAGCCGCAGCATCGCGGTCACAGGCGGCGGGCAGCTCGCCACCTTGCTGCCGCCGGCCTTTCGCCCTCTTTTCGAGGGCACGACGGAAATTGATGTGGCCGCCAACATGAACCCCAACGGGCGTATCGGCATCGACAGCGGCCAGATCACCTCCGGTGCGGTCAATATCGTCGCTTCCGGCGTCTGGAACCCGAACGGCGACAACAGCCTGACCGCAAGCCTGACCGGAACCGAAGGTCCCGTCGACATCGTCTGGCCGATCGCCGGAGAGGAAAGCCGGTTTACCGTCGACACCATCAATTTCACCCTGAATGGCGCGGCGACCTCCGCGAGGTTCAATGCAACGGCGTCCCTGCCGGCCGCCAGCCTTCCCCAGGGCAGCTTCCGGCAGATCCGGATCCAGGCCGAAAGCGAAGACCTGAACATCGCCGAGAATACCGGCAGCATCCGGACGCGCGTTCGCATCGGTGAAACCGATTTCGTCAACGAAGAGATCGACCGCGTCGTCCAGGGTCCGCTGACCCTCGACGCCCCTTTGCGCCTCGATCTGCCTGCCATCGGTCTCGATGCCGCCACCTTCGACAGCGCCCGCCTGAGCGGCACCGTCAGCGGTGCATTCGATACGCAGACGCAGGCGATGAGCGGCAATTTCCGCATGACCGCGGCACCCGCCGTCCTTCCCCCATCTCTGGCCGGCCGGTTTGAAGACAAGATCAACGCGGAAGGCTATATCGAGCGCACCAGCGACGGCGGCATCAGCCTCGAAAATCTGGTGCTGACCGCCAGTGCACTTGAAGCACATGGAAGCCTTGCCTTCCGCAACGACCAGTTGAACGCCGACCTGGCGGGACGCATCCCGGAAATCGGGCGATGGGTCGAGAACGCCGATGGCGCGGCAGGCTTCACGATGACGGCGACCGGCCCGATCAGTGCGCTCTCGATCAATGCGGTGGTCAATTCCGCCGAAGCACGCCTCGCCGGACGGTTGCTGGAAGACCTGCGACTGACCGTCGAAGGGACCGCCAATCCGCAGTCCCCGAGCGGCACCGTCGCCGCGACCGGAACGATCGACGGGCAGCCCTTGCGCATCAATGCCGGCCTCGTCTCCACCGAAGGCAGGATAGAGGCCCCCGAGATCACCGCCGAAGTCGGGCCCAACCGTCTGAACGGCTCCCTGGCGTTCTCGCCTGATTTCCTGCCGGAAGGTACGGTCAACTTCGAGTTTCCGGATGTCTCCCTGCTGGCCGCGCTGGCGGCGCAGGAAGCGGCAGGAGATCTGAGCGGCACAGTGACCTTCACGAGGGAGGACGGCCGCACCGCAGCCAGGGTGGAAGCCTCCGGCAGCAGTCTCAGCCGGGATCCCGTCACCATCTCCGAGCCGGCTGTGAACCTGACGATCCCGGACATCACGCAGCTTGCCGCCGATGGCACGGTCCGCGCTTCGCGCATCGGGACGGCAGCTGCGGCGGTCACGGATCTGAACCTCGGGTTTGGATACGAGGACGGTGCGACACGCCTCGACCTCGATGCGCAGTATGACGGCGCACCGCTCACCGCAGTCGCAACGATCCGTACCGGCGATCAGCTGACCGTTGCGCTCGAAAGTTTCGCCGCGACGCCGCGCGACATTCCGATCACTCTGGCGTCGCCGACCACCGTGGTCGTCCAGAACGGCAGCGCCGAGCTCTCCGGACTGACACTGTCCACGGGAAGCGGAGAGGTCAGCGTCACTGGAACGGTCGGCAGCAACCTCGACCTGCAGGCGGAGATCAACCGGCTGCCGGCCAGCCTCATCAACAGCTTCGTTCCCGCCATCAACGCCTCTGGCTCGATATCGGGGACGATCAGCGCCGGGGGGTCCATCACGGAACCATCGGTTCAGTACGACCTGGAGTGGTCGCAGGCCCAACTGCAGCAGACGCGGGATGCGGGTCTGGCACCTCTGAACCTGCGGGCAGCTGGCAGCTTTTCCGACAACACTCTGGTTCTGGACGAAACCCAGGTCGCGGGCGGCGATGGTCTCGATGTCACGGCTGCCGGGCGGGTGGTTCTGAACGAGACCGGGCCGCCGACGCTGGATCTTAACGCGGACGTCCAGTCCGTCCCGGCAAGCCTCGCCAATGCCTTCGTGCCGGCACTCGGCGCCCGTGGAACGATATCCGGCGATGTGACCGCCTCCGGCACGCCTGAGGCACCAGCCGTCCGGTACGACCTCACCTGGTCGGACGCGGCCGTTGCCCAGAGCACCGCCGCCGGTCTCTCTGCCCTTCAGGTGCGGGCAGCGGGCGAATACGCCGGCGACAGCGTCACCCTCGACACCACCCTGTCCGGCGAAAACAGTCTTTCGCTCTCCGGCGGCGGCACGATATCGCTCACCGGAGACCGGGCACTGAATCTCGACTTCCAGGGGCAGATCCCCTTCCAGGTCCTGGCCGGCCAACTGGCCAGCCAGGGATTTGTCCTGGAGGGTGACGGCACCGTCGATCTCTCGATTGGTGGAACACCGTCGGCACCGTCGATCACAGGATCCGCTTCCGCCTCCGGCGCGCGATTTATCGATGTTCGCCGCAACCTCGCGATCGAGGAGCTCAGCGCCAACGTCAACTTCAGCGGCGATCAGGCCGTCATCACCGACCTCTCCGGCGAACTTGCCACGGGCGGCAGCATCAGCGCGAGCGGCACGATCGGCATAGCCCCGGGCTCGGGGTTTCCAGCCGATCTGACGATCAACCTCGACGATGCCACCTATGTGGACGGCACCATCGTGACGGCGACGGCCGACGGCACGCTTACCGTCACCGGCCCGCTGACAGGGGGGCCGACGCTCGGCGGCACATTGGATCTGAGCGAAGCGGCGATCACCGTGCCGGCCAAACTGCCGAGCTCGCTTGCGGAGGTTGAAGTCCGCCATCGCAGACCTCCCCCCGCAGTGGTAAAACAGGTCGCCAAGCTGCAACCGGAACGGGCGGATGGCACCGCTGCCGCTCTTGGGCTGGACCTGACACTGAATGCCCCCAACAGCATCTTCGTTCGTGGCCGCGGCATCGACGCGGAACTCGGCGGTGACCTGACCATCACCGGCACGACCGCCGCCCCCCAGGTGTCCGGCGCTTTCGACCTGCGCCGCGGCCGGATCGTCATCCTGGCCAAGCGCCTCGATTTCACGTCAGGCCGCATCACCTTCGGCGGCGGATTGATACCGGTTCTCGACATGGAAGCCACGACCACCTCCGGACAGACGACGATTACGGTCAACGTCGCCGGACTGGCGAACGACCCCGATATCACCTTCTCTTCCTCGCCTGCGCTGCCCCAGGACGAGGTCCTGGCCCAGTTGATCTTCGGGCAGTCCATGTCCCGCCTGTCGCCGCTGCAGATTGCGCAGCTGGCAGATGCGGTGAGCCAACTGGCGGGAGACGGATCCACCTCGCTGCTGCAGACGCTGCGCAACAATCTCGGCGTCGACGACCTCGACATCAACACCGATTCCACGGGGCAGACCACCGTCTCCGTCGGGCGATACCTCAACGACCGCACCTACCTGCAGCTCGAACAGGGTGGCGCTGCAGGCGCCCAGGCGACGATCAACCTGGACATCGGTCGCGGGGTCAAGCTGAAGGCAGGTGCCGGCACGGAAGGCGGCACCGCCGGCATCTTCTACGAGCGCGAGTACTGATCACGGTCCTCGGCGGTTGCCCCCTGTCGACGTCCAGCCCTGCTTCCGCCCGCCGTCTTAATCCTTTGTTCAGCATGTCCTGAAGCGATCTGGATCCCTTTTGAACCAAATCCTGGTGGCTGCGTTTTGGGGCCTTGACCGACTTCGCCGATGCGCGTCGTGGCTGGGACTTGATAAACCGGCACCTCTAGAAGCTTGACCGTTTATTAAGTCTCAGCTGCTAGTTCTCACCCGTCTGTACTGAGGGCGTGGGACTTTGCGCATCACCTCCATGATGGAGGTTTGCTGGTCTGGCCGAGAGGCATCCTAAGGCACATCCTCTTCCACCGGAGCATTCCATGTCGTTTCTTTCGTTCGGCTCGGACAGCAGTGCTGTCCTGGCTTCGTTTTCCAAGTCCCAGGCCATCATCGAGTTCGACGTGACCGGCCATATCCTGACCGCCAACGAAAACTTCTGTCGCGCCATCGGCTACGAGCTGACCGAAATCGTCGGCAAGCACCACAGCCTGTTCTGCGAACCGACCTATGCGGGATCGCGGGAGTATCGCGAATTCTGGCAACGGCTCGGCGCCGGGAATTTTGAATCCAGTGCTTTCAAGCGGATCGCCAAGGGCGGTCGCGAAATCTGGATCCAGGCCTCCTACAATCCTGTCATCGTGCGCGGCAAGGTGCGCAGGATCGTCAAGATCGCCACCGACATCACCGCGGCAACGATGAAGGCTGCGGAAAACGACGGCAAGGTCACGGCGATCTCCCGCACCCAGGCGGTCATCGAATTCACGCCGACCGGCAACATCCTGCACGCCAACCAGAACTTTCTGGATTGCATGGGCTACGAATTGAACGAAGTCGTCGGCCGCCATCATGGCATCTTCTGTGAGCCTTCCTTCCGCGACAGCAGCGACTATCGGCAGTTCTGGCGCAGCCTGTCGGAAGGTGAGCCGGTGGCCGCAGAATTCAAGCGCATCGGCAAGGGCGGCAAGGTGGTCTGGATACAGGCGTCCTACAACCCGATCCTGGATGCAGACGGCAAGGTCTTCAAGGTCGTGAAGTTCGCGACCGACATCACCGAGCGCGTTAGAGCCGTCGACGAGATCGCCGCCGGACTGACGAGCCTGGCCGAAGGCGACCTGACATGCGCCATCGACAGGCCCTTCATTCCCGGCCTTGAGAAGATCCGCGTCGACTTCAACGGTGCCATCTCGAAGCTTCGTGACGCCATGCGCACCGTCAACCAGAATGCCGAGGGTATCGCTGCCGGTTCGGGCGAAATACAGCAGGCATCCGACAGTCTGGCGAAGCGCACGGAACAGCAGGCAGCGGCCGTCGAAGAAACCGCAGCGGCGCTGGAAGAGATCAGCCGCACCGTCGCCGACAGCGCCAGGCGCGCCGAGGAAGCAGGATCTCTGGTGGCCAAGACCCGCAAGGGTGCCGAGAACTCAGGGGACGTCGTGCGCAACGCGGTCAACGCCATGGGGCAGATCGAAGCGTCCTCGAAGCAGATCAGCAGCATCATCGGAGTCATCGACGAAATTGCCTTCCAGACCAACCTGCTGGCGCTGAATGCAGGCGTCGAGGCAGCGCGTGCCGGCGAGGCGGGGAGAGGTTTTGCGGTCGTTGCCCAGGAAGTACGTGAACTGGCCCAGCGGTCGGCCACAGCAGCCCGCGAGATCAAGACGCTGATCACGACGTCGTCGGAGCAGGTGTCGCGAGGCGTCTCGCTGGTCGGGCAGACCGGCACGGCGCTGGAGGACATCGTTGCCCAGGTTGTCGAGATCAACGGCAACGTCGCCGCGATCGTGGAAGCCGCACGCGAACAGGCGACCGCGCTTCGGGAGGTCAGCCACGCCGTCAATACCATGGACCAGAACACGCAGCAGAACGCTGCCATGGTGGAGGAAACGACGGCGGCCAGCCATAGTCTTGCCCGCGAAGCCGAGATTTTGCGTGATCTTTTGGCTAGATTTAGATTTGCGCAACAATCTTCCGTTAGGGTCGTCTCATCGCATCACGACAGGCCGCCAGCAGCCTCACCGGCTCGGCAGCTTCAGGCTCGGGTCGCCCGCGCTGCGTCAAGCGCCGCCTTGCTCCAGGCACCGGAGAGTTGGGAAGAATTTTGATGGCTACGACAACCAGTTCTGCGAACTACAGCGGCGAAACGCTCGAAATCATCGCGTTCCGCCTTCACGATCAGGAATTCTGCGTCAAGACGACGACCATCCGCGAAATCCGCGGATGGGCACCCTCGACGCCCATTCCGCACGCTCCCTCCGACGTCATCGGCGTGATGAACCTGCGCGGTTCGGTGATCCCGATCATCGATCTGGCGCAGAAGCTCGGCATGAAGAGCGCGGTCGCAACGGAACGCAGCGCCATCGTGGTCGCCGAAGTCCACAACATGGTCATCGGCATGCTGGTCGATCAGGTGTCCGACATCCTGACCATCCCGTCGAGTCAGGTGCAGCCGGTTCCGGAAATCTCGGCCTCCTTCGACAAGTCCTTCTCCGAAGGCATCATCGCCAACGAGCATGGCATGATCTGCTTCCTGAACCTCGCCAAGATGTTCCGGGGCTCCGAGATCGAAGAAATGGCCGCCTAAGCGGTTCCGCCAAAAGCCAGCCAAAAGCCGGATCGAAAGGCCACCCCGATAGCATCGGGTGGCCTTTCCGATTCTGGTGACCAGCAGGTCGCCGCAAGATCCGCGGACCAATGGATCTCGACGGCCGGGCTCCGTTCAACGAAGAATGGCGGCCCTGGGGCCGCCATTCTGGTCTTCCACTGGACCTCTCGGGCCTTACCCGAAGATCACCAGGCTGCTTCTCAGCGTCACCCAGACGCCCCAGAGAAGCGGGATGCCGACCACGGCCCAGGCGGCGAGCGCCTTGCCGTCGAAGCCGCCCTTGCCGATCCCGAAGGAACCGGTCGGGCCTGCATTTGCCGCAGCCGTCTTCGCCTGCAGGGATGCCACTTCCTCGTCCGACATGAACCACTTCTCCGGAAGCGGCCGGATCAGGGCGTTGGCGATCAGGCCGAGCACCAGCATCCCCGCCAGGATGTACATCGTCCCGGTGTAGAGCGCCGGTCCGGCGGGTACGCCGGCGGCAAGCTGGGCCTCGCGGATGTAGTTGACCACGACGGGACCGACGATGCCGGCCGTTGCCCAGGCCGTCAGCAGGCGACCATGGATCGCACCCACGAACTGGGTCCCGAAGATATCGGCGAGATAGGCCGGAATCGTCGCAAAGCCGCCGCCATACATGGACAGGATGATGCCGAAGGCGAGGACGAAGAGCGCCTTGCTGCCCATGTCGGCCAGCGTCGGAGCGGCAGCGTAGAGGATGATGCCGATGACGAAGAACGCGAAATAGGTGTTCTTGCGGCCGATCTTGTCCGACAGCGATGCCCAGAAGAAGCGGCCGCCGATGTTGAACAGCGACAGGAGACCCGCAAAGCCCGCAGCGATGGCGGCGATCTGGCCCTTCTGCCCGGCATCGAGCTGCGCGAAGGTCAGGTCCGGAAGGCCGATCAGCGATCCGGCGAAGATTTCCTGCAGCATGGGCGACGCCATGCCGATGACCCCGATGCCGGCGGACACGTTGAGGCAGAGCACGGCCCAGATCAGCCAGAACTGCGGCGTCTTGTGTGCATTCTTCAGATGCACGTGGCGCATGGTGATCATCGTGTTCTTGGAGACAGGTGGTGTCCAGCCTTCCGGACGCCAGCCGGCCGGCGGAATGCGATAGCCGAAGGCGCCGCCCATCATGAAGACGAAATAGATGATCGCCATGACGACGAAGGTCTGCCAGACGCCGACCGAGACATCCGTCTTGAAGTGGTTCATCAGGAGGTTGGCGAGCGGTGCGCCGATCATCGCGCCTCCGCCGAAGCCCATGATCGCCATGCCGGTCGCCATGCCGCGACGGTCCGGGAACCATTTGATCAGGGTGGATACTGGCGAAATGTAGCCGAGGCCGAGACCGATGCCGCCGATCACGCCGGCGCCCAGCCACATCAGCCACAGCTGGTGGGTCATGACGCCAAGCGCTGCAACGAGGATGCCGCCGCACCAGCAGCAGGCCGCGACGAAGCCGGCCTTGCGAGGTCCAGAGCGTTCCAGCCAGCCGCCCCAGATGGCAGCGGAGCAGCCGAGGAGAACGAAGAACAGCGTGTAGATCCAGCCGAGGTCGGCCACTCGCCAGTTGCAGGCTGTGGTGAAGAGAGCGCCAATGAGGTTCATCTCGGCGCAGGCAGCCGGCGTGTCCGCGCCGAGTGCGCGCGACAGCGGCAGCCAGAAGACGCTGAAGCCATAGGCCATGCCGATGCATAGGTGGATTGCCAGCGCTGCCGGGGGAACGAGCCACCGGTTGAAGCCTGGTTTTGCGATGATGCGTTCCCTGTCGAGAATACCGGGCTCTGAGAACCCTCCCGCGGTTGTTCCTGCGACTGCCATTCCAATCCCTCCTGTGGAAAAAAGGCTTCACAAACCTGCAAAGCCGCGTCGGCCCCTCGACCTACGATTGATCTCTATGCTGTGCTTTCCGGAACGCTGGGTTCCGAAAGAGACTCGCCCGCGACGGCGCCCTTGCCGCCCGGCGCGCCTTCTGCCGCTTCGTCACCGACCCCGACACCCGTCCCGACTGTCGCGTCGGGGCGACGGATCAAGGCCGAGGCCTGCATCACCAGCGGCAGCAACCCCTCGCCGCCGCTGTCGATGTGTTCGAAGAGATGCCGGCGCATGCGCGGCTCCCAGAACTTGTTAATGTGCGTCGCCACGCCCTCCGCCCGGATATCCTCCGGCTGCGACAGGAAGAAGGTCGCGATCTGGTTGGCCATACGGACGAGCTTCTCGCGGGTTTGGTCATGCGACATGGGACATGGCTCCGGTATTGATGCGATCCGCGCGGGTGAAGACTTCGAAATCGGCGCCGCGCGCCAGCGCAACGAGCGTCATGCCGGCAGCCTCTGCGGTGCGGATGGCGAGGGCCGTCGGTGCCGAGATGGCGATCAGTATGGGCGCACCAAGGATGGCGGCCTTCTGGACCATCTCGACGGACACGCGGCTGGTGACGACCACTGCGCCCTCGGCGCCGCTGACGCCCTGCGCCATCACCGCGCCGATGAGCTTGTCGAGCGCATTGTGACGACCGACGTCCTCCCGGACCGCGACCAGTCCGCCGCCGGGCACGAAGAATGCCGCGCCGTGTACCGCGTGCGTTTCGCCATGCAGAGGCTGGGCGTCGTTGAGCGCGCCGATGGCCGCCGCGACCTGCTGCCCGGTCAGGGTGATATCGACTGTCCCGAGTTGCGGCACCGGGCGGATCGCCTGTTCGATCGATTCGATGCCGCAGAGACCGCAGCCGACCGGCCCGGCCATGTGGCGGCGGCGCTGGCGAAGCGCATCTTCCTTGTGCTCGACCAGGGTGATCTGCACGTCGATCCCCTTCGGCTCCTCGACGACCTCGATCTTCTCGATCTCGGCGGCAGAGGCGATGATCCCCTCCGTGAGGCTGAAGCCCACCGCGAAATCAGCAAGGTCGGATGGCGTCCCCATCATCACCGCCTGCGTCGAGCCGCCGTAGGAGAGCGCGATCGGCACTTCCTCCGGCACCACCCTCACGCCGGAGCTGACGGTGCCCTTGCGGCAGACGATCTCCCGCACCGCCGTCTGTGGTTGAAAAACCTGCACTGCCGGATCCTATTCCGCTGCTTCAAGCTTGCCGGCGATCCGCCGCGAGCGCCGGGCCAGTTCCTCGTAATCCTGCTGCCATTCCGTCGGTCCGTTGGAGGGCGAGACCTGCACTGCGGTTACCTTGTACTCCGGACAGTTCGTCGCCCAGTCGGAGAAGTCGGTGGTGATGACGTTCGCCTGCGTATCCGGGTGGTGGAAGGTCGTGTAGACCACGCCCGGCGCCACGCGATCGGTGATCAGCGCCCTCAGTGTCGTGTCGCCGGACCGGCTGGCGAGCTTGATCCAGTCGCCGTCCTTGATGCCCCGCTGTTCTGCGTCATGCGGATGGATCTCCAGAAGATCCTCGTCGTGCCAGACCACGTTCTCCGTCCGCCGCGTCTGGGCGCCGACGTTGTACTGCGACAGGATGCGGCCTGTGGTGAGCAGCAGCGGGAAACGTGGGCCAGTGCGCTCGTCGGTCGCGACATACTCGGTGCGGATGAACTTGCCCTTGCCGCGCACGAAGCCGTCCACATGCATGATGGGCGATCCGACCGGGAATTTCTCGTTGCAGGGCCACTGCACCGAACCCATTTTTTCCAGGTAGTCGTAGGATACGCCGGCAAAGCTTGGCGTGGTCGCAGCGATCTCGTCCATCACCTGCGACGGATGCGTATAGGTCCAGTTCAGCCCCATCGCCTGTGCCAGCTTCTGGGTGACCTCCCAGTCGGCGTAACCGTTCTTCGGCGACATGACCTTGCGAACCCGGTTGATGCGCCGTTCCGCGTTGGTGAACGTGCCGTCCTTCTCAAGGAAGGTCGAGCCGGGCAGGAAGACATGCGCATAGTTCGCTGTCTCGTTAAGGAAGAGGTCGTGGACGACGACGCATTCCATGGCGGCAAGACCGGCAGACACATGCTTGGTGTCAGGGTCGGACTGCAGGATGTCCTCACCCTGGATGTAGATGCCCTTGAAGGTGCCTTCGACGGCGGCATCCAGCATGTTGGGAATGCGCAGTCCGGGCTCGTTGTTGAGCGTGACGCCCCACATCTTCTCGAAGGTGTCGCGCGTGGCGTCGTCGGAGACATGGCGGTAGCCCGGCAACTCGTGCGGGAAGGAGCCCATGTCGCAGGAGCCCTGCACGTTGTTCTGGCCGCGCAGCGGGTTTACGCCCACACCCGGACGGCCGATGTTGCCGGTCGCCATGGCGAGGTTGGCGATCGCCATGACGGTCGTCGAACCCTGGCTATGCTCGGTGACACCGAGGCCATAGTAGATCGCGCCATTGCCGCCCGTCGCAAAGAGGCGCGCTGCGCCCCGCACCAGTTCGGCCGGAACGCCTGTGAAGATCTCGGTCTCTTCCGGGCTGTGCTGCGGTTCGGCGACGAAGGCTGCCCAGTCCTCGAACTCTGACCAGTCGCAGCGCTCGCGGATGAAGGCCTCGTCGAAGATGCCTTCGGTGACGATGACATGGGCAAGCGCCGTCATGACCGCGACGTTGGTGCCGGGCTTCAACGGCAGGTGATAGGCCGCCTCCACATGCGGCGTCTTGACGAGATCGATGCGGCGCGGATCGATGACGATCAGCTTTGCACCCTGGCGCAGCCGCTTCTTCAAACGCGATCCAAACACCGGGTGACCGTCGGTCGGATTGGCGCCAATCACGACGACGACATCGGAATGCTCGACGCTGTCGAAGTTCTGCGTGCCGGCCGAGGTGCCGAAGGCCTGGCCGAGGCCATAGCCGGTCGGCGAATGGCAGACTCGGGCGCAGGTGTCGACGTTGTTGTTGCCGAAGCCGGCGCGGATCAGCTTCTGGACGAGAAAGGTCTCTTCGTTGGTGCAGCGCGACGACGTGATACCGCCGATTGAATCACGGCCATACTGGTACTGCAGCCGCTTGAACTCGCTCGCCACATGCGCAAAGGCCTCGTCCCAGGTGACCTCGCGCCAGGGATCCGTGATCTTCTCGCGCACCATCGGGTTGAGGATGCGGTCCTTGTGGCTGGCATAGCCGTAGGCGAAACGACCCTTGACGCAGGAATGGCCGCGGTTGGCCTGGCCATCCTTCCAGGGCACCATGCGCACCAGCTCCTCGCCGCGCATCTCCGCCTTGAACGAGCAGCCGACGCCGCAATAGGCGCAGGTGGTTACGGCCGAATGCTCCGGCTGGCCGATGGCGATCACCGATTTTTCGGTGAGAGTCGCCGTCGGGCAGGCCTGCACGCAGGCGCCGCAGGAGACGCATTCCGATTCCAGAAAATTCTCGTGCATGCCGGCAGAGACCCGGCTGTCGAAGCCGCGCCCTTCGATGGTCAGCGCGAAAGTACCCTGCACTTCCTCGCAGGCCCGCACGCAGCGCGAGCAGACGATGCATTTCGAAGGATCGTAGGTGAAATAGGGGTTGGACTCGTCCTTCGGCATCCACTGGACGTTGATATCGCCGTTGGTGCGCGCCTGGACGTGGTTGTCGCCCTCGTATCCGTAGCGGACATCACGAAGCCCGACGGCGCCAGCCATGTCCTGCAGTTCGCAGTCCCCGTTGGCGGCGCAGGTGAGACAGTCGAGCGGATGGTCGGAGATGTAGAGTTCCATCACGCCCTTGCGGATATCCTTCAGCCGGCCCGTCTGCGTGTGCACCACCATGCCCGGCATGACCGGCGTGGTGCAGGAAGCGGGCGTGCCGGCGCGTCCTTCGATCTCCACCAGGCAGAGCCGGCAGGAGCCGAAGGCATCCACCATGTCGGTGGCGCAGAGCTTCGGCACCTGAATGCCGGCCTCCATCGAGGCCCGCATGACCGATGTCCCTTCCGGAACCGTGATCTCGCGCCCGTCGATGGTGACCGTCACCTGCGCTTCCAAGCGGGAGGCGGGCGTGCCGTAGTCGATTTCATGAATGAGGGACATGGTCTTACTCCGCCGCTTCGACGAGGGGTGTGGGAGCGAAATCCTCCGGGAAATGGTTCATCGCGCTCATCACCGGATAGGGGGTGAAACCGCCCAGCGCGCAGAGCGAACCGAACTTCATCGTATTGCAGAGATCCGCCAGCAACACCTTGTTCTTCTCCGGCTCGATGCCTCGGGCAATCTTGTCGGCGGTTTCCACGCCGCGGGTCGAGCCGATGCGGCAGGGGGTGCACTTGCCGCAGCTCTCGATGGCGCAGAATTCCATCGCGAAGCGCGCCTGCTTCAGCATGTCCGCCGTGTCGTCGAAGACCACCACGCCGGCATGACCGATCAGGCCGTCCCGGGCGGCGAACGCCTCGTAGTCGAACGGCGTGTCGAACAGTTCACGGGGGAAATAGGCGCCGAGCGGTCCGCCGACCTGCACCGCCTTGACCGGGCGACCGGTGGCCGTTCCGCCGCCGATCTCATCGATGATCTGGCCGAGCGTCAGACCGAAAGCTGTCTCGAAGAGGCCGCCGTACTTGACGTTGCCGGCGATCTGGATCGGGATCGTGCCGCGGGAACGGCCCATGCCGAAATCCCGGTAGAAGGCTGCGCCGCGGTCCATGATGACCGGCACGGAGGCGAGCGATATGACGTTGTTGACGACCGTCGGACGGCCGAGAAAACCTTTGAGCGCCGGAAGCGGCGGCTTGGCACGCACGATGCCGCGCTTGCCTTCCAGCGAATTGAGAAGCGAGGTTTCCTCGCCGCAGACATAGGCACCTGCCCCCGCACGGACCTCCATGTCGAAGGCATATGGCGAGCCCATCACCGAAGTGCCGAGGATGCCGGCTTCGCGCGCAATGGCGATGGCCGCATTCATCGTCTCGATCGCATGCGGATATTCGGACCGCGTATAGAGATAACCCTTCGTGGCGCCGGTCGCGATGCCTGCGATGATCATGCCCTCGATCAGAACGAAGGGATCGCCTTCCATGATCATCCGGTCGGCAAAGGTGCCGCTGTCGCCCTCGTCGGCATTGCAGACGATATATTTCTGCGGACCGGCCGCGTCCGCGACCGTCTTCCATTTGATCCCGGTCGGGAAGCCGGCACCGCCGCGGCCGCGCAGGCCGCTGTCGGTAACTTCCTGCACGATCTCCGGCGCCGACATGGCCAGCGCCCGTTCCAGGCCCTTCAGGCCCTGATAATGGCGGTAGTCGTCGAGCGAGAGCGGGTCGGTCACACCGCAGCGGGCGAAAGTGAGCCGGGTCTGCTGACGGAGGAAAGGAATTTCCTTCGTCAGCCCCAGACAGAGTGGATGATCGCCGCCGCTGAGGAAGCCCGCGTCAAAGAGGCCGGCCACATCGACGGCCTTGACGGGACCGTAGGCGATCCGGCCGGCGCTGGTGCGCACCTCCACGAGCGGCTCCAGCCACGCCATGCCGCGCGACCCGTTGCGAACGATCCGGGCATCGAGGCCTCGCAGCTCGATTTCCTGGGCAATGGCAGTGGCAACCTTGTCGGCGCCGAGCGCCAGGGAGGCTGCATCCCGAGGCACGAAGATGGTGACGGTCATCGGCGCGCCTCCGCAACAATTTCGGTAAGACAGTGTTCGTCAACGCGGCCATAAACTTCATCATCCAGCATCGCGGCCGGCGCACAGGCACAGAGCCCAAGACAGAAGACCGGCTCCAGCGTCACGGCGCCGTCCAGTGTCGTCTGGTGAAAATCGATACCAAGAAGCTGACGAGCCTGATCGACGACGCGTTCCGCTCCCATGGCCTGGCAGGCCTCGGCACGACAGATCTTCAGGACGTGACGGCCTGCGGGCGCATCGCGGAAGTCGTGGTAGAACGTCACCACCCCATGCACCTCGGCGCGGGAGAGGTTGAGCTCACGCGCCAGTACAGGCTTCACCTCCTCCGGCACGAAGCCGAACTCATGCTGGATGGCATGAAGAATGGGCAGCATCGGCCCCTCGAGGTGTTTCAGGTCATGGATAATCGATAGAGCCCGCTCGGCATAACCACCGGTCGCCACATGCACGTTCATGTCTCAAGCCTCCCCACGGACGATGCACGAGTGGCACCCTCTCGACGCCTGCTTCGGCGCTTATGTGTACATAGTGGGGGCGGCAACCGGGAACGGTCAATAAACCTGTTTTGTTACGCGATAGAAAAAAGCTATCAAACGAGATCAGCGGCGCTCAGGCTGCGCGCTTGATAAAGAAGAGCCGAAACAAGGGGAGTAAATGGCTCGCGATGGGTCGCGACCAGGCCGACGATATGACTCGCTTCCGGCTCGATAATGGGAATCATCCTGATCTGCTTTGCAAATCCGAACGACTTCGCCACGTTCCGCGGCATGATGCTTGCCCATTGTCCGGTGCCCACGTGCGAGAGCAGAACGACCATGGAGTTGGACTCGAGAGTCGGTTTCACCGTGACTCCTGCCTCCGCGAGGTGCTGGTTGATGATCCGTCGGTTCTGCATGTCGGGAGTCAATAGGCATAGCCTAACGCCATTCATCTCCTTCCACGTCACGGCCTCCCGATCCGCAAAGGGCGTCCCCTCCGCCGTCACCAGCGTATAGTGTTCGGCATACAGAGGCACGCTGGTGACACGGCCGAGGGGCTCGTTGTCGAGATAGGTGATCCCGGCATCGATCTCGAAATTGTCGAGCTGGCTCAGCACCTGCAGGGAATTGCGGGAGACTACGGAGAAGGTGACGTCCGGGTGCTTCGCCTGGAAGGGCTCCGTCAACCGCGGGATCATGGCGAGCGCCGTGGGGATGGCAGCCAGGCGGATATGACCGGAGAGGCCGGTCTTGGCGGCCCGCATCTCTTCGCGCATGGTGCGGGCGTCGCCGACGATGCGCCTCGCCCATTCCAGCACCCGCTGCCCCTCCGGCGTCAGGCCCTGAAAGCGAGAACCCCGCACCACGAGGACGACGCCCAGCTGATCTTCAAGCTGGCGAATGGCGGCCGAAAGGGATGGTTGCGAAATTCCGCTCTCCTCCGCGGCGCGACCGAAATGCCGTTCCCGCGCCAGGGCGATAAAGAATTCCAGTTTGTCGATCATGCCGGCGTCTCCCTGCCGCAAGCACAGCAAGCAAAGCGTGACCACGCAACAAAAAAAGCGGCCAGAGGCCGCTTTCCAGATAGTATGAAGCCGAAATCACGCAGGCAGGATGGCGCCGTTCAGATTGGTCAGCGCCGCCAGATATTCCTCGAGCTTCGTCTTGTGGCCGTGGTCTGTCGTCGCCTCTGCATCCTTGCGCGCAGCATCGATGCGGGCCTGAAGCGTCTCCCGGGTCACATCCGAAAGCTTGACGGCAGATTCCGCCAGCAGCGTGCAGCCCGTCGGCAGGATATCGGCGAAACCGCCGAACACCACGTATTTGGTCACCTCGCCGCCAGCGAGCTTTACCGAGACGACCCCTGGCTTGATCGTCGTCATGGCCGGCGCATGATGGGCCATAACCGTCATCTCCCCCAGCGTCGCCGGGATCACCACTTCCGTGACCTTTTCGGAAACGAGAAGGCGCTCTGGAGAAACGAGTTCAAAATTGAAGGCGTCAGCCATGGCGGTTCACTTCTTCACGTGTTGCATGCAATGGCGCGCCACCGGAGTGGCGCACCCGCGTTTCGTCAGCTCAGGCGGCAGCCGCGAGCTTCTTCGCCTTTTCCATGGCTTCTTCGATCGAGCCGACCATGTAGAAGGCCGCTTCCGGCAGATGGTCGTATTCGCCGTTGACCAGGCCCTTGAAGCCCTTGATCGTGTCCTCGAGCGCAACCAGCTTGCCCGGCGCGCCGGTGAAGATTTCGGCGACGAAGAACGGCTGGCTGAGGAAGCGCTCGATCTTGCGGGCGCGGGCAACCGTCAGCTTGTCCTCTTCCGACAGTTCGTCCATCCCGAGGATGGCGATGATGTCCTGGAGCGACTTGTAGCGCTGCAGCGTCGTCTGCACCTTGCGGGCAACGTCATAGTGCTCTTCACCGACAACCATCGGGTCGAGCATGCGCGACGTGGAGTCGAGCGGATCGACGGCCGGATAGATGCCCTTTTCGGCGATCGAACGCGACAGAACGGTCGTTGCGTCCAGGTGGGCGAACGAGGTCGCCGGTGCCGGGTCGGTCAAGTCGTCGGCGGGAACGTAGATCGCCTGGACCGAGGTGATCGAGCCCTTGGTCGTGGTGGTGATGCGTTCCTGCATCTGGCCCATGTCGGTGGCAAGCGTCGGCTGATAACCCACGGCCGACGGGATGCGGCCGAGCAGAGCCGACACTTCCGAACCTGCCTGGGTAAAGCGGAAGATGTTGTCGACGAAGAACAGAACGTCCTGACCCTTGTCGCGGAAGTCTTCAGCGATCGTCAGACCGGTCAGCGCGACGCGGGCGCGGGCGCCCGGAGGCTCGTTCATCTGGCCGTACACAAGAGCAGCCTTGGAGCCTTCGCCGCCGCCGTGCTTGTTCACGCCGGACTCAATCATTTCGTGGTAGAGGTCGTTGCCTTCGCGGGTGCGTTCACCGACGCCCGCAAAGACCGAGTAACCGCCATGGGCCTTTGCGACGTTGTTGATCAGTTCCATGATCAGAACCGTCTTGCCAACGCCGGCGCCGCCGAAGAGGCCGATCTTGCCGCCACGTGCGTAAGGCGCCAGGAGGTCGACGACCTTGATGCCCGTCACGAGGATCTGGCCCTCGGTCGACTGGTCGACGTAGGCCGGTGCTTCCTGGTGGATGGACCGCTTGTATTCGGTGTTCAGCGGACCGGCTTCGTCGACCGGCTCGCCGATGACGTTCATGATGCGGCCGAGCGTCTCCATCCCGACCGGGACCGAGATCGGCGCACCGGTGTTTGTCACCTTCTGGCCGCGAACGAGGCCCTCGGTGGCATCCATGGCGATGGTCCGAACCTGGTTTTCACCAAGGTGCTGCGCAACTTCCAGAACCAGACGGTTGCCGTTGTTGTCGGTTTCCAGCGCGTTGAGAATTGCCGGCAGTTCGCCATCGAACGTTACGTCGACAACGGCGCCGATCACCTGCGTCACCTTGCCGACGGAGGCGCCGGCATCCAGGGTAGCTGCGATAGCCATAATTCTTACCCTCTTTCCTTATCTCAGAGCGCTTCCGCGCCCGAAATGATTTCAATGAGTTCCTTGGTGATCTGGGCCTGACGCTGACGGTTGTAGGACAAGGTCAGCCTGTTGATCATATCACCGGCATTGCGCGTCGCGCTGTCCATTGCGGACATCTGAGCGCCATAGAAGGATGCGTTGTTTTCGAGCAGCGCCCGGAAGATCTGCACGGCGACATTGCGCGGCAGCAGGTCCTCGAGGATTTCTTCTTCGCTCGGCTCGTATTCGTAGAGAGCGGCAGCGCCGGTCGCAGCTTCCGTCTTCTCAAACGTCGCCGGGATGATCTGCTGGGCTGTCGCCACCTGGGAAATCACCGACTGGAAGCGCGCATAGAAGATGGTTGCGACGTCGAACTCACCCTTGTTGAAGAGGTGGAGAACCTTGCCCGCCACTTCGTCGGCGTTCACGAAGCTCAGCTGTTTGACCTCGCGGAAGGTAATGTAGTCGACGATGTTTTCCTTGAACGTCCGCCGCAGGATGTCGTTACCCTTGCGGCCGACGGTCAGGATCTTCACCGTCTTGCCCTGCGAAAGCAGCTTGAGCGCATGGTCGCGCGCCAGCCGGATGATCGAGGAGTTGAAGCCGCCGGCAAGGCCGCGTTCACCCGTTGCCACGACGAGAAGGTGAACCTGGTCGCGACCGGTACCCGTCAGAAGCAGAGGCGCTTCCGCACCACCTTCCGAGGCGGCACTGACGTTGGCCAGCACCTTGTTCATCCGCTCGGCGTAGGGACGAGCGGCCTCGGCCGCCTCCTGCGCACGGCGCAGCTTCGCCGCGGCGACCATCTTCATCGCCTTGGTGATCTTCTGCGTCGCCTTGACGGAGGCGATCCGGTTTTTCAGATCCTTTAGTGAAGGCATCCGTTATCGGTCCTTAGGGCTAGATCTGGTCTCAGGCGAAAGACTTGGCGAAGCTGTCGATGGCCGCCTTGAGCTTTGCCTTGATGTCGTCCGACAGGGCTTTCTCGGTGCGGATCGCATCGAGAACGTCCTTGCCTTCGGAGCGAAGGTAGTTGAGCAGGCCCTGCTCGAACTTGCCGACATCGCCGACCGGGATCTTGTCCAGGTAGCCATTGACGCCAGCAAAGATCACCGCAACCTGTTCTTCCGTCTTGAGCGGCGAGAACTGCGGCTGCTTCAGGAGTTCCGTCAGGCGGGCACCACGGTTCAGCAGGCGCTGCGTCGAGGCATCCAGGTCGGAACCAAACTGCGCGAAGGCCGCCATTTCGCGGTACTGCGCAAGCTCGCCCTTGATCGAACCGGCAACCTGCTTCATCGCCTTGACCTGCGCGGCGGAGCCGACGCGGGACACCGACAGACCGACGTTCACGGCAGGACGGATGCCCTGGTAGAACAGGTCCGTCTCGAGGAAGATCTGGCCGTCGGTGATCGAGATCACGTTGGTTGGGATGAACGCCGAAACGTCATTACCCTGGGTTTCGATGACCGGCAGGGCCGTCAGCGAACCGGCGCCACGCTCGTCGGAGAGCTTGGCAGCGCGCTCGAGAAGACGCGAGTGCAGGTAGAAGACGTCGCCCGGATAGGCTTCACGGCCCGGCGGACGGCGCAGCAGAAGCGACATCTGACGATAGGCAACAGCCTGCTTGGACAGATCGTCGTAGGCGATCAGGGCGTGCTGGCCGTTGTCGCGGAAGTACTCACCCATGGCGCAGCCGGCAAACGGTGCCAGGTACTGCATCGGCGCCGGATCGGAGGCGGTTGCAGCAACGATGATCGAATAGGGCAGTGCGCCGCGCTCTTCGAGCACCTTCACGAACTGGGCAACCGTCGAGCGCTTCTGGCCGATGGCGACATACACGCAGTAGAGCTTTTCAGCATCCGGGCCGTTGTCGTGTATCGGCTTCTGGTTGAGGAAGGTATCGAGAATGATGGCGGTCTTGCCGGTCTGGCGGTCGCCGATGACGAGCTCGCGCTGGCCACGGCCGACCGGGATCAGCGCATCGATGGCCTTGAGGCCGGTCGACATCGGCTCGTGAACCGACTTGCGCGGGATGATGCCGGGAGCCTTGATGTCGACGCGCGAACGGCGGGTCGTGGCGATCGGGCCCTTGCCGTCGATCGGATTGCCGAGCGCGTCGACGACGCGGCCGAGCAGTTCCGGACCGACCGGCACTTCAACGATGGCACCCGTCCGCTTGACGGTGTCGCCTTCCTTGATCTCGCGCTCGGAACCGAAGATGACCACGCCGACGTTGTCGGCTTCGAGGTTCATCGCCATGCCGCGGACGCCGCCCGGGAACTCGACCATCTCGCCGGCCTGGATGTTGTCCAGACCGTAGACGCGAGCGATACCGTCACCCACCGAGAGCACCTGGCCGACTTCGGAAACCTCAGCCTCCTGGCCGAAGTTCTTGATTTGATCTTTAAGAATTGCGGAAATTTCCGCGGCGCGGATATCCATCAGCCAACCTCTTTCAGTGCAAGCTTAAGGGTGGAAAGTTTGGTGCGAAGGGAGGTGTCGATCTGGCGCGATCCGACCTTGACGATCAGGCCGCCAAGAAGCGTGGGGTCGACGGTAACGGCGATGACCACATCCTTGCCAGTGACGCCCTTCAGCGCCGACTTGAGTTCGTTTTCCTGGGCCGGCGTCAACGCATGAGCGGACGTCACTTCGGCCGTAACTTCGCCGCGATGGGCAGCGGCAATCTGTCGAAAGCCCCGGATCATGCCCGGCAGCGCGAAGAGGCGCCGGTTGCCGGCAACCACCCGGAGGAAATTGCCTACGATGCCTGTGATGCCCGCCTTGTCGGCAACAGCCGAAATCGCGCGCTTCTGCTCGTCGGCCGAAAACACCGGGCTTACGACGAGGCGCTTCAGATCGGCGCTTTCGTTCATCATGGCTTCGAACCGAGCGAGATCTGCGCTGACGGCATCGATCGAGTTCGACTCGAGAGCGAGTTCGAACAGCGACGATGCGTATCGCTCCGCTACACCGGAAATCAGCTGGGACGTGTCAGCCACGGGCACAGTTTCCCTGAGTTTTTGTCAGGCGCCAGACCTCCGAGCGGGAGACCGACAAGCCCCTGAGATTATTTGCTATTTGATTGAAAACAGCCAGCTTTCTCGCTGACCCTTTCACACGTTCGCGGTTCGTCTAGCATAGGAGCTATGGACTCGCAACACGGCAGATAGGCTAAAAAGCCTTGGCTCCAAGGCGCTGAGCCGAATTTATGACATGCCGGCCGCGATTCCCTCGCGTCCGGAGCCTAGAAATAACCGAGCACATAGCCGAGCGGCAGGCTCGCCAGCGCAAGCTGCAACAATACGGCCAGCACATTGCGACCGGTCCGGCCGCGGTCCAGCATCAGCGACAGCACGCGTCCGAGCGCCGCCATGGCCAGTGCGCTGCCGAGCATCAGGTAGGTGAAATCCTGGGCAAGCGCCAGGGCTGCCAGCCCAAGCCCGAGCTGAAGACCGCCCGAGGAGCGCGCCGCACCGAATCCCTCGGCAGCGACCTCACCCGTGGTGAAGCCCGCGGCCTTGAGCACGGCGGCCGGAAACAGCAGCGTGAGGAGGCCGATCACGGCCACCACTGCCGCTGAGACAAAGGCCAGTTGCTCCGGTAGTTCGCTCGGGAAGTAGAGCTCCACTGTTCTCTCCTGGAATGCGGGAAGGGGAAACGCCCCATACCAGCCGGCTCCTGATTCTCAAAGAAAGCTCTGCGGGTCGACGTCGATCTGCACATGCACCGAGCCTCGGATCTTCGGGCCTTTTTCCATCATCACCTGGAGAAAACCCTGCATGTCGGAATTGCGGCGTCCGTGAACCAGCAGCCTGAACCGGTGACGCCCCCGCACCAGCGCCAGGGGCGCTTCGGCCGGACCCAGAACCGATATGCCGGAGACCTGCGGGGCGGCGGCCCTGAGCCCGCGCGCGTGCAGTTCCGCGTCGGCCCGACCCTCCGCAGAGACGATGACCGAAGCAAGCCGCCCGAACGGCGGCAGGATTGCCTTCTCCCGCTCGGTGATCTCCCGCTCGTAAAAGGCGCTGGGGTCGCCCGAGACGATCGCCTGCATCACCGGGTGCTGCGGCTGGTAGGTCTGCAGCAGGCCATGGCTCTTGAGACCCGTTCTCCCGGCTCGGCCCGTCACCTGGCTGAGAAGCTGGAACGTCCGCTCCGCCGCGCGCGGATCGCCATTGGCAAGTCCAAGGTCCGCATCGATGATTCCCACCAGCGTCATCAGCGGGAAGTTGTGGCCCTTCGCGACCAGTTGCGTCCCGATCACAATATCGGCATCGCCGCGCGCGATGGCGTCCAGTTCCAGCCGCAGGCGCTTCACGCCACCGAGAAGGTCGGACGACATGACGATGGTGCGGGCATCGGGAAAATGCTTCTCGACCTCCTCCGCAATGCGCTCCACCCCCGGCCCGCAGGCCACGAGATGGTCGAGCGTGCCGCATTCCGGACAGGCCTCGGGCGTGGGCTCGTGGTAGCCGCATTGATGGCACTGGATCTGGTTGCGGAAGCGGTGTTCGACGAGCCAGCTGGAGCACTGCGGGCACTGGAAGCGGTGGCCGCACACGCGGCAGAGCGTCAACGGTGCATAGCCGCGCCGGTTCAGGAAGAGCAGTGACTGGTGGCCGTGTTCGATCGTCTTGCCAATCGCCCGAAGCAGCACCGGCGACAGGAAGCCGCCCCTCTGGGGCGCATGGCGCCGCATGTCGATCAGATGCAGGTCCGGCATGGCGGCATCGCCAAAGCGCGTCGGCAGATGCAGGAGATGATAGCGGCCGGCCTGGGCGTTGACCTTGCTTTCGACGGAGGGGGTCGCCGACACGAGCACGATCGGGAAGTCGCCGATCCTCGCCCGCACGACCGCCATGTCCCGGGCATTGTAGAACACCCGGTCCTCCTGCTTGTAGGCCGGGTCGTGCTCCTCGTCGACGACGATCAGGCCGAGGTTCTCGAACGGCAGAAAGAGCGCCGAGCGGGCGCCCGCCACCACCTGGACCTCGCCGGTGACGATGCCGCGCCACACCCTCTCGCGCGTCCGCGGCGAAAGATCCGAGTGCCACTCGCCGGGCTTGGCGCCGAAGCGATCCTGGAACCGCTCGAGGAAGCTTGACGTCAGGGCGATCTCGGGCAGCAGGATCAGCACCTGCCTGCCCTGCCGCAGCGTCTCGGCGATCGCCTCGAAATAGACCTCGGTCTTGCCGGAGCCGGTGACCCCGTCGATCAGCGACGAGGAGAACCCGCCCTTGCGCACGAGCGCGACGATCTCGGCAGCAGCCTCTGTCTGAGGCCCCTCGATGCGCGCGGCGGCATAGTCGGGATCCGGGCGCGCGACAACCGGCGGCGGCGGCATGAACACGGTCTCGAACAGCCCGCGCTGCGTCAGTCCGTCGATGACGCTCGTCGAGACGCCGGCGGCATGCGCCAGCCCTGCCCGCGTCCAGGAAATGTCTTCCTCACCCACCAGATCCAGAACCCGCGACCGTGCCGGCGTCATCCGCTCCGGCTGTCCGCCGATATACCGGATGCCCTCGATCATCGGCTCGGGCTCCAGTGCGGCAGGCGCGCGGATGGCCATCCGCGCCACCAGTCCGGGCGGCGAAAGCGTGTAGCCGGCTACCCATTCGATGAAACGACGCATGTCGGCCGACAGCGGCGGGCAATCGAACACCTGCGTGATGGGGCGAAGCTTCTTCGGGTCCAGCTTGTCGTCCGCCTGGCTGTCCCAGACGACGCCGATCACCTGGCGCGGACCGAGCGGCACCTGAATGATCGAACCGGGCTCGACGTGCATCCCCTCCGGCACGGCATAGCTATAGGGTCCCGGCGCCGGCAACGGCACGAGAACGGGCACCACCTGCCTAGCTGGCGGCGCCTCGAAGAGCGCGCCGAAGAGATTGGTCGATTCTGTGGACATATGGCGGGACATTGCCCCGAAGCGGAACAAAAGGGAACCCTTCGGGAAGAGTCAGGACCCCGAGGATGTTACCGGGCCGAAGATCGCGTCACCGTCTGCACCGAGCCTGGAGACGGTATGCGTCTCGATCGCCTTCGTGACATCCGCAAGATCGCCCTCCAGCTGATCCGGCTGGATCATCTGGCCGACCGTGACATCGAAGCGATTGCCCTTCTTGTTGAGGAGTTCGTAGAACACCGTCATGTCGCGCAGTTCCGTCGACCATTTGGCGAACCAGTAGAAGAGGCCCGAGTTGCGAGCCTTCATATGGATCGGCAGGATCGGCAGGTTGTACTTCTTGGCAAGCCCCACCGCCGAGGTCTTCCACGGCCGCTCGTTCAGCTGCCCGTCCGCCCAGTAGGCGATGCGGCCGGAGGGAAACAGCACCATGACCTTGCCGTTCTCCACCGTGCTGTTGGTCAGCACGAGGGTTTCCCGCGTCTTCAGCTTGCTCTTGTGCTCCTCGCGCCATTCGACAGGGATGATCATCTCGGCGAACCGGGGATTGACCCTGACGGCATCCCGATTGGCAAAGATCATCAGGTCGGGACGACGATCCTTGAGGAGGTCGAAGACGGCAATGCCATCCGCAATCCCGGTCGGGTGGTTGCTGACCAGGATGAAGCCGCCCGAAGCCGGAATGCGCTCGGCATTCGTCACGCGCACGTCGAGCTTCAGCGTCTCGCTCAGGTATTCGAACGACTGAAACCCGGACATGGCGGCGATGTCGTTGGCGAACTCGATCGCTCGATCATACCGAAGCAAGGTGTAGAGAAATGGCCGCATCACCGGCCACAGCGGATGCCTGACGATCCGCTGGCCACGCTCGGTAATGAGCGTATCAACGATATGACCAGGCTTTCCTTGCGAAACCAGAGAAACTGCTTCGGCGAATTGCCCCAGAGGGGACAGTGAATCGCGGCGCGCCATACAAACTCCTGCAGACAGGATAGGGGCTATATCGCAGTCCCGTATGATCGAACAATGACAACGTTGCATCTTTAGCAAATTGTAACGCCGCCCCCTGCAATCTGTGTCGGATAACCGAGCAAATCAATAGGCCCGACATTGAACGAACTGCTGACGATCGCCGCACCGGACCTGCTCGACAAACGCCGGGAGTGGCTGGAAAGCCTCCGCGACGAGCGCCGGCTATCCGCCAATACCCTGGACGCCTACGAGCGGGACAGCCGGCAATTCCTGTCGTTCCTGACCGGGCACCTGGGTGGGCCGGCCCGTATCGCCGACATTCATACGCTGCGGACGGGAGATCTGCGGGCCTTTCTGGCGTTTCGCCGACGCCAGGGTGCGGGCGCCCGCTCGCTCGGACGCCATCTGGCAGGTTTGCGATCTTTTCTGCGCTACCTGGAGCGCCAGGGTCTTGTGAACGCGGCGGCAGCCGGTGCCATTCGGGCGCCAAAGCAGCCGAAATCCTTGCCAAAGCCTCTGACCGATCGCCAGGCAATCGCGGTGGTCGCGGCCGAGACCCAGCTCCATGACGAACCCTGGATCGCCGCCCGCGATGCCGCGGTCCTGACGCTTCTCTACGGCTGCGGCCTGCGCATCTCGGAGGCGCTGGGCCTTCGCCCCACGGATGTTCAACCGGGAGATACGGTGCTGCGTGTCACCGGCAAGGGCGGCAAGACCCGCATCGTACCTCTGCTGCCCCTCGTCATCGAGGCGGTGGAGACCTACAGGACCCTGTGCCCCTACGTTCTGGCTCCGGATGCCGCTCTCTTCCGCGGCGCGCGGGGTGGCCCGCTGCAGCCGGCCATCATCCAGCGGGGCATGCAGAAGCTGCGTGGCGCCTTCGGTCTGCCGGAGACCGCGACGCCGCATGCCCTGCGCCATTCCTTTGCCACCCATCTGCTTGCGGGCGGCGGCGACCTGCGAACGATCCAGGAGCTTCTCGGCCATGCCAGCCTCTCGACAACGCAGATCTACACGGGCGTCGACAGCGCCCGGCTGCTCGATGTCTACGATCGTGCCCACCCGCGGGCTTAAGAAGGCTTTAAGCATGTGCGTTAATCTGTTGTGGAGCCGACGCAATTAGGGTCCGCGGAAATTTCGGACGGATGACATGATGAACCCCGGCTCTTCCCGTATCTCGCGCAGCCTGCCCCGCTGGCTACCGTCGCTCTCGCTGTGGCTGATGGCCGGGCTCCATCTCCTTCTGCTGGCTTCTCTCATGATGGTGCTGGGCACGCTTTCGCCCGCCCGGGCAGATGCCGAGTGCCGGGGCGAAAACCTTCTCGAGACGCTTCAGAAGGACGATCCCGAACGCTACGCCGAAGTGCTCGACGAAGGCCGGCAGATCGTCAACGGTCAGGGCCTGTTCTGGAAGATCCAGCGCGCCGGCACCGAGCCATCATACCTGCTCGGCACCATGCATGTTACCGATCCGCGCGTCCTCAAGATGCCGGCCGGCGCGGCAGAAGTACATGCCGGCGCCCGGATGATCGTCATCGAATCGGACGAAATCCTGGACGAGAAGAGGGCGATGGCTGCCATTCTGGGTAAACCGGAGCTCACCATGTTCACCGATGGCCGGTCGATCGAGACCCTGCTGGCAGCCGATGATCTCGCTGTTCTGGAGGCGGGCCTGAAAAGCCGCGGCCTTTCGCTCTCCGCCGTCTCGCGGATGAAGCCCTGGATGCTGGCGGCCTTCGTCGCCAGCTCCGCCTGCGAAACGGCGCGCAAGGCCGAGAATGCCGTCTTCCTCGACAAGAAGATCGCGCTCGATGCGGCTGCCGCCGGGAAGCCGGTGAAGGGGCTTGAGACGCTTCAGGAGCAGTTGGAGGCTATGGCGAAGATGCCGATCGAGTTCCATCTCGAGGCACTGGTGGAGACCGTCAGGCTGGGCGACCGGATGGACGACGTCGTCGAAACCATGACGCAACTCTATCTCGCGGGCGAAACAGGCCTGACGATCCCGGCGCTGAAGGCGCTCACCCCAGCCGAGTCTGGTGACGACGAAAGCGCCAATGCGGCATTCGAGAGTGCCGTCGTTTCGGATCGCAACAAGCGCATGGCCGAGCGGGCGGCCCCGATGCTGGCCGAAGGCGGCGTGTTCATGGCCGTCGGCGCCCTGCATCTGCCGGGCGACGAAGGGCTGGTGGCCCTGCTCCGCAGCCAGGGCTTTACGGTAACCGCCGTTCCATAGCCGGCCTCAGCCGACCGTCATCCGCCGCAGTATATTGGTCTTCCAGTAGAACTGGTGCACCAAGACGCCCAGCACGTGGGCCGCGATGACCAGCCAGAGAAGCAACTTCAACGGCCCGCCGTGGACCTCGCCCGCCTGTTCGATGCCGAAGTAATACGCAGCCATGCCGCTGAACGGCAGGGCGATGGTCAGGACATAGAGGGCACCATGCGTGACCTTCGCCGCCAGACGAAAGAGCGGCGGCTCTTCGGCCGGCAGGGCCGGCGCCTTCATCGTCAGCCTCAGACCGATCCGACAGAGCGTCAGGATCAGGATCGCGATCCCGGCATAGGCGTGGAGATTGGCGCTTGCCACCTGCTCGGCCGTCGCCGTGCCGGTCTGGCTGAACGCCCGGTTCCAATCCTCCATTCCCTCCGGAAGCAGCAGGTTGAAGAAGACGAGAGCGACGACCAGCCAGTGAAGGATGCGCTGGGACACAGAATAGGAAACAGTCTCGGAAGCCATTTACTTGCCTTTCGTCAAATCATTGAGCGGCAATTGCTTCCAGACGATAAAGGCCGCCGCTCGTTAGACAAGCTGCGGCCTCGAAGATGAAGAAGATGTAATCCTGGACTTGCGTTTTTACATGTGGATCGGCTTGAAGAAGGTGCCCAGAGCTGCCTCCTTCACGGCTTCCGACATCGTCGGATGCGCATGGCAGGTGCGACCGAGGTCTTCCGAAGAGCCACCGAACTCCATCAACACGGCGATCTCGTGGATCATCTCGCCCGCACCGAGCGCAACGATGTGGCCACCCAGAACCCGGTCGGTTTCCTTGTCGGCGAGGATCTTCACGAAGCCCTCCGTCGCCAGCATGGCGCGCGCGCGTCCATTGGCGGTGAACGGGAATTTCCCGACCTTATAGGCAACGCCGGCGGCCTTCAGCTCTTCTTCCGTCTTGCCGACGGAGGCAACTTCCGGCTGGGTATAGACGACGCTCGGAATGACGTCATAGTTAACATGGCCGTGCTGTCCGGCGAGGATTTCGGCAAGCGCCACACCCTCGTCTTCCGCCTTGTGCGCCAGCATCGGACCCTTCACCACGTCGCCGATCGCATAGATGCCGTCGACATTCGTCTTGTAGTGTCCGTCGATCTCGACGCGGCCACGGTTGTCGAGCGCGACGCCTGCCTCTTCCAGACCAAGTCCTGCAGTAAACGGCTTGCGGCCGGTGGACACGAGCACGACATCCGCATCCAGTGTCTGCGCCTCGCCGCCCTTGACCGCTTCGAAGGTCACCTTGGCGCCGGTGCCTGTCTTCTCCACAGCGGTCACCTTGGCGCCGAGGTTGAAGGCCATGCCCTGCTTTGCCAGCATCCGCTGGAACTGCTTGGACACATCGCCGTCCATGCCGCCGAGGATGGTGTCGAGATATTCGATGACGGTCACCTTGGCACCGAGACGCATCCAGACCGAGCCGAGCTCAAGGCCGATGACACCGCCGCCCACGACGATCATGTGCTCCGGTACCTTGTCGAGCGCGATGCCGCCGGTGGAGGAAACGATCACCTTCTCGTCGATGTCGACGTTGACGCCCGGGATGCCGGCGATGTCCGAACCCGTGGCGATGACGATGTTCTTCGTCTCGAGTTCCTGTGCCTTGCCATCCTCGCCCGTCACCGAGACCTTTCCGGCCGAGACGATCTTGCCGGTGCCCTGGAAGCCGTCGATCTTGTTCTTCTTGAACAGGAAGGACACGCCTTCGACGTTGGACTTCACGGTCGCATCCTTATGCGCCATCATCTTTTCGAGGTTGAGCTTCGGCGCCGCGATCTCGATGCCCAGATCGCCCATCCCATGTGCCGCATGGCTGAACATCTCGGAGGCGTGCAGCAGCGCCTTGGAGGGAATGCAGCCGATATTCAGGCAGGTGCCGCCGTAGGTCGAACGCTTCTCGACGACGGCGACCTTGAGCCCGAGCTGTGCAGCCTTGACGGCGCAGACATATCCGCCGGGGCCGCTTCCGATGACGACGAGATCATATGCCATTTCAGATTCCTTTTTAGTGAAACGCCGCGTCGGTCAGGCGAACAGGGCAAACATCATCATCAGCAGCCCAAGGATGCTGACAAGCCAGACGAGTGAGCGGATGTAGGGTATTCCGGCAAGGTAGAGCGGAACATAGAAGATCCTCGCCACCAGCCACACGGTACCGCCGACCAGCCCGAACCCCGACGCGTCACCCGTGAAGGACAGTGCGAGCAGGAGCCCGACAAAGGCCGGATAGGTTTCCCGATAGTTCAGGGAAGCCCGCTCCGCCCGACCGGCCAGCGCACCCTTCGGCGCCCTGCCTTCGTCCCGGGGTCCAGCGTTCCACGCGGACCCCAGTTCCTTGGTCGCCAGCATTCCCTGCAGCCCGATGTGCACGAGCAGCAGAACAACGCTGAGGGTAAGCAGCGTCAGGAGATACGTGGCATCTGCCGAAGCGATGTCCATGCTGCTTTTCCTTGCTTAGAGGTCGAGAACGAGACGTTCCGGATCTTCCAGGCTTTCCTTGACCCGCACCAGGAAGGTGACGGCTTCCTTGCCGTCGACGATCCGGTGGTCATAGGATAGTGCCAGATACATCATCGGACGGATGACGACCTGGCCGCCGATGGCGACCGGGCGCTCCTGGATCTTGTGCATGCCGAGAATACCCGACTGCGGCGCATTCAGGATCGGCGAAGACATCAGCGAACCGTAGACGCCACCGTTCGAGATGGTGAACGTGCCGCCCTGCATGTCGGCCATGCTGAGCTGGCCGTCGCGCGCTGCCCGGCCAAGACGACCGATTTCCTTCTCGATTTCGGCAATCGACATCTGGTCCGCGTCGCGCACCACAGGAACGACGAGACCCTTGTCCGTGCCGACCGCGACGCCGACGTGGCAGTAATTCTTGTAGATGATGTCGGTACCGTCGATTTCGGCGTTGACCGCCGGCAGTTCCTTCAGTGCGTGGGTCACGGCCTTGGTGAAGAAGCCCATGAAGCCGAGCTTCACGCCGTGCTTCTTCTCGAACACGTCCTTGTAGCGGTTGCGCAGATCCATGACCGCCTTCATGTCCACCTCGTTGTAGGTGGTCAGCATGGCAGCCGAATTCTGGGCGTCCTTCAGGCGCCGCGCAATGGTCTGGCGCAGGCGCGTCATCTTCACGCGCTCTTCGCGGGACGCATCGTCCGTGCTCGACGGTGCCCGTGCAGCCTTGGGAGCCTCCGCCTGGGCCGCCGGTGCGGAAATGCCCTTGGCAACGGCAGCGATGACGTCGCCCTTCAGGACCTGGCCGCGCTTGCCTGAACCGTCGACCTGTTCCGCGGAAAGGTTGTTCTCCGAAAGCATCTTGGCAGCTGCCGGAGCCGCCGGCATTTCGGAAGGCGCAGCCTTCGCGGCCGGAGCCGGCTCGGCGGCCTTGGCCGGAGCAGGCTCGGAAGCCTTGGCCGGCTCTTCGGCCTTTGCGGGAGCGGCTGGAGCCGCCCCTGCGCCACCTTCGGAAATCTGTCCGAGAAGGGCGTCGAGACCGACGGTCTCGCCGTTCTGGGCGACGATCTCGGTCAGGACGCCGGACGCAGGCGCCGGAACTTCGACGGTGACCTTGTCGGTTTCAAGTTCGACGAGCGGCTCGTCGGCCTTGACGGTGTCGCCGACTTTCTTGAACCAGGTGCCTACGGTGGCTTCGCTGACGGATTCCCCGAGGGTCGGGACGCGGATTTCGGTGGCCATGGTCTGTTTCCGTTTTCTCTAGGATGCCGTTATTGGGTGTCGCGGAGGCGGCTGAGGATCAGCCGCCGAGCGCGTCTTCAAGGAATGCTTCAAGCTGCGCCAGGTGCTTGGACATCAGGCCCGTGGCCGGCGAGGCCGCAGCCGGGCGACCGGTGTAGCGGACGCGCTGGTACTTGGCGTCGATATGGGCCAGAACCCATTCGAGGTACGGATCGATGAACGACCAGCCGCCCATGTTCTTGGGCTCTTCCTGGCACCAGACCATCTCCGCATTGCGGAAACGCGACAGCTCGTTGATCAGCGCCTTTGCCGGGAACGGATAGAGCTGTTCGATGCGCAGCAGGTAGACGTCGTCGATGCCGCGCTTCTCGCGCTCTTCCAGGAGGTCGTAATAGACCTTGCCCGAACACATCACGACACGACGGATCTTGGCGTCCTTCTGCAGCTTGATCGGGCCATCCTTGATGACCTCCGCATCGTCCCACAGCAGGCGGTGGAAGGAGCTTTCGCCAGCCATCTCCGCAAGCGTCGAGGTCGCGCGCTTGTGGCGGAGCAGCGACTTCGGCGTCATCAGGATGAGCGGCTTGCGGAAATCGCGCTTCACCTGGCGGCGCAGGATATGGAAGTAGTTTGCCGGCGTCGTGCAGTAGGCGACCTGCATGTTGTCTTCCGCGCACATCTGCAGCCAGCGCTCCAGGCGTGCCGAGGAGTGCTCGGGGCCCTGACCTTCGTAGCCATGCGGAAGCAGGCAGACGAGGCCGGACATGCGCAGCCATTTGCGTTCGCCCGACGAGATGAACTGGTCGAAGACCACCTGCGCGCCGTTGGCGAAGTCGCCGAACTGGGCTTCCCACAGCGTCAGCGCATTCGGACGGGCCAGCGAATAGCCATATTCGAAGCCGAGCACCGCCTCTTCCGAGAGCATCGAGTTGATGACCTCGTAGCGGGCCTGGGTCGGCGACAGGTTGGCAAGCGGAACGAAGCGCTCTTCCGTCTCCTGGTCGTAGAGAACCGAGTGCCGCTGGGAGAACGTGCCGCGTTCGACGTCCTGGCCCGAGAGGCGGATCTTGGTGCCTTCGACCGTCAGCGAACCGAAGGCCAGTGCCTCGGCCATCGCCCAGTCGATACCATCGCCCGTCTCGATCATCTGCGCGCGGTTGTCCATGAAGCGCTTGATCGTCCGGTGGGCGTTGAAACCTTCCGGAATGGTCGAGAGCTTGCGGCCGATGTCCTTCAGCTGCTTCATCGGCATGGCGGTCTTGCCGCGGCGCTGCTCGTCGGCATTGTCGGCGGAACGCAGCCCGGACCAGACGCCGTCCAGCCAGTCGGCCTTGTTGGGCTTGTAGCTCTGCCCTGCCTCGAACTCCTGCTCGAGGTGCGCGCGCCAGTCCGCCTTCATCTTTTCGAATTCGCCGTCGCTGATCAGGCCTTCGGCAATCAGGCGGTCTGCATAGATCTGCGCCACCGTCTTGTGGCCGCGGATCACCTTGTACATCTTCGGCTGCGTGAACGCCGGCTCGTCACCTTCGTTGTGGCCGAAGCGGCGATAGCAGAAGATGTCCAGGACGACCGGCTTGTGGAACTTCATCCGGTATTCGGTGGCGATCTTGGCGGCGTAGGTCACGGCTTCCGGGTCGTCGCCGTTGACGTGGAAGATCGGCGCCTCGATCATCTTCGCCACGTCGGACGGATACGGCGACGAGCGGGAGAAGGCCGGATTGGTGGTGAAGCCGATCTGGTTGTTGATGATGACGTGCATCGTGCCGGCGACGCGATGGCCGCGCAGGCCGGAGAGGCCGAGGATTTCGGCCACGACACCCTGGCCGGCGAAGGCCGCATCCCCGTGCAGGAGCAGCGGCAGCACCTTGGAGCGCTCGGCAAGCGGAACGATGCCGTCCTTGTCAGCGGTCTTGGCAAGCATGTCCTGCTTGGCGCGCGCCTTGCCCATGACCACCGGATTGACGATCTCGAGGTGCGAGGGGTTTGCCGTCAGCGACAAATGGACCTTGTTGCCGTCGAACTCGCGGTCCGAAGACGCACCGAGGTGATACTTGACGTCGCCAGAGCCTTCGACATCGTCCGGCTTGAACGAGCCGCCCTTGAATTCATGGAACACGGCGCGATGCGGCTTGCCCATCACGTTGGTCAGCACGTTCAGGCGGCCACGGTGGGCCATGCCGAGAACGATTTCTTCGAGGCCGTCCTGGCCGCCGCGCTTGATGATCTGTTCGAGCGCCGGAATCAGCGATTCGCCGCCGTCGAGACCGAAGCGCTTCGTGCCCTTGAACCGCACGTCGAGGAACTGCTCGTAGCCTTCAGCCTCGACCAGCTTCTGCAGGATGGCCTTCTTGCCGTTCGGCGTGAATTCCACGCCCTTGTGCGGGCCCTCGATGCGCTCCTGGACCCAGGCTTTCTCTTCCGGGTTGGAGATGTGCATGAACTCGACGCCCATCGTCGAGCAATAGGTGCGCTCCAGGATGTCGAGCATCTCGCGGACCGTCGCGAACTCCAGCCCGAGCACATTGTCGATGAAGATCTTGCGGTCGTAGTCGGCCTCGGTGAAACCGTAGGCGCTGGGCGACAGCTCGTTGTAGTCCTCCACCGGTATGGCAAGACCGAGCGGATCGAGCTTGGCGTGCAGGTGGCCACGCATGCGGTAGGCGCGGATCATCATGATGGCGCGGACGGAATCGCGCGTCGCCTGCAGCACGTCGGCCTCGTTGACCGTCGCTCCCGTGGCAACCGCGGCGGCCTCTGCCTTCGCCTTGACCTTCGTTTCGATCGCCTTTTCAACGACCGGCCAGTTGCCGTCGAGCGCCGAGACGAGATCTCCCCCGGCATCGATCGGCCAGTTCTTGCGCTGCCAGGACGCACCCTTGGCGGCCTTCTTCACGTCTTCCGGACTGTCGGCGAGCGCCTTGAAGAAGGACTGCCACTCCGGTCCGACGGAATTCGGATCGTCCTCATACCGGGCGTAGAGCTGCTCGATATAGGAGGCATTCGCGCCGTCGAGGAAGGAGGTGATGAGGAACTGCTCGTTGGCTTCTTGCCGTGCCATGATTTTCTTGCGGACGCCGCGCCCGCCTCCCGACGAAACTGAGGGCCAAAAGATAAGCGTCGGCCGTCGCTTTGATGGTCTTGTCTTTTGAAGCCGCCTGAGACGGCCACGGTCCGCGCCGCTTGACGCTGAACCCGCAAGGAAGGCGCCTGTTCCGCACCATCTTGCCGATAACGTGGCCGACCGGCGCAAGCCGGGCGGCCTTGATGCCTATGTGGCCTTAGCCCTTGAGGACTTCAACCAGCGTCGTGCCGAGGCGGGCCGGAGATGGCGACACCTTGATGCCTGCCGCTTCCATGGCCGCGATCTTCGATTCCGCGTCACCCTTGCCGCCGGAGACGACGGCGCCGGCGTGGCCCATCGTCCGACCCTTGGGGGCCGTCCGACCGGCGATGAAGCCTGCCATCGGCTTCTTACGGCCATTCTTGGCTTCATCGATCAGGAACTGGGCCGCGTCTTCTTCCGCGGAACCACCGATTTCACCGATCATGATGATCGACTGGGTGGCGTCATCGGCGAGGAACATTTCCAGGATGTCGATGAATTCCGTGCCCTTGACCGGATCGCCGCCGATGCCGACAGCCGTGGTCTGGCCGAGGCCTTCGTTGGAGGTCTGGAACACGGCTTCATAGGTCAGCGTGCCGGAGCGCGAGACGATGCCGACCGAACCCTTGCGGAAGATCGAGCCCGGCATGATGCCGATCTTGCATTCTTCCGGCGTCAGGACGCCCGGGCAGTTGGGGCCGAGAAGGCGCGACTTGGAGCGGTCCAGGCGTGCCTTGACGCGAACCATGTCCATGACCGGAATGCCTTCGGTGATGCAGGTGATGAACGGGATCTCGGCGTCGATCGCCTCGATGATCGCGTCGGCAGCGCCTGCCGGTGGAACGTAGATCACGGACGCGTCGGCGCCTGTGGCGTCCTTGGCTTCGGCCACGGTCGCGAAGATCGGCAGGCTTTCGCCCTTCGAGCCGGTCCAGGTTTCGCCACCCTTCTTCGGGTGGATACCGCCGACCATCTGCGTGCCGTAGTAGGCAAGCGCCTGTTCGGTGTGGAAGGTGCCGGTCTTGCCGGTCAGGCCCTGAACCAGGACCTTCGTGTCTTTGTTGACGAGAATGGACATTATTTCCGGTCCTTCAAATTAGGCGTTGATCGCAGCGACGATCTTCTTGGCGGCATCGTCCAAGTCGTCGGCTGCGGTGATCGCCAGGCCCGATTCGTTGAGGATCTTCTTGCCAAGCTCGACATTGGTACCTTCGAGGCGCACGACCAGCGGAACCTTGAGGCCGACTTCCTGGACGGCAGCCACGACACCTTCTGCGATGACGTCGCACTTCATGATGCCGCCGAAGATGTTGACGAGGATGCCCTCGACCTTCGGGTCAGCCGTGATGATCTTGAAGGCCGCCGCGACCTTCTCCTTGCCGGCGCCACCGCCGACGTCGCAGAAGTTTGCCGGCTCCTTGCCGTAGAGCTTGATGATGTCCATCGTCGCCATGGCAAGGCCTGCGCCATTGACCATGCAGCCGATGTTGCCGTCGAGGGCGACATAGGCGAGGTCCCACTTGGAGGCTTCGATTTCCTTGGCGTCTTCTTCGGTCTCGTCGCGCAGCGCCCGGACGTCGTCGTGACGGAACAGGGCATTGCCGTCGAACGACATCTTGGCGTCGAGAACGCGCAGATGGCCGTCCTTCATGACGATCAGCGGATTGACCTCCAGCAGCGCCATGTCCTTTTCGACGAACGCCTTGTAGAGCGCCGGGAACAGGGCCTTGGCATCGTCCGCGGCGGCACCCGAGAGCTCGAGAGCCTTCGAGATTGCAGCGACGTCGGCATCCGTGACGCCGGCTTCCGGCTCGATGGCGATCGTGTGGATCTTCTCCGGCGTGTCGTGGGCGACCGCCTCGATGTCCATGCCGCCTTCGGTCGAAACGACGAAGGCCACCTGACCGACCGACCGGTCGACCAGGAGCGAGCAGTAGAGCTCGCGGTCGATGTCTGCGCCGTCTTCGATGTAGAGACGGTTGACCTGCTTGCCGGCATCGCCGGTCTGCGCCGTTACCAGCGTGTTGCCGAGCATGTCGCGGGCGTGGGAAACCACTTCCTCGATGGACTTGGCAAGGCGCACGCCGCCCTTGGCATCGGGACCGAGTTCCTTGAACTTGCCCTTGCCGCGACCGCCGGCATGAATCTGGCTCTTGACCACATAGAGCGGACCCGGCAGCGACTTCGCAGCCGCCTCGGCCTCCTCGACCTTGAGGATGGCCACACCTTCGGCAACCGGAGCGCCGAAGCCCTTGAGCAGAGCCTTGGCCTGATATTCGTGAATATTCATCAGCGTTTCCTTGGATGTAGCTGGCGCGATTACTTCAGCGCGGGAGCGATGTTGATGCAGGCTTCGCAAAGACCGGCAACCGCGCCGACCGACTTCTGGAAGGCTTCTTCCTCGCTCTTGTTGAATTCGACCTCGATGATGCGCTCCACGCCACCGGCGCCGATGACTGTCGGAACGCCGACATACATGTCCTTCACGCCGTACTGGCCGGAGAGATAGGCAGCGCAGGGCAGCACGCGCTTCTTGTCCTTGAGGAAGGACTCGGCCATTTCGATCGCCGAGGCGGCAGGCGCATAATAGGCCGAGCCGGTCTTCAGCAGGCCGACGATCTCGGCGCCACCATCACGGGTGCGCTGGATGATTTCCTCCAGGCGCTCCTTGGTGACCCAACCCATCTTGACGAGGTCGGTGAGTGGAATGCCGCCGACGGTCGAATAGCGGGCAAGCGGCACCATGGTGTCGCCGTGACCGCCGAGAACGAAGGCGGTGACGTCCTGGACCGAGACGTTGAACTCCTCGGAGAGAAACAGACGGAAGCGGGAGGAGTCCAGCACGCCGGCCATGCCGACGACCATGTTCTTCGGCAGGCCGGAGAACTTCTGCAGCGCCCAGACCATCGCGTCGAGCGGATTGGTGATGCAGATGACGAAGGCGTCCGGCGCGTATTTCTTGATGCCGGCGCCAACCTGTTCCATGACCTTGAGGTTGATGCCGAGAAGATCGTCGCGGCTCATGCCAGGCTTGCGGGCAACGCCAGCGGTCACGATGCAGACGTCGGCGCCTTCGATGGCAGAATAGTCACTGGCGCCGGTGAGCTTCGCGTTGAAGCCTTCGACCGGGGAAGACTGGGCGATGTCCAGACCCTTGCCCTGCGGGATACCATCGGCGATGTCGAAGAGGACGATATCGCCCAGCTCCTTGATGCCGGCGAGATGCGCCAGCGTTCCACCGATCATGCCAGAACCAATAAGTGCGATCTTCTTCCGCGCCATCGAAAAGCTTCCTCTCCAGATCATTGTCCGCGACCGGACACGCAAGCCGGGCCGCCAATGTTCACATGGCCATACCGGAACCTGCTTGAAATAGCAATCGGTTCTTTGGAGGCCAGTGTTTTCAATCGGTTAAATGAATAAATTCTTACGTAAACGTAAGAATTTGCCCGTCGCTCACGAGTGACGTTGCGCGTGCACTGCCGCATAATCGGCGCTGCGCATCTCGAAAAGACGCGAAACCGTCCGGTCGAATTCGAACCCTTCCGTCCCGCGCCGTTCCGTCAGGAGATCGTCGGGTGCGGCTGCGGCGGAAACGTAAAGCCGAACGGCGTTGTCGTACAATGTATCGACAAGGTTGATAAAGCGTTTGGTCTCATTGCGTTTCTCCGGACCAAGCTGCGGAATCTGCTCGACGAAGATGGAATCGAAGCGCTCTGCGATCGCCAGATAATCCGCAGCGCCAAGTGGCCTCTCGCAAAGATCGGCAAAACGGAAGCGAGCGGCCCGGCCGACCGCACTGGGAACCTTGATCACACGCCCCTTGCGCGGGACCTCCGACGGCATTGCGCGCTCGCCATCGGTGACCTGATGCCACGTAGCCTCCATCGCCGCATCGGCCTGAGGACCGAGCGGGGTCACATAGACGGGAAGGTTTGCAAGCTTCTCCATCCGATAGTCGGTCGGAGACTCCAGCGATACCGTCTCGACGTGCTGCTGCAGCAGATCGATGAAGGGCAGGAAGAGGCCGCGGTTCAGTCCATCCTTGTAGAGGTTCTCCGGCGCGACGTTCGACGTCGCGACAAGCACGCAACCGAGGGAGAAGAGTTCGTTGAACAGCCGGGCAAGGATCATGGCGTCGGTGATGTCCGTCACCGAGAATTCGTCGAAGCACAGAAGCTCCGCCTCGGCGTAAATCTCGGCGGCCACAGGCGGAATGGGGTCCGCCTGCTTTGTCTGGCCGCTCTTCAGCCTCATCCGGTGCTCATGCACCCGACCGTGCACATCCGCCATGAACTCGTGGAAGTGAACCCGCCGCTTCTTGTCGGTGGCCGCCTTCTTGAAGAACATCTCCATGAGCATGGTCTTGCCGCGACCGACACTGCCGTGGATATAGAGCCCGCGAACCTTGCTGGGCCGGGTGCTGCCCTTGGCAAACAGCCATCCGAGCGCGCTTTGCTTCCTGGCCGGACGAGCTTCCCGAAGGTCGCCAAGCACGCGGTCGAGCTTGGCCGCAACCTCGAGCTGGGAGCGGTCTGGAGTCAGACTTCCTGCCGCGGTCTTGACCTTCAGCTCTTCTACGACGCTGTGCGTGTAGTCGGGAATGGCTTCCATAGAGGAGGAACGTGCTCCCTGGTGCCGCTAGCGGCTGAGGCTGACCGGCTGCCCGGAGTTGGTGGTACCGTCGAAGCGGTTGTCGGCGCTCTTGTAGACGCGGCCGATGACGTTGCCGGCGCGATCCTTGAACTGCACCATCTTGCCGGACACTTCCCAAGAGCCCATCGCGGTCAACTCGCCGGCGCAACCGCGCGTGCCCCCGCGCGAACCGCTTCCGAGATTGGTCAGCGTCAGGAACATGTCACAGGAACTGCCGGCGTTCGAAACGCGCCAGTTGCCGACCATCTGCTCCTTCGTCACATCCAGGGCCGTTGTCGGAGCCGAGGCATTCGGATCGAGCGATGCCGTTTCCTGCATCGGCGCCGTCGGGAACTGCGTTGCGCCACCGGGCGGTGGCAGCTGGTTCGACTGAACCTGGGGAACAGGCTGCGCCTGCAGCGGGGCAGGCTGCGAAGGGAGATTGTCGTAGGGGCTGTAGGAGGTGCGTTGGCAACCGGCGAGGGAGACGGCGACCATCAACCCGGTGGCGACATACCTGAACTGCATCATTTCACTCCGATCTTTTGCTGCACCCGGTGCTAGTGATGAAACACGGCGGAATTATCGCGATAGATTAGATCGAATCAACCGCAAGCACATCCCTGACTTAGCATCACAGGCTCTTGCCCGCAAAATGGAACAGCAGGCGCGAACATCAACCGGCGTCGCGCCTGAATTCTATTCTATACGCGGCGCTCGACCATCATCTTCTTGATCTCGGCGATCGCTTTCGCCGGGTTCAGGCCCTTCGGGCAGGTCTGTGCACAGTTCATGATCGTGTGGCAGCGATAGAGCCGGAAAGGATCTTCCAGATCGTCGAGACGCTCGCCCTTGGCCTCGTCGCGGCTGTCGATCAGCCAGCGATAGGCCTGCAGCAAGACAGCCGGACCGAGATAGCGGTCGCCGTTCCACCAGTAGCTCGGACAGGAGGCGGAACAGCAGGCACAGAGAATGCACTCATAGAGACCGTCGAGCTTCATGCGGTCTTCGTGGCTCTGCTTCCACTCCTTGGCCGGCGGCGGCGATACCGTCTTCAGCCAGGGCTCGATCGAGCGGTGCTGCGCGTAGAAGTTGGTGAGATCCGGCACGAGATCCTTCACGACCGGCATGTGCGGCAGCGGATAGACCTTCACGGTCCCGCCGATGTCTTCCATGCCCTTGGTGCAGGCCAGCGTGTTGGTGCCGTCGATGTTCATTGCGCAGGAGCCGCAGATGCCCTCCCGGCAGGAGCGGCGCAGCGTCAGCGTCGGGTCGATCTTGTCCTTGATGTACAAGAGACCGTCCAGCACCATCGGCCCGCAATCATCGATGTCGATGTAGAAGGTGTCGATACGCGGGTTCTGACCGTCGTCCGGATTCCAGCGATAGACCCTGTATTCGCGAACGTTCTTTGCATCGGCAGGCTTCGGCCAGACCTTGCCTTCGGTCATCTGAGAGTTCTTGGGAAGAGTGAGTTCAACCATGTCCGGATCCTCTCGAGATCAATACACGCGCGCCTTGGGCTCGATCTTTGCAGGATCGATGCCTTCGGCGATGAGTTCGGTGTGAACCGGGCGATATTCCAGCCGGACGCCGCCGGCATCGTTCAACCAGGCCAGCGTGTGCTTGCGCCAGTTGACATCGTCGCGGCCGCCGAACGGACCATCGGTAAAGTCTTCACGGGCGTGGCTGCCGCGGCTTTCCTTGCGCGCCTCGGCGCCGTAGACGGTCGTGATCGCGTTCGCCATCAGGTTTTCGAGCTCGAGGGTCTCGACCAGATCGGAGTTCCAGATCATCGAGCGGTCCGTGACCTTCGTATCCTTCAGCTCGCCCCAGATGGCCGACATCCGGCGACAGCCTGACTCCAGCGACTCCTGGGTCCGGAACACGGCGGCATCTTCCTGCATGGTGCGCTGCATCTTGTCGCGCAGCACGGCCGTCGGCGTTCCGCCGTTGGCATTCCGCAGACGGTCGAAGCGCTCCATGATCTTGTCGCAGGCGGCCGTGTTGAGGGCCGGCACCGCCGCCGCCCGGTCGATCACCTGGCCGGCGCGGATCGCCGCGGCACGGCCGAAGACGACAAGGTCGATCAGCGAGTTGGAGCCGAGGCGGTTCGCCCCATGTACCGATGCGCAGCCCGCTTCGCCGACGGCCATCAGGCCGGGAGCGATGCGTTCCGGATTGTCACTGTCCGCGTTCAGCACCTCGCCCCAGAAATTGGTCGGAATGCCACCCATGTTGTAGTGAACGGTCGGCAGCACCGGGATCGGCTCGCGCGTCACGTCGACACCGGCGAAGATCTTCGCGCTTTCGGAGATCCCCGGCAGCCGCTCGTGCAGGACGGCCGGATCCAGATGGTCGAGATGCAGGAAGATGTGGTCCTTGTTCTTGCCGACGCCGCGACCCTCGCGGATTTCGAGCGTCATGCAACGGGAAACCACGTCACGCGAGGCAAGATCCTTGGCGGAGGGCGCATAGCGCTCCATGAAACGCTCGCCTTCGGAATTGACGAGATAACCACCTTCGCCGCGCGCACCTTCCGTGATCAGGCAGCCTGAGCCATAGATCCCGGTCGGGTGAAACTGGACGAATTCCATGTCCTGCAGTGGCAGGCCGGCGCGGGCAATCATGCCGCCGCCGTCACCGGTGCAGGTATGGGCGGACGTGGCGGAGAAATAGGCGCGGCCATAGCCGCCGGTCGCCAGCACCACCATCTTCGCCGTGAAGCGGTGGATCGTGCCGTCGTCGAGGTTCCAGGCGACCACGCCGGTGCACTGGCCATCATCCGACATGATCAGGTCGAGAGCGAAATACTCGATGAAGAATTCCGCATTGTGCTTCAGCGACTGGCCGTAGAGCGTGTGCAGGATCGCGTGGCCGGTGCGGTCGGCAGCGGCGCAGGTGCGCTGCACCGGCGGGCCGGCACCGTAGTTCTGCATGTGGCCGCCGAACGGCCGCTGGTAGATCTTGCCTTCCTCGTTGCGCGAGAACGGCACGCCGTAGTGCTCCAGCTCGTAGACCGCCTTCGGCGCCTCCATCGCCAGATACTGCATGGCGTCCACGTCGCCGAGCCAGTCGGAGCCCTTGACGGTATCGTAGAGATGCCACTGCCAGCTGTCCGGCGTCATGTTCTGGAGCGAGGCGGCGATACCGCCCTGCGCCGCGACCGTGTGCGAGCGCGTCGGGAAGACCTTGGTGATGCAGGCGGTCTTGAAACCTTGCTCGGCCATGCCGAGCGTCGCGCGAAGACCCGCTCCGCCCGCGCCCACGACGATCACGTCATAGGAATGGTCGACGAAGGTATAGGCCTTGCCTGTCTGCGCAATGGGAGTGATGGATGCCATGACGGGTTATCCTGCGAATGCGATTTTCAGGACGGCGAAAAGACAGAGACCGCCGATCAGAATTGAGAAGAAGCCGTTGAGCATGATGGCCACCATCTTCATGGTCTCCGAATGGACGTAGTCCTGAATGACTTCTTCCATGCCGAGGCGCATGTGGATGACGCTCGCGATCACCGTCAGCGCATTGATCGTCGCGATGAAGGGATTGGAGAGCGCGCCAACAACCTCGGCGTAGGGACGTCCCACGTACATGACCAGGAAGCCGACGTAGAAGAGAAGGAGAGGCGTCAGCGCGATCGATGTCGTGCGCACCTTCCAGAAATGTTCGGTGCCGCTTTTGGCGGAGCCGAGGCCGCGAACTTTTGCAAGCGGTGTACGCATGTCCATGAGCCGTTCCTCCTCAGCGAACCAATAGCACGACGATCCACACCAGGACGGTGAGACCGATCGACGCAACGAGATTGGCCTTCGCCAGCATGGTCGAGAATTCCTTCTCGAAGCCGTAGCCGAGGTCCCACATCATGTGGCGGATACCGCCGATCAAATGATGAAGCAGAGCCCAGGTGTACCCGAAGAGGATGATCTGGCCGACCAGCGAGCCGAACAGGCCATTGACCTGGTTGAAATTCTCCTCGCCGGATGCAGCAGCAATCAGCCAGGCGGCAACAAGCACCGTGCCTAAATAGAGCGCTGCACCGGTAATACGGTGCATGATCGACATGGCCATGGTGGGGATGAATTTGTAAATCTGCAGATGCGGCGACAGGGGCCGGTTTTTAGTCACGTTCGCCATCAGGACCTCACGGCGTTGAAGCGTTTCCGGGCTTTTGCACCCGCCAATGCACCATGCCGAAGAAATGTGCATTGCATCATTAGGCGTGGTTTAGTTCCCGACATGCTCTACGACAAGCGATTTCAAACGGATCTTAAATTTTAATCGATTGGTGCCCGAACCCCTCGATTTCCGTAGTGGCGCCTGCCGATCGATCACATCAGGAATTTTCTCCACAGTCTTGGCGACTTGGTTATCCGAACTGTGTTAACCTTCCGTTAACGCTTGCGACGGAGGCTGGAGATGATCGGAAAACAACTGCTTTTGGTGGCCCTTGCTTCGGGTCTCTTTGGCATGATGGAGCTTCCGGCAATTGCTGGCGGCAACGACTGGCGGGACGGCGGTTCCCGCGGCCACAGTCTCCGCGACCATGGCCATTCTGATTTTCGCAATCTCGGCCGTTCGATCGGCTATACGACACCGGTGACCCACGTCCCCGGTGTCGGCACCTTCAGCCGTTCCGTCTGGGTGATCCGCAGAACCGAGAAGGTGGACCGCCCGCAGCCTGCACCCAAGGCGACGATCATCCAGGTCGACGAAAGCTACCTCCGCCGCTCAGACCCATGCTCCTGCGAATCAGGCGTCTGCGTCATCCGCGCAGCCAATTAGGTGAAGCGCCACACGGTCGTCTTCTTTATCTCGGCGTCCTCCAGTGCCCGGGTCACCGGCACTTCATAGGACGCCAGCGGCTCGAGACAATCCTTCGGCAGATAGCTCCGTCCCGGATCCCCGACGAGAACGATGCGCCCCTCTCCGGCCAGCCGGCGAAACCAGGGCGCGAGCGCTTCCGCAAAACCCTTGTCGTAGAAGACGTCGCCGGCAAGCACCACCTCGGCATCGACCGCCGTTCCGATCAGGTCGCCGCGCACGAAATCGACCGTCACATCGTTCGCCGCGGCATTGAGCGCAACAGCATCGGCAGCCCATGGGTCAACGTCTGCCGCCAGCACGTCGGCGGCGCCGGCATGCTTGGCCGCAATCGCCACCAGCCCGGACCCGGTGGCAAAGTCGAGCACCCGTTTTCCGGACACAGCCTCGGGATGATCCAGGATGTAGCGCGCCAGTCCCTGCCCGCCGGCCCAGGCAAAGGCCCAGAAGGGCGGCGGAAGCCCGATTTCCTCCAGCTCGTCCTCGGTCTTCTGCCACAGATCATGCGCCTCGTCGGCGAGATGCAATCGCACCTCCGGCACATGCGGTGGAGCAAGAAGCCTCGTATTGGAAAGGATGAAGCTGCGGGGATCAGTCTTCATGCACCGTGTCAATCAGGCGAGCGGGGCGGATTGTCCAGTCCGCCAAGCCGGCAGATCTCCACGTACTCCTCGTCCGTGACCGGCTGAACCGAAAGCCGCATCGATGTCACGAGCGACATGGTCTCAAACTTCGGATTGGCCTTGATCTCCTTCAGCGTCACCGGCGTGGGAAGATCGCAGATGGCGCGAATGTCCACGCAATCCCATCGCGCATCGCCATCCGCCGTCGAATCGGGATGGCTGAGCGCGCAGACCTCCACGATCCCGACGATCTCCAGCCCCTCATTGGAGTGATAGAAGAAGCCCTTGTCGCCGATCTTCATCGCCCGCATGTGATTGCGAGCCTGGTAATTGCGGACGCCCGACCACTCCTCGCCGGCATCGCCCTTGGCCTTCTGCATCTCCCAGGACCACTTGAAAGGCTCGGACTTGAACAGCCAGTATGCCATGGACGCTCAAGCCTCCGGCTTGTTGAAGACCCAGTTGTAGGGCTTCACGTCCACCGTTTCGAAGAGACCTGCCTGATAATAGGGATCGGCTTCCGCCAGAGCCCGTGCGGCGGCCACGTCCTCGGCTTCCACGATCACCAGGCTGCCGTTCGGCTTGCCCTCGTCGTCGAGGAACGGACCTGCCATCTTCAGCGTGCCATCCGCATTGAGCTTGTTGAGGTGCTCGAGATGGGCGGGCCGTGTGTCCATCCGGACGTTGAGGTGGCCGGGTTTGTCTGTGCACAGGAAGGCAAAAAGCATCGAGATCTCTCCGTTGTCTGTCTTATTCGGTGGTGATCGGGCGGGTCATCAGGCGCTCCACGGCTGCGGACACGTCGAGCTTCCCCGCGATGATGTCGGCGACGGCATTGGTGATCGGCAGCTCGATGCCATGCGTCCGGCCAAGCCCTGCCGCGATCGAGGCGGCGAACGCGCCTTCCACCAGATCGTTGCCGGCGCCCTCCGGCACCTGTTTGCCCAGCGCGATGCCATAGCGCAGATTGCGCGACTGATGGCTGGTTCCGGTCAGCACCAGGTCGCCGAGACCGGACAGCCCCCGCACCGTCTCCGGGCGGCCACCCATGCGCTCCGCAAGCCGCGACATCTCCGCAAGTCCGCGCGAGATCAGTGCAGCTCTCGCCGATTCCCCCAGTCCCGCGCCGTCCACAATGCCGCAGGCAATCGCCAGGACGTTCTTCAGCGCGCCGCCCAGCTGCGCCCCGATACGATCGGTCGAGGGGTAGAGCCGAAACGTCGGCGTGGAAAGCGTATGCGCCAGTCGTTCCGCCAGGGCGGCCTCGCCCGCCGCAATCGTCATTGCTGTCGGCAGGCCGCGCGCGATGTCGGCGGCAAAGCCGGGGCCGCTGAGGGCGGCCGCTGATCGGCCCCGCAGTTCCCGCTCGAGAACCTCCGTCAAGACGCTCCCGGACGTCCGATCGAGACCCTTGGCGCAGGTCACGACGGCGGCGTCCCTGGCAAGGTAAGGACCGTAGTAGCGGGCGGCATCCGCATGCGACTGCGACGGCATCGCAAACAGCACGATGCCGGCCTCGGAGATCGCATCCGGTTCGGCGGAGAACTGCAGCGCATCCGCCAGTGGCACGCCCGGAAGCACCGCATCATGCATCCGCATATCGCGCAAGTCGCTCATCAGCGCCGTATTGCGGCCGATGAGGGTGACGGTCGATCTGCTTTCGAGGGCCATGATCGTGGCCAAGGCCGTACCGAAGGCCCCCGCCCCGATGACGACGATGGTCGCTGTCGCACTCATGCCTTGGCTCCGCGCTTGCCTGATCCCAGCAGGGTCTGGGCATTGCTGTCGAGGGGCCAGCGGGAGCGCGGCTGAACGTCGAGCGCATCTGCGGGAAGCTCTGCTGCCATCCGCTCCAGCCCGGCCCAGGCGATCATCGCCGCATTGTCCGTGCAGAGGCGCATGGGCGGGGCCACGAACCGGAACCCGTACTCGAGGCAAAGCGCCTGCAGGGTGCGGCGGATTTCCTGGTTGGCCGCGACACCTCCGGCCACGACCAGGGCCGGCTCCGTGTCCAATCCGGAAAACTGGTCGCGAAACCGCGCAAGCCCTCGGCCGATCCGATCCTTCAGCGTGCCGGAAATGGCCTTCTGGAAGGAGGCACAGATGTCGGCCACGTCCTGGTCATCGAGCGGCGCGATGTCGGTTGCTGCCTGCCGCACGGCCGTCTTCAGGCCGGAAAAGGAAAAATCGAGCCGCGCCTCGCCGACCAGCGGCCGCGGCAGTTTGAAGCGATCGGCATCGCCGTGAAGCGCGGCCCTCTCGACGGCCGGCCCTCCCGGATAGGGGAGCCCGAGCAGCTTGGCCGTCTTGTCGAAGGCTTCGCCCAGCGCGTCGTCGATCGTCGTCCCCCAGCGTTCGTATTCGCCCACGCCGCTGACCAGCACCAGTTGCGTGTGCCCGCCGGAGACGAGAAGCATCAGATAGGGGAACGGCAGACCATCCGTCAGCCGCGCCGTCAGCGCATGGCCTTCGAGGTGATTGACAGCGTAGAGCGGCTTGCCGGCCGCACGCGCTATGGCCTTTCCGGTCATCAATCCGACCAGCAGCCCGCCGATCAGCCCCGGCCCGGATGTGGCGGCGACCGCATCGATCTCGGCGAGCGACACGTCGGCCCGCTCGAGCGCCTCTTCGATCAACCCGTCGAGCGCCTCGACGTGGGCGCGTGCCGCAATCTCCGGGACCACGCCACCGAAGGCACTGTGCTCTTCCAGTTGCGACAGCACCACGTCCGAGAGAATTTCGCCACGCCCGTCCGCATGCCGCACGACGACGGAAGCCGCCGTTTCGTCACAGCTTGTTTCGATACCGAGGATGCGAAGAAAGGTCGCCATGGGTCGATCGTTGATTGCGGGGCTGAATAAAGCCGGTTACCAAGGCCTCCGGTTAACAATGGACGAATACGGATGCAAACGAAACCTTTCCGGATCGGCACGCGCGGCAGCCCACTGGCACTGGCGCAGGCTGCAGAAACACGCGCCCGGCTGATGGCGGCGCATGATCTTCCCGAGGAGATGTTCGAGATCGTCATCCTGTCCACCACCGGCGACCGGATCGTCGACCGTCCGCTGAGCGAGATCGGCGGCAAGGGCCTGTTCACCCTGGAGCTGGAGGAGCAACTGATGTCCGGCGAACTGGATTTCGCCGTGCATTCCTCCAAGGACATGCCGACAGTGCTGCCGGACGGATTATGCCTTTCCGCCTATCTTCCGCGTGAAGACATCCGCGATGCGCTGATCGGCCGGACCGCGGCAAGTCTGACGGCTCTCCCGGACGGTGCGACCGTGGGCACGGCATCCCTGCGCCGACAGGCCCTGGTCCGTCGTATCCGGCCGGACATCCAGGTGACAATTTTCCGCGGATCCGTCGGCACCCGCCTGCGCAAGCTGGATGAAGGCCATGTCGACGCCACGCTTCTGGCGTTCGCGGGCCTGAAGCGGCTGGCGAGGGAAGAAGTGGTGACCGAACTTCTCGATCCCGCCGATTTCCCGCCGGCGCCCGCACAGGGAGCGATCTGCATCGAGAGCCGGACCGGCGACAGCCGGGTGGCCGATTTCCTCGACGCCATCAACGATCGTCCGACCTATGACGCCGTCAGCTGCGAGCGCGCCTTTCTCGGCGCCCTGGACGGTTCCTGCCGCACCCCGATCGCCGGCTATGCCCTCTGCGAGGGTGACCACCTGCGCTTCTCCGGCCTTATCCTGACACCGGACGGCCGGCAGGAATATGCCGTGGAACTGGACGGGCCTCGCTCCGAGGCCGAAAGTCTCGGCAGGCAGGCCGGAGAAACGGTGCGCGCGGCTGCAGGTCCCGGCTTCTTCGAAACCTGGAGCTGAACCAGGTGCGCGTCCTCGTCACACGACCCGAGGAGGCCGCGCGGAAAACGGCGGCGAAGATTGCGGCGCTCGGTCATCATGCCGTGATCCTGCCGCTGATGGCGGCCGAGCATCATCCGCAAGCGGCTCTGGACGCGCTCCGCCAGCCGCATGCGGCAGTTGCCGTCACCAGCGCCGAGACGGCAAGGGTTCTGCAGACCCTCGGCGGTGAAGTTCACCCTTACCTTCAGGACACGGTCTTCGCCGTGGGCGACGCGACGGCCGATGCCCTCCGCGCCACCGGCTTCGCCTCCGTTCAGGCGGCGGAGGGAACGGGCGCCAGCATGGTGGAACGCTTTCGCCCGCAGCTTCGCCAAATGACCTCCCAACGCCCGCTCCTCTACCTCGCCGGCCAACCCCGCTCTCCCGTGTTCGAAGAAGACCTGGAAGCTGCGGGTATTCCGGTCGCCACGGTCGTCAGCTACACAATGAGACCGGTCCCGATCCCGAAAGCCGCACTGTCCTCGGCCCTGGAAACACCACCCGTGGATGTTGTCCTGCTCTACTCCCGGGCGACGGCGCTGCGGTTCTTCGAACTGCCGCTTTCCGAAGAAAGCTTGATCGTCGTGTCCCGGAGCCGGATCCTCTGCCTGAGCGAGAATATCGCGCAAGCCGTACCGAAGGCCCTCGAGAGCAATGTCGAGACCGCAGCGAGCCCGGTCGAGGACAGCCTGCTGGCCCTTCTTTAGTCGTTTCCGGACCTCAAATTTCCGTCACCTCTTCCCATCCTTGGCCTTGCCCCCTAACTTCCCCCTGTAATGATGCAGGAACGAGGTCTCGATGGTCACGGATAAATCGCCCCGCCGCACGAAGTCCAACAAGGAGCCCGTGACGATCGACGGCACGGCCTCCAAGCCGGATGCGGTCGCCGAGGCGGTTCGCAGCAATGACAGCGACGACGCCGGGACATCCCCTGCGGCGACGTCATCCGCTCAGAATGCACCATCGAGTTCCGGCACCAAGCCTGGGTCCGAACCCGTGACCAGCGACGCGACCGTCTCGAAGCAGGAAACGCTCGCCGCTCCCGTTCGCAGCAACGACACGGACGACACGGCAGGGTCGGCGATGCTATCCGAGCCGGATTCCCCGCCGAAGAGCGCCCCGGCCGACGACGTGAAGACCGAACCAAAACCTGTCGCTGTCCCCGGCACTGCGGCGCGCATGAAAGACGATTCCGGTACGGACAAGTCTACTTCCAAGACGGAAACCTCCCGCCCCAGCTCCGACACCGCCTCATCTGCCGTACCGCCATCCTCGCGGACACAACCTGCAGGCAAGGGGACCGCGACCTCCACCCTGATCGCCGCCGGCATCTTCGGTGGCATCGTCGCCCTCGCTTTGGCAGGAAGCATGCAGTACGCCGGCTATCTTCCCACCGCGTCAGCGGATGGCGACGTCACCGACGACATCGCGGCACTTCGCCAGCAGGTCGAGACGCTGAGACAGGCCCCTGCGCCGGCCCCGGAGGTCGACGCGCGGCTGCAGGCCGTCGAGGCGGCCGTTGCCGCCGCGTCCGAAGGCCCCGGCGAAGAGCTGACCGCACGACTCTCCACCCTCGAGCAGGAGCTTGCTGCTCTGCGGACATCCGCGGAAGGTGTGTCGAGCGAGACCACCGGCCGCCTCGACCAGCTGCAACAGCGGCTGGAGGCCGCCGAGACGGAGCTCAACGAGCCTGGCGCCGAGGAGGCCGCCGCACAGGCGATCGCTGCCGCCGCGTTGAAGGCTGCCGTGGATCGGGGAGGTTCGTTTGAGGAAGAGCTGCAGACATTTGCCAACGTCACGCCGGACGATCCGGCGGTCGCCCAGCTGCAGTCCTACAGCGAAGGCGGCGTGCCCACGCGCTCGCAGCTCGCCGAGCAGTTTTCGGCGCTGTCCGCCGACATGCTGGAGGCCGCCCAGCAACCGGACCAGGATCAGGGCATCGCGGGCCGGCTGATGTCGAGCGCCATGTCGGTGGTCAAGGTCCGCCGGACGGGCGACGCCGAAGGCGACACGGCGGAAGCTATCGTGGCCCGGATGGAAAATGCGCTGCAGGGCGAAAACCTGCAGGACGCGGCCTCCGAATGGGAAACCCTGCCCCAGGAGGCCAAGGCGGTGTCGCAGGACTTCAAGCAGGCGCTTGATGCCCGCATCGCCATCGACGCCTTGCTCGGCGACACGCTCACGCGTGCCGTCAGCGAAACCAGAAGCTCCAACTGAAAGACGTCAGAATGATCAGATTGTTTGCGTTCATCCTCGTCGTCCTTGCTCTCGGATGGGGCTTTGCCTGGCTCGCCGATCGCCCGGGCTTCATCTCCATCGCCTGGCAGGATTACCTGATCGAAACCAGCCTCATCGTGGCCGCGACAGCCGTTGCCGCCGTCATCATTGCGATCATGGTCCTTTGGTGGCTGTTTCAGGTCATCTGGACCTCGCCGCATTCCATCCGCCGGCATTTTCGCGCCCGCAAGCGCGATCGTGGCTACCAGGCGCTTTCGACGGGCCTGATCGCGGCTGGCGCTGGCAATGCCCTTCTGGCGCGCAAGATGAGCCTTCGGGCTCAATCCCTGCTGCGCGCCGATCAGGAACCGCTGCTGCACCTTCTCGAAGCCCAGGCCGCCTTGATCGAGGGGCGCCACGACGATGCGCGGGCAAAGTTCGAGCGCATGGCCGAGGATCCGGAAACCCGCGAGCTCGGTCTGCGCGGCCTCTACGTCGAGGCGCGCCGGCTCGGCGCCGACGAGGCAGCCCGTCAATATGCGGAACGCGCCGCCGAAGATGCACCTTATCTTCCCTGGGCCGCCCAGGCGACGCTGGAATATCGCTGCCGTGCCGGTCGCTGGGACGACGCCATCCGCCTCCTGGACCAGCAGAAGGTCGCCAACGTCATCGAGAAGAAGCAGGCGGAGCGCTGGAAGGCGGTTCTCCTGACGGCCAAGGCCGGCGAACGGCTGGAAGGCGATCCGAAGGGCGCACGCGACGACGCGCTTGCCGCCCTCAAGCACGCCAAGGACCTTGTCCCGGCCGCGGTGATCGCCGCCAAGGCCTATCATCGCGAAGACAATACCCGCCGCGCCGCGTCCGTTCTCGACAGCGTCTGGAAGCTGTCGCCGCATCCGGAGATCGCCCGGGCCTATGTTCGCGCCCGCAGCGGTGATAGCGCCACCGACCGCCTGAAGCGGGCCGAGAAGCTGGAGGCGCTGCGCCCTAACAATGTCGAATCGCTGATCGCCGTCGCGGAAGCCGCCCTGGATGCGCGGGAACTCGACAAGGCGCGTGCCAAGGCCGAGGCTGCCGCCCGCATGGAACCCCGGGAAAGCGTCTACCTGCTGCTGGCCGACATCGAGGAGGCGGACACCGGCGACCAGGGCCGCATCCGCCACTGGATGGCACAGGCGCTGCGTGCGCCGCGCGATCCTGCCTGGGTCGCCGACGGCATCGTCTCGGACCACTGGATGGCCGTCTCGCCCGTCACCGGCCGTATCGATGCCTTCGAGTGGAAGGTGCCGTTCGGACAGCTCGAGGGACCGATCGAGGAAGGCGGCCTTGGTGCAAAGGCCATCGCCGAGCTCCCGCCCGTAAGCCCTGCACCCGCACCGGCCTTCTCTGCCGAAGCAATGCCCGAGCACGATCAAACCTCGCAGGACGTGAGCGATGCGGCTGCCAGCCGTTCGGAGGTCAAGACACCGGACGCCAGCACACCGGAGGTGACTGCAAAGGACGTTGGCACGAAGGACAACAAGGACCCGGAGAAGCCGAAGGCGCTCGATGAGCGGTCCCAGCAGACCAAGTCACCTGTGGTGGTTACAGCCAGCCGTGCATCCGAAAAGCCCAAGCCTGCAGCGGCAGATGCCAAAAAGGATTTGGACGAGAGCGATGACGAGCCCTTCTTCCACCGCCCCCCGGACGATCCCGGCGTGAAGGATCCGCAGGCTTCGCAGGAACCTCCCACCCGCCTTCGCCTCTTTTGACAGGACCAAAACGCATGTTGTTCGAACGGGTCCAGACCTTCATCCAGAACCTCGCGTCACGTCAGCCGGAGGACGAATATGCACCCGGCGATCCGCGGGTTGCCTTCGCCGCTCTCTGCTTCCAGGTGATGGAGGCGGACGGCAATGTCTCGGCGGATGAGCAAAGGATGCTCCGCGATCTGTTGCGGGAACGCTATCAGCTGGATGGAGAGCAACTTGCCGCGCTGATCGATGCCGGACGCGAAGCCGGGCACGAGGCGGTTGACTATTATCGCTTCACCTCGGATCTTAAGCGTCATCTCGACGAGGAAGAACGCGTCGAACTGCTGGGGATCCTGTGGGATCTCGTGCATGCCGACGGGGAGCGCAGCGAGATGGAGGATCACGTGATCTGGCGGATCGCGGATCTTCTGGGGGTTTCGGCGCGCGACCGGGTTCTTCAGCGCCAGCAGGCAGCCGCACGTCAACCGGGAGGAGACGCGGGAGACGAGTAGAAAGACAAACGATGCGAATGACACCGTCCCAGGGCACGAACAAACTCCCGGTTCTGATCGTGCTCCATCAGGAAACCTCCTCTCCCGGTCGCGTCGGGCAGATGCTGGTGGAGATGGGCTACCCGCTCGATATCCGCCGGCCTGTTCTGGGTGATCCGCTGCCTCCGACCCTGGCCCATCATGCCGGGGCCGTGATCTTTGGCGGCCCGATGAGTGCCAATGATCCCGAACCCTACGTCAAGGCGGAGACCGACTGGATCGCCGTGCCGCTGAAGGAGAACAAGCCCTTCCTCGGCATCTGCCTCGGTGCCCAGATGATGGTGCGCCACCTCGGCGGAACCGTCGGACCCGAGAAGGATGGCCTCACGGAGATCGGCTGGTATCCGCTGCGCGCAACCGAACACGGTCGGCTGCTGATGCCGCAGTGGCCTCGGATGGTCTACCATTTCCACCGCGAAGGCTTCAGCCTGCCGCACGGTGCGCAGCGCCTTGCCGAAGGCGACATCTACCCGAACCAGGCAATCCGCTACGGAGACAACGCCTGGGGCGTGCAGTTCCACGCCGAGCTGACGCGGGCGATGATGCAGCGCTGGGTGGTCCGCGGCGAACATCGCTTCATCATGCCGAATGCGCAGAAGGGCAGCGAGCATCTGGAAGGCCGGATGATCTTCGACGCTCCCCTGCGCCACTGGCTGTCGAACTTCCTGTCGCTCGTTTTTGAACGCGGGGAAGAGACGCAGCGAGCCGGAGCTGACGTGGATCGACGCAGAAGCGCCTGATCGCCGTTACCGATCGGGCGCATCCAGACTGTCGATCTTGCGCAGTTGCGGGAAACGCATCGCCCACAGGGCGGCAACGGCCAGCGTGCCCGCTCCGCCGATCACGACCGCGGGCACGGCCCCGAAGACCGAGGCCATCGTGCCGGCGCGAAACTCGCCGAGTTCGTTGGAGGCACCCACGAACACCATATTGACGGCGTTGACGCGGCCTCGCACCTCATCCGGCGTCCAGAGCGCGATCAGGGTCTCTCGCACGAACACCGAAATCATGTCCGATGCGCCCATCAGCATCAGCGCCACGACCGACAGCCATACGGTTTCCGAGAGGCCGAAGACGATGGTGCCGGCCCCGAACAGGGCCACCCCGACGAACATGAACGCGCCGGCATGGTGGCGGATCGGGTAGAATGCAAGGCAGAGCGCGACGGTCACCGCGCCGATTCCGGGCGCCGCACGCAGCAGACCGAGCCCCCAGGGGCCCAGCACCAGGATGTCGCGCGCAAAGATCGGCATCAGCGCCACGGCGCCCCCCAGCAGCACGGCGAAGAGATCAAGGGAGATCGCCCCGAGCACCACTTTTTCCTGGCCGATGAAACGGAAGCCCGCGAGGATCTCGCTCCAGCTGACCGTCCGCGTCCCGGTGTGCTGGGCCGGCTTGGGGATCAACACGATGAGCAGGCCCGCCAGCGCCAGGAACGTCAGGGCGACGGAGTAGGCGGCCACGGCGCTGACGCCGTAGAGCAGGCCGCCGGCAACCGGCCCGACGATCGAGGCGGTCTGCCATGAGGAGGAATTCCAGGCGATCGCATTGGCAAGGTCCCGCTCGGGAACCAGGTTTGGGGCGAGCGACTGGACGGCAGGCCCCATGAAGGCGCGTTCGATGCCGAAGACCGTCAGGATGGCAAACACCAGCCAGGGCATGAACATGTCGGCGACCGTCAGCATCAAGAGGGCGGCTGCGCAGACGGCACCGACGCCAAGGCAGATCGCCACGATCACCCGGCGATTGTAGCGGTCCGCGACGGAGCCGGTCACCAGGATCAGCAGCAACGAGGGCATGAACTGGAAGAGGCCGATCAGCCCGAGATAGAGCGCGCTGCCTGTCTCGTCGTACATCTGCCAGCCGACGGAGACGCTGATGATCTGGATCGCAAAGGCGGCGAGAAAGCGGGAGGTGAAGAAACGGGCGTAGGATGCGTGCCTGAAAGCCGCAAACCGATCATCGGCAGTGAAGGTGGACATCGACGGGAGACTTTCAACACGCCGGGCACAATCCGCGACCCACGTTAAACATGATTCGGATCGCGCGCCGGCACGGCACTTGCTCGTTAGTTCCCCAATGTCTACATGTCTGTCAACAACAAATGGAGACCTGAATGCTCGCGCTGTTCCAGACGATTGACCTGGCCCTGAACCTCTATACTTGGGTGCTGATCGGCAGCGCCATCTTCTCATGGCTCTACGCCTTCAACGTCATCAATTCGAGCAACCAGTTCGTTGGTGCGATCGGCAGCTTTCTCTATAACGTCACCGAGCCGGTGTTGCGGCCGATCCGGCGCATCATGCCCAACCTCGGCGGCATCGACATCTCGCCGATCATCGTCCTGCTGATCATCTTCTTCCTGCGCTCGCTTCTCTGGACAAGCATCTACCCGCTCTTTGCGTGAAGTGCCCTATAGCTCCCACGCGGATCATGTCCGCCTGACGGTCCGGCTGACACCGGGCGCGTCACGGGATGGTCTGGAGGGTTTCGCGACTCTGGCCGACGGCGAATGCGTCCTGAAGGCGCGGGTGACCGCAGTCGCCGAAGCGGGCAAGGCGAACAAGGCGCTGGTGGCGCTTGTCGCCAAGTCGCTGCGTCTCCCGAAGAGCGCGATTTCCATCATCAGCGGCGAGACGGCGCGCAAAAAAATCCTCCGGATCGATGGCGACCCGGAGGATGTTAGCGCAAGAATTCTGGCGCTCGGCAGCTGATTACTTGCTGGCCTTGTAGCGCTCGATGGCTTCGACGATCAACGACTTGGCGACGTCGACGTCCTGCCAGCCGCCGATCTTCACCCACTTGCCGGGCTCCAGATCCTTGTAGTGCTCGAAGAAGTGCTCGATCTGCTTCAGCGTGATCTCGGGCATGTCGGTGTAGTTTTTGATCTTGTCGTAACGCTGGGTCAGTTTCGGAACCGGCACGGCCAGGATCTTCTCATCCTTGCCGCCGTCGTCTTCCATCACCATCACGCCGATCGGACGGACATTGATGACGCAGCCGGGCACCAGCGGCCGGGTATTGCAGATCAGCACGTCGATCGGGTCGCCGTCTTCCGAAAGCGTGTGCGGCACGAAGCCGTAGTTTCCGGGATAGGTCATCGGCGTATAGAGGAAACGGTCGACGACCAGCGCGCCGGCCTCCTTGTCCATCTCATACTTGATCGGGTGGCCGCCGACGGCGACCTCGACGATCACATTGATGTCTTCAGGCGGGTTCTTCCCTATGGAGATCGCATCGATACGCATTCTGGTTCCCGGGGTGAGGTTGGATGATGGGCTTCGATACTGGGAAAAATGCTGCGAGGCAACACGCCTTTCGTCGCCGAAGAGGCGGAACATGCAGACAAGCGCAAGCTTATGCCAGGCGTGGCCAGACGAAGCCGATCTTGCGCAACGACGTGCCGCCGAAATCTTCCATGCCCTCGACCATGTCGAGGCCACCATGGCGGCGGAAGAAGCGGGAGGCATGCTCGCTGTCCTCGAGGCACCAGACGACCAGCCCCTGGCAGCCCAGCGACTTCAACAGACGCCGGCTCTCCCCGAACAGGCGGCGACCGAGGCCGATCCCCTGGAATTCGGGGCGCAGGTAGATTTCGTAGACTTCGCCGTCATAGGGCAGCGCCTTTGCCCGATTGAGCCCGATCGTGGCATAGCCCGCAATGGTGCCCGCAACATCCAGCACGAGAAGCGTCGCCGGGCCACGGCTAGCCTTGCGCCACCAGACTTCCCCGCGGCGTTCGATCATCTGCGTCAACGGCTTGTGCGGGATGAGCCCAGCATAAGCCTGGCTCCACGACATTCGGTGTGTCTCCGAGACGGCGCGGGCATCCTGCGGCTCGGCGCGCCGCACATCGATGGACAACGTTTTCATAACGTGACTCTGGACCCAATCATCGGGTTTAACGAGAACATGATACATCATCGGAACGTCTGTCCCCAGACCAGGAACAATCGCTCTTTGATCTACGTTAACGCCTTTTTAACCGCTCCCACAAGCCTGCCCCAGTTAAAGACACAAAAGAAAAACCCGGCACATGGCCGGGTTTTTTTTGGTCTTGCTGCTCGCTCAGCCGGCAGCCTTGGCCTTGCCGAATCGCTTGCGATCGTTCGCATCAAGGTATGTCTTGCGCAGCCGGATCGACTTTGGCGTGACTTCCATGAGTTCGTCATCCTGGATCCAGGACAGCGCCCGGTCGAGCGTCATGCGGATCGGCGGCGTCAGCTTGACGGCTTCGTCCTTGCCCGCAGAACGAATGTTGGTCAGCTGCTTGCCCTTCAGGACATTCACTTCCAGATCGTTCTCGCGCGAGTGGATGCCGACGATCATGCCCGCATAGACCTTTTCACCCGGCTCGATGATCATCGGGCCGCGATCCTCCAGGTTGAACATGGCATAGGCGACCGCTTCACCCGACTGGTTGGACAAGAGAACGCCGTTGTTGCGGCCGCTGATCTCGCCCTTGAACGGCTGGTAGTCGTGGAACAGGCGGTTCATGATCGCCGTGCCGCGGGTGTCGGTCAGAAGTTCGGACTGGTAGCCGATCAGGCCGCGGGTCGGCGCGTAGAACACCAGACGGACGCGATTGCCGCCGGACGGACGCAGTTCCGTCATCTCGGCCTTGCGCTCGGACATCTTCTGCACGACGACGCCCGAATGCTCCTCGTCGACGTCGATCACGACTTCTTCGATCGGCTCCATCAGCGTTCCGTTTTCGTCCTTGTGCATCACGACGCGCGGACGTGATACGGCAAGTTCGAAGCCTTCGCGACGCATGGTCTCGATCAGGACGGCAAGCTGCAATTCGCCGCGACCGGAAACGTAGAAGGAATCCTTGCCTTCCGACTCCTCGATCTTCAGCGCGACATTGCCTTCGGCTTCCTTGAACAGACGATCGCGGATGACGCGGCTCGTGACCTTGTCGCCTTCGGTGCCGGCCAGCGGGCTGTCGTTGACGAGGAAGGACATGGTGACGGTCGGCGGATCGATCGGCTGGGCCGACAGCGGCTCGCTGACCGACGGGTCGCAGAAGGTATCGGCCACGGTGCCCTTGGAAAGGCCGGCGATCGCCACGATGTCACCCGCATGGGCTTCGTCGATGGCGGTGCGCTCGATGCCGCGGAACGCCAGGATCTTCGAAATGCGGCCGGTTTCGACCACCTTTCCGTCTTGGCCCAGAACCTTGACGGACTGGTTCGGCTTGATCGAACCCGAATGGATGCGACCGGTGATGACGCGGCCGAGGAAGGGGTTGGCTTCCAGAAGCGTGCCGATCATGCGGAAGGCGCCGTCTTCATCGCCGACGCTCGGCTCGGGCACATGCTCCATCACCAGGTCGAGAAGCGGTGCAAGACCCTGGTCCTTCGGACCTTCCGGGTTGACGTTCATCCAGCCATCACGGCCAGAACCGTAAAGGATCGGGAAATCGAGCTGTTCGTCCGTCGCGTCGAGACTTGCGAAGAGATCGAAGACCTCGTTGATGACTTCCTCGTGGCGGCCGTCTGGACGGTCGATCTTGTTGATTGCGACGATCGGACGAAGACCGACCTTCAGGGCCTTGGAGACCACGAACTTGGTCTGCGGCATCGGGCCTTCCGAGGAGTCGACGAGAACGATCGCCCCGTCCACCATCGACAGGATACGCTCGACCTCGCCGCCGAAGTCGGCGTGGCCGGGGGTGTCGACGATGTTGATGCGGGTGTTCTTCCATTCGACGGACGTGGCCTTCGCCAGGATGGTGATGCCCCGTTCCTTTTCGAGGTCGTTGGAATCCATCACGCGCTCAGCGACACGCTGGTTTTCGCGGAAGGAGCCCGACTGCTTCAGCAGCTCGTCCACGAGGGTCGTTTTTCCATGGTCAACGTGCGCGATAATCGCGATGTTGCGAATTTTCATAAGTTGGATCTCTGGCCTTGGGCGCGAAAACGGGAGGAGGCGCCAAACTTCGTTGGCGCGCTCTTAGCCTATTTTTCGCATTTGCGAAAGAGGGGCCGCGCAGGCTTGCGCAATGGCAGCTATGCGGGGGCGATCATGCGTCGCTGCCCGACAACTCCTCGAGCATCGCCAGGCCCTTCTTCCTCAACATTGCCTCCGGGTCCGGCAGCTTGCCCCGGAAAGCCTTGTAGGCATCTTCGGGGTCGATCGAGCCGCCAACCGAATAGATGTTGTTCTTGAGCTTTCGTGCCGTCACCGGATCAAAGGCGTCGCCGGCTTCCTCGAAGGCTGCGAAGGCGTCGGCATCAAGGACCTCGGACCACATATAGGAATAGTAGCCGGCCGAATACCCGTCACCGGAAAACACGTGCTGGAAGTGCGGTGTCGCGTGGCGCATCACGATGGACTGCGGCATGCCGATCCCTTCCAGCACTTCCGCCTGCACCTTCATCGGCTCCTCCACGCTCGTCCTCGTGTGGAAGGCCATGTCGACGAGTGCCGAGGAGGTGAACTCCACGGTCGCAAACCCGGCATTGAACGTGCGGGCGGCGAGCACCTTGTCGAGCAGCTCCTTGGGCATGGGCGCGCCGGTATCGACGTGGATGGCATATTTCTGCAGGATCTCGGGCACCGTCAGCCAGTGTTCGTAAAGCTGTGACGGCAGTTCCACGAAGTCGCGCGCCACGCCGGTTCCGGCCACCGAGGGATAGGTGACGTTCGACAGCATGCCATGCAGGGCGTGGCCGAACTCGTGGAAGAGGGTGCGGGCATCGTCGATCGACAGCAGCGCCGGCTTGCCGGCCGAAGGCTTTGCAAAGTTGCAGACGTTGTAGATGATCGGGATCTCGCCTTCCGCGCCGTTCTTCAGCGTCAGCTTGTGCTGCGACTGGAACGAACTCATCCAGGCGCCGGAACGCTTCGACGACCGCGCGAAGTAGTCGCCTAGGAACAGTGCCTTCAGCGTTCCGTCTTCGTCGTGGATCTCGAACACCCGCACGTCCGGATGATAGGCCGGCACATCCTTGACCTCGGTGGCGCTGATGCCGAACACCCGGCTGGCGACATCGAAGCAGGCTTCGATGATCTTCTCCAGCTGCAGGTAGGGCTTCAGCTCCGACTCGGAAAAGTTGAACGTCCGGTGCCGCAGCTTCTCGGCGTAGTGACGCCAGTCCCACGGCATGACCTCATGGTTGCCGCCTTCCTCCGCGATGAGACCGGCAAGGCTCGCCTCCTCCTCCAGCGCCCGCTTGCGCGCCTTCTCCCATACCGCCATCAGCAACCCGTTCACTGCTTCCGGCGTCTTTGCCATGGTGTTGTCGAGCTTGAAGGCGGCGAAGCTGTCGTACCCGAGCAGCTTTGCCCGCTCGGCCCGCAGCTCCAGCGTTTCCCGAACGATGGCGAGATTGTCCGTCTCGCCGCCGTTTGCGCCGCGCGCGGTCCAGGCGCGAAAGGCCTGCTCCCGAAGGTCACGTCGCTCTGAAAAGGTGAGGAACGGTTCGATGATGGACCGCGACAGCGTCACGGCATAGCCGTCCTCGTGCCCGCGGTCACGGGCCGCCGACGCCATGGCCTCGCGCAGGAAGGGCGGCAGTCCGGCAAGATCGGCTTCCTCTGTCAGAACCAGGGCCCAGGTCTTCTCGTCCGCCAGCACGTTCTGGCCGAATTTGGCCCCCAGGCTGGCGAGGCGCTCGCTGATGGCGGCCAGCCGCTCCTGTTCGGGCTTTGCCAGCTGCGCACCGCTGCGGACGAAACCCTTCCAGTGGCGCTCGAGGACACGTCCTTCCTCGACCGACAGTCCCAGCGTGTCGCGCTTTGCCCAGAGGTCGTCGACCCGCTTGAACAGGACCTCATTCATGGAAAACCGCGAATAATGGCGCGACATCTTCGGCGCGATGTCCCGCTCCAGCGCCTGGATCACGTCATTGGTGTGGGCACCCGCCTTGTTCCAGAACAGGGCCGAGATGCGCGACAGCTCGTCACCGGCAATCTCCAGCGCGACGATGGTATTTTCCATCGTCGGCGGCTCCGGATTGGCGGCAATGGCGTCGATCTCCGCGTCGTGCTTCTCCATGGCCGCATCGAAGGCGGCGGCGAAATCCTCGTCCTTCACCAGGTCGAAGCGCGGCAGCCCCTGATGTCCGTTCCAGTCGATGAGCGCGGGATTGATGTGAAGCTGCGGCATGCGAAACCCTTTGTTCTGGTGCCATCCGTCGATGGAGAGAGACGTATCTTCTTATCTGGGACGTTAGCCGATCCATGCAACCAGCCAAGCGATAAAGCGCACGGTAATTCGCACGCCGCACAAAGTCTTGGTGCGAAGCCTTGCCTGCGCGAGGAAAGGGCGTAAGTCTTGCTCAACCCCGGCTGTCAGCTGCTGAGCAAGGCCGGACGCAATGCAGCTTATTCGGCAAGGTTCGACTTTGCCCCCATGGCGAAGAATGAAAACCGACAATCAGCTCCCTATCCCGACTATGTCCGCGAGCCGCACCTCGCTGCTGGGCGCCCTTCTGGCGGCGCTCGGCCCTGTTTCCATGGCCATTTACACGCCTGCCATGCCGGAACTGGTCCGCGCCTTCGGCACCACGGATGCGGCCATCAAGCTCAGCCTCTCGGTCTATTTCGGTGGCTTTGCCGTCACCCAGCTGTTGTCCGGCCCGACATCGGACGCCTTCGGCCGCCGCAAGGCGACCCTAGGCTTCCTGATGATCTACCTGATCGGCAGCCTGGTGGCCGCCTTCGCCCCGACGGTCGACTGGCTGCTGGCCGGCCGCCTGATCCAGGGCATTGGCGCCTCCGTCGGCATCACCGTGTCGCGTGCCATCGTGCGCGACCAGTTTACCGGCGCTGAAGCCTCTCGCATCCTCAACATGATTGGCATCATGCTGGCCATCGGCCCGGCAGCAGGCCCGACTCTGGGCGGCCTCGCCCTGACGTTCTTCAACTGGCAGGCGGTGTTTTTCCTGATGGTCGGCTTCGGGCTGGTCAGTTGCATTGCGGTCGGCCTGCTGATGAAGGAAACCACGATCCCCGATCGCGCCCTCATCCGCCCATCACGCCTGATTGGCTCCTACCGAACGCTGATCGCCGACCCGCAGGTACTCCTCTCCGCCCTCGTGCTGGCCGGCACGGTTGGCGCGCTCTATGCGCAGGCGACCATGCTGCCCTTCGTCCTGATCAACAGGGTCGGGCTGACCCCCGGCCAGTTCGGCCTCGGCATGCTGATGCAATCGGGCTTCTTCTTTCTGGGCTCCGTCAGTCTTCGGGTCTTGGCAAAACGCCTCGGCCAGAACGGCGCCCTGCGCACCGGGCTGACCCTGGCCGGTCTCGGCGGCACGATGATCGCTCTCTCGGTCCACCTGGTCGAGCCGACCTTCCTGTCCATCATGGTACCGGTGGCGTTCTGCGCCTTCGGCATGGCCTTCGTCATTCCCGATATCACGACAGCGGGTTTACAGCCCCATCCCAGGATCGCCGGCTCGGCGGCAGCCCTTCTCGGTTTCATCCAGATGGGCGCGGGCTTCCTCGGTGGCGTTGCCGCAGCCCTCATCGGCGACCCGCTGCTGGCCTTTGGCACCGTGATACCGCTGATGAACCTCATGGCGATCCTGGCCTATTTCGGTTTTCTCAACGTCCGCAAGCGCCGGACATGAAAAAGCCCGCCGGTGGTTCGTCCACAGGCGGGCTGATGGTTCACCGGTTCTTGAGCCGGTTAGTTCGACAGGTTGCGCTTGCCGAGCGTGCGCAGGCGCAGCGCGTTGAGCTTGATGAAGCCTGCTGCATCCTTCTGGTCGTAGGCGCCCTGATCGTCCTCGAAGGTGACCAGCTGGTCCGAATACAGTGACTTCGGCGACTCGCGGCCGATGACCATGACATTGCCCTTGTAGAGCTTCAGCGTCACTTCGCCTTCCACATGCTCCTGGCTCCGGTCGATGGCGGCCTGCAGCATTTCGCGCTCCGGGGAGAACCAGAAGCCGTAGTAGATGAGTTCCGCATAGCGCGGCATCAGCTCGTCCTTGAGGTGCGCGGCGCCCCGGTCGAGGGTGATCGACTCGATGGCCCGGTGCGCCGACAGGAGGATCGTGCCGCCGGGTGTTTCGTAGACGCCGCGCGACTTCATGCCGACGAAGCGGTTTTCCACGAGATCGAGGCGGCCGATGCCATTGTCGCGGCCGTAGTCGTTCAGAGCCGCAAGCAGTGTCGCCGGGCTCATGCGCACGCCGTTGATGGAGACGGCATCGCCCTTTTCGAAGCCGACCTTGATGACCGTCGCCTTGTCCGGGGCAGCTTCCGGCGAGATCGTGCGCATGTGCACATATTCCGGCGCCTCGACCGACGGATCCTCGAGAACCTTGCCCTCGGACGAGGAGTGCAACAGGTTGGCGTCGACGGAGAAGGGCGCCTCGCCCTTCTTGTCCTTGGCGACCGGGATCTGGTGCTGTTCGGCAAATTCCAGAAGATCGGTGCGGCTCTTGAACGCCCAGTCGCGCCATGGCGCGATGATCTTGATATCCGGGTTCAACGCATAGGCGGAAAGCTCGAAGCGGACCTGGTCGTTGCCCTTGCCGGTCGCGCCATGGGCGATGGCATCGGCGCCGGTCTTCTTCGCGATATCGATGAGGTGCTTGGAAATCAGCGGGCGGGCAATCGAGGTGCCGAGCAGATAGACGCCCTCGTAGACGGCATTGGCGCGGAACATCGGGAAGACGAAATCGCGCACGAATTCCTCGCGCACGTCCTCGATGAAGATCTCCTTGATCCCCATCATCTCGGCCTTCTTGCGCGCCGGCTCGAGCTCTTCGCCCTGGCCGAGGTCGGCCGTGAAGGTCACGACTTCGGCGCCGAGTTCCGTCTGCAGCCACTTGAGAATGATCGAGGTATCGAGACCGCCGGAATAGGCGAGAACGACTTTCTTCACGTCTTTGGGGAGTGCCATATTGGTTTCGTCCGTCCGGATGATGATGACTGTGCGCCAAGGGCCAGGAATGGCCGGCACTTTTAGCGAGTTTGCCGGGAGGTGCAAGATGTGACGCCTCTGTCATGTTGACGGCGTCTGATGCAGCGCCACATTGGTGGCTTGCATCCAGCGATCAGAGGAGCCCACCATGGCCGAAATTCATCCTGCCCTGACGAAGGGCAATGTCGCCGTCATCACCGGTGCAGCCTCGGGCATCGGCCTTGCGGCCGCCAAGCGCTTCGCCGAACTTGGTCTGTGCATCGTGCTTGCCGACCTGGAGGGCGACGCCCTGGCAGACGCCTGCCGCGCGGTTGCCGCGATCGCCGAAGGCGGCGAAGCGGACGTCACGCCGATCGGCACCGACGTGTCGCAGCCGGACCAGCTGGAATCACTTGAGCGCGCCGTCCTGCAGAAGTATGGCCGCGTGCATGTCCTGATGAACAATGCCGGCATCCAGCCGGGCAGCGCCCTCTTCGGAGCGCAGGCGAACTGGGACAGGGTCCTGGGCGTCAATCTGATGGGCGTGATCAACGGCAGCCGCATCTTCGGGCCCGGCATGATGGCCCACGGCGAGCCCTCGCTGATCATCAACACCGGCTCCAAGCAAGGCATCACCACGCCGCCCGGGGACCCAGCCTACAACGTCTCCAAGGCCGGCGTGAAGGCCTTCACGGAAGCGCTTCAGCATGAACTGCGCAACACGCCGGACTGCGCCGTCAGCGCCCACCTGCTGATCCCGGGCTTCGTCTTCACCGGACTGACGGCGCGCGGACGCGTGGAAAAGCCGGAGGGTGCCTGGACGCCGGAACAGACGGTCGATTTCATGCTCGAGGGCCTCGCCCGCGGCGATTTCTACATCCTCTGCCCCGACAACGAGGTCGATCGCGCCACCGACGAACGGCGCATCCTCTGGGCAGCAGGTGACGTCGCCGAGAACCGGCCGCCTCTTTCGCGCTGGCATCCGGATTATGCGGAGGCCTCGAAGGCCTTCATCGCCAGCCGTGGCTGATTGGCAGTTCAGGGAAAGCCGGGTAAGGATGCGGGCCAGACCAGCCTGTTGAGGGATCCATGGACCTCCTGCCGAACCTGCCCACGCTCCTCGCCTTCACCGCGGCCAGTCTGCTGCTGGCCGTGACGCCCGGTCCGGACATGACCCTCTCGATCAGCCGGGCGCTGGCGCAGGGACGAGGACCGGCGCTCTACGTCGTAGTCGGCACCTCGACCGGCATCCTGATCCACACGCTGCTCGTGGCCTTCGGGATTTCCGCGCTGATCACCGCCTCGCCCACGGCCTTCTTCATCCTGAAGACCGGCGGGGCCGCCTACCTTCTGTGGCTCGCCGTCCAGGCCATCCGCTTCGGCTCGAACCTCTCGATCGAAAGAGTGGAGGGCGCCAAAAGCTCGGCGCTGGCCAACGTCTCGATGGGACTCTGGGTCAACCTGCTCAACCCCAAGGTCATCATCTTCTTCATGACCTTCCTGCCGCAGTTCGTGACGGCGGGCGACCCGGCCGTCACCGAAAAGCTGATCTTCCTCGGCGTCTACTTCATCGTGGTGTGTTCGCCGGTCAACGTCATCGTCATCCTGCTGGCCGACCGTTTGGCGGGCTGGCTGCAGGCCAATCCGAAGGTCCTGCGCGGCATCGACTACACGTTCGCGGGTGTGTTCTCGGTCTTTGCGATGAAGATCTTCCTCACCCAGGCGCGCTGAGGCCAGGCGTCCCGTCAGGCGAGGTCGAGACCCATCTGCCAGAAGTCCGCTTCCAGGAGAGTGGCATCGCCAAACACCGTCGCGAGCTGGTCCATGCGCTGAGCGTCGACGCCCGCAAGCCGCCGGTTCAGCCACTCCAGCTCGGAAGCGACCAGCGCCTGGTATTCGTCGCCGGCATACATGGCGATCCACTCCGCATAGGGATTGCCTTCGTGCTTGGTAAAGGGCTGGCGCAGGATCCAGCTCGCGATCTCGCCATAGCCGATGATGCAGGGCGCCAGCGCCACATGCAGGTCGAGCAGATCGCCGCTCATGCCGGCGTCCAGGACATAGCGGGTATAGGCAAGCGTCGCCCGCGACGCCGTCAGCTTTGAGAGCGCCGCCTCGTCGATGCCCCAGGAAACGCAGTAGTTCACATGCAGCCCGATCTCGACGTCGACGATCGCCTTGAGGCTGTCGAGCCCCTGTCGGATCTCGGAGAGGTCGCGGCTCTTGTAGACGGCAAGCCCCCAGGCCCGGGCGAACTGCACCAGAAACAGATAGTCCTGCTTCAGGTAATGCTGGAAAGCCGGTTCCGGCAGCGTTCCCGCCGCCAGGTCCCGCACGAAGCGGTGCTCGCAGTAGGCCTGCCAATCGGGGGCGCTGCGCGCCTTCAGGCTTTCAAACGGCGTCGTCACGGGATCAGTCGTCTTCGCCGTGGCCGGCAATCATCATCGCCTCGAACGCCATGCGCTCGGTCTTGCGCATCCGCTCCGATTCCGACTTCAGCTGGCCGCAGGCCGCCAGGATGTCGCGGCCGCGCGGCGTGCGGATCGGCGAGGCAAAGCCTGCCTGGTTGACGAAGTCGGCGAACCGCTCGATCGTCGCCCAGTCGGAACACTGGTAGTTGGTGCCCGGCCACGGGTTGAACGGGATCAGGTTGATCTTCGCCGGCACGCCCTTCAGGAGCTTCACCAGTTCCTTGGCGTCCTCCAGGCTGTCGTTTACATCCTTCAGCATCACGTATTCGAAGGTGATGCGGCGGGCGTTCGACAGGCTCGGATAGGCGCGGCAGGCCTCCATCAGCTCCTTCAGCGGGTATTTCTTGTTGATCGGCACCAGCATGTCGCGCAGTTCGTCTCGCACTGCATGCAGCGAGATTGCCAGCATCACGCCGATCTCCTCGCCGGTCCGGTAGATTTCCGGAACCACACCGGACGTCGACAGCGTCACGCGCCGCTTGGACAGCGAAAGCCCGTCGCCGTCGGTGGCGATCAGCAGCGCCGTCTTGACCGCCTCGAAATTATAGAGGGGCTCGCCCATGCCCATCATCACGATGTTGGTGACCTTGCGATCACTCGACGGGATCATCGATCCCTGCGGCACGTCGAGATCCGGGAAGTCGCCCAGACGGTCGCGGGCCAGCAGCAGCTGAGCCAGAATTTCTTCGGCCGTCAGGTTGCGCACCAGCTTCTGCGTGCCGGTGTGGCAGAAGGAACAGGTCAGCGAACAGCCGACCTGGCTGGAGATGCAGAGCGTCCCGCGGCCTTCCTCGGGAATGTAGACCGTCTCGATTTCAACGGGACGGCCGGCGCCCCGCGGCGGAAACCGCAGCAGCCACTTGCGGGTGCCGTCGCCGGAAATCTGCTCCTCCACCACCTCCGGACGCGCGATCGTGAAACGCCTCTTCAGCATTTCGCGCATGTCCTTGGCGACATTGGTCATCGCGTCGAAATCGGACACGCCGCGGATGTAGAGCCAATGCCAGAGCTGGCTGACGCGCATGCGCACCTGCTTTTCCGGCACGCCCTGTTCCCTGAGCGCCGCGCCCATTTCTTCGCGCGTCAAGCCGATCAGCGACGGTTTCGTCCCTGCAAGGTCGGGTCTTGCGACAAGCGGTGCTTTGACCGCAGGGTCGAGAACAGCTTCGGAAACTGACATCATCTTGTCCTGTTCAAACGCATGCGGACACCGCGGTCGGCGGCAGGTCGGGCATGTTGTGGCTTGAGCACTTCGCGTCGGCAAAGGCCGAACGATCAACTTTGGCGCGGCACTTACCATCAAATCGGTGCGGCGTCACCAGTCTTCAAGACGCACCAAGGGCCGGTCTACCGACCGGCCCTTGGTGGAAGGCATGGAAATGGGACGATTACTTGCAGGTTTCGATCTGCTTCAGTGCCGCGGAAATGCCGGAGAGGGAATAGGAGTACGACGTGTTGGTGCCGCGTCCGGACGTCGCGCTGACCGTCATCGAGGTGCCGCCTTTCATGGCCGCGACGAGCGCAGGCTCTTCGGCCGCATTCTCCACCCAGGCCGCCTTGTCCTTGGTGAACATCACGAAGGTCTTGCCGTCGATGGTGACGTTGACCTTGGAGCTCGCCTGCAGCGGATAGCCCATCATCGCCTGCGGCTCATAGGAAATGTTCTGGCCCGGACGCTGCGACACGATGAAGAAGATATCGCCGTGATCGACGCTCGCCGGCTCCTTGGCGGTCGGGACCGACAGAACGTAGCAGACGGTGCTGCCGGACGAATTGTAGGAATAGGCACCCCACGCCTTGAACTGCTGGATACGGGTGGGCGATTGCGCCGATGCAATGCCGGCGCTTGCCAGCACGAGGGCCATTGCGGTTGCTACGGTTTTTACAGACATGGTTTCCTGCCGCTTCTTCGATTGCGCCGATAAGGCAAGCCTGGTCAGGCATCATCACGATTCGGTTTAATTTGACTTAATTGCGGTTACCAAACCGTCAACGGCAGGCATAAGAGATCATCACCGTCATCCCCCATGCCTCGACCCACTGACTGTGGCCAAGGGAACTGCTTTCCGGCAGCCACTGACACAAGGATTAGGGCGAGAGTTTGTCCCCATCCGGAGCAGCACCTTGCAGGGGCAGGCTGATCGGATCAGGGACCGATTGTCCCGCTCTACTTGGCGGGCGCCGGCTCTTCATCGGCTGCCAATGCCTTGTCGGCCGCCTGGTAGTGGCGATCGCCGATATGGCCCTGGATCATCCTCAGAGCCGCTGCAAACACCGCCATGTCATCGGTGAAGCCGACGACGGCAAAGACGTCCGGAAGCAGGTCGAATGGCAGGATGAAATAGGCGAGAGCCGCCAGCAGAACGCCACGCACCCGGGTCGGCGTCTTCGGATCGAGAGCGCAATAATAGGCCGCGACGAGGTCTCGGCTGAAGGGCACATATCCCGCAACCCGCTTCAGCTTCGGCCAGAACCGGGCCCGCACCTGCTTTTCGCGCCTGTCCTGTGTTTCCTCGTCCCCCGGCAGGAGGATCTCGCCGATCTTCACGTCTTCCATAGACAATCCTCGTCCATTCGCGTCGTGAGTGAATGTGGGGCAGATGGGCCGGGACTTCAATCGCCCCGCCGTGCGGCGGCACGATCCATGGCCCTCGCCAGCTTGAGATCCAGGGCCGTCAGCCCCGACACGTCATGCGTCGTCAGCACCACCTCGACACGGGAATAGACGTTGAACCATTCCGGGTGGTGGTTCATCCGCTCCGCCACAAGCGCGCATTCGGTCATGAACCCAAAGGCCTCGGAGAAATTGCGAAACGTGAACGTCCTTGTGATCGCCGTGTGATCGTCCCGCAGCGACCAGTCGGGCAGTTCGGCGACGCCCTGATCGATGTCGGCAGCCGAAAGGCGCTGGTAGGCTGCTGGTCCGCCCGTCACACGAAGCTCTTCATCGGCTCCACGGAAGAGCGATTGGTGCCGGTGCGGACCTCGCTCAGCGGGAAGCCTTCCTCCGTGAGATAGGGTCCACCGCCGACCGAGTCCTTGGAGGACATCAGCACGAACCGCGAAACCTTGAACGGCAGCGTGTGAAAATCGCCGCGTCCCGCCAGATAGCGGACCACATCGTCCAGACGGCAGGCCTTCAGCCGGGCAAGCGATACATGCGGCATGAACTTGCGGGGATCCGGCGGCAGGCCGACGCGCTGGCAGATCCGCTCGATCTCCGCCTGAAGCGCCGTCATTTCCTGCGAGGGCGAAACGCCCGCCCAGACCGAGTGCGGTTTCTTCGACCCGAAGGAGCCAATCCCGTTGAGGCTGACCTGAAACTCCGGCCGGTCTATCCGGTCGAGCCGGTCGACGATTTCGTCGGCGGTGCGGCCATCCACGTCACCGATGAACCGCAGCGTGATGTGGTAGTTTTCCACGTCGATCCACCGCGCTCCGGGGAGCCCTCCCCGCAGGAGAGAAAGGCTTAAGGCAACATTGCGCGGGATTTCGAGGGCGGTGAAAAGTCTCGGCATTGCGAACCTCCTCGAATCTCTTGCGATCAACCACAGCGAATCACGGGTACCGGCTGTGCGCAAGCGCTAATTTCCGTTGGACTGAATCTCGTCGATGAAGCGCTCCACGGCTGGCAGCGAGCGCTCCACCATGATCCCGACGCCCCGCGCGTTCGGGTGCATGCCATCCTCCAGCTGGGTGCCCGACACGGCTACGACCCCGTCGAGGAAGAACGGGTAGAGCGGCAAGCCGTGCTTCTCGGCAAGCCGGGGATAGATCTCGTTGTAGCGGGTCGAATAGTCGCCGCCCATGTTGGGAGGCGCAATCATCCCGGCGAGCAGCACCGGCATGCCCCGCTCCTTCAGCCGCGTGATGATGGCATCCAGGTTCTCTTCCGTCTCCTCGGGCGGCACGCCGCGCAGCGCATCGTTTGCGCCCAGCTCGAGGATCACGCCATCGGTACCGTCAGGAACCGACCAGTCGACCCGCGAAAGACCGCCGGACGTGGTGTCGCCGGACACGCCTGCGTTCGTCACGGTGACGGAGCGCCCCTTGGCCTTCAGCGCCGCCTCGAGCTGCGCCGTATAGGACTCGTTCGGCGCCAGCTGATAGCCGGCCATCAGACTGTCGCCGAAGCCGACCAGCTCGACTGCCTGCTGCTGGGAGGCGGCCGGCGAAACGAAGGCGGCGGCCATGACGAGGAAGTGAAGGACGATTGCTTTAAATCTCAAGGCCTGGTTCCTAAATGTTGCGCTGCCGTTGCGCGGCTTCGATTTTTGCTTAAAGCCAATATAGGAAGCTTTCCTTTGACTGAAACCATCATCGAGCTGAAGCGGGCCGATCTGACCCTCGGCAGTGCAGCGGCCTCCGTGCATGTCCTCAAGCAGATCGATCTTCAGGTGAACAAGGGTGAGGCTGTCGGCATCGTCGGCCCCTCCGGTTCCGGCAAGTCGACGCTTCTGATGGTTCTGGCCGGCCTCGAACAGCTGGATGCTGGCGAGATCCACATCGCGGGCGAACCCCTCCACTCGTTTTCGGAGGATGCCCTGGCGGATTTCCGCGGCCGCAACATCGGCATCGTCTTCCAGTCCTTCCACCTGATCGCCAACATGACGGCACTCGAGAACGTCGCCGTGCCGCTCGAACTTGCGAACGTTGCCAACGCCTTCGAAATCGCCCGCCAGGAACTCGCCGCCGTCGGGCTGGGAGAGCGTCTGAACCACTATCCGGGACAGCTGTCGGGGGGAGAGCAGCAGAGGGTGGCGATCGCTCGGGCGCTGGCGCCGTCGCCGCTGGTGCTGATCGCCGATGAGCCGACCGGCAACCTGGATGCGGAAACCGGTCGCCAGATCGCCGATCTTCTGTTCGCCAAACAGGCCGAACGCGGCATGACCATGTTGCTCGTCACCCACGACAGTTCGCTTGCCGGCCGATGCTCCCGCCAGATCCGCGTCCGTTCCGGAGAGATCGTCGGCGATTCCTCGAGCGCCCTGCCCGCCGAGGCTGTGGGGGCATGAGCGCCTTCAGCTCCCGCCTGGCAATCTCGTGGAAACTGGCCTTGCGTGAAATGCGTGGGGGCTTGTCGGGCTTCTACATCTTCCTCGCCTGCATCGCCCTGGGCACCGCGGCGATTGCCGGCGTCAACTCCGTGTCGCGCGCCATCACCGGCGCCATCGCCGGCCAGGGCCAGGAAATCCTCGCCGGCGACCTGCGGTTCGAGCTCGACAACCGGGAAGCCTCCGCGGAGGAGTTCCAGTTTCTCGAAAGCCTCGGCGAGGTGGCCGTCTCCACCGGCCTGCGGTCCATGGCCCGTGTCGCGGATGGCTCCGAGCAGGGGCTCGTGGAGGTCAAGGCCGTCGATGACGCCTATCCGCTCTACGGCACATTTCGAGCAGAACCGGACCGGCCGCTGGCAGAACTGCTGCAGCGCGACGGCGACACCTTCGGAGCGGTTGCCGCGCCGCTCCTCCTGGACCGCCTTGGCCTGCAGCCGGGCGATGAGCTTCTTGTCGGCAACGCTCGCCTGCGCCTGAACGGGACCGTACAGGCCGAACCCGACGCCGCGTCCGAAGGCTTCGGCTTTGCGCCGCGGCTGCTGATGAGCCGCGAGGCGCTGACCGCCTCGGGACTGGTCCAGACGGGCAGCCTGGTGGAACACGCCTACAAGATCCGCCTCGACAACCCCGGCCAGCGCACCGCTGTACAGGACCGCGCTTCGGATCAATTTTCCGACGCAGGCTGGTCTATCCGCACCAGTGATCGCGCCGCCCCGTCGTTGACGGAGAATGTCGAACGCTTCTCCCAGTTCCTGACCCTGGTCGGACTGACGGCGCTGATCGTCGGCGGCGTCGGTGTCGCCAACGCGGTGCGCGCCTTCCTCGATTCCAAGCGCACGACCATCGCCACATTCAAATGCCTCGGCGCCCCGGCGGGTGTCGTCACGACGATCTACCTGATCCAGATCCTGCTTCTCGCCGCCGTCGGCATTCTGATCGGCCTCGTCATCGGCGCCATCTCGCCCTTCATCGCCATCCGTTTCCTGGACGGCGTGCTGCCGGTTCCACGAGGGATCACCTTCTATCCCGGCGCCCTGGCGCTTGCGGCGCTCTTCGGCCTCCTCATTACCTTCACCTTTTCCGTGCTCCCGCTCGGTCACGCCCGCCAGGTCCCGGCAACCGCCCTCTTCCGCGAGCAGAGCTTCGAAGGCAGCGGCCTCCCTTCCTGGCCCTATGTCCTGGCCGCGGGCGTGGCGCTGGCGGCCCTTGCCGCGATCGCTGTCATCACCGCCGAAGAGCGGTTTGTGGCGGGCATATTCCTTGCCGCGGTTGCCGGTGCGTTCATACTCCTCCGCCTCGTCGCCCTATTGATTGCGGCCCTGGCGCGCCGCAGTCCGCGCGTCCGCTCGCCCGCTCTTCGCCTGGCGATCGGAAATATCCACCGGCCCGGTGCATTGACGCCGTCCGTGGTCCTCTCGCTCGGGCTCGGGCTTGCGCTTCTCGTCACGCTGGCCCTGATCGACGGAAACCTTCGGCAGCAGCTCACCGGACGCATGGCGCAACAGGCGCCCAATTTCTTCTTCGTCGACATCCAGAGCGGCGAGCGCGAAGGCTTTATCGACATTCTGCAGCGGAATGCGCCAGAGGGCACCATCAGTCAGGTGCCGATGCTGCGTGGCCGGATCACCGCCTTCAACGGCGAAGACATCAGCCAGATGGAAGTGCCGCCGGGCGGCCGTTGGGTGCTGCGGGGAGATCGCGGCATCACCTACGAGGAGGTCCTGCCGAGCAATGCCACGCTGACGGCCGGCGAATGGTGGCCGGCCGACTACGACGGCGAGCCGCTCGTTTCCTTTTCCGCCGAGGAGGGCGGAGAACTGGGCCTCAAGCTCGGCGACACCGTCACGGTCAACGTGCTGGGCCGCAACATCACCGCCCGGATCGCGAGCTTCCGCGAAGTCGAATGGGAATCCCTGTCGATCAACTTCGTCATGGTATTTTCGCCCAACACCTTCCGCGGTGCGCCCCATGCCTGGCTGGCAACGCTGACGGACGCCGATGCGACCGCAGCGCAAGAGGCCACCATCCTGCGCGAGGTCACCACAGCCTATCCCACCATCACCAGCGTGCGGGTCAAGGATGCAATCGACATCGTCGACCGTCTTGTCGGACAGCTGGCCACGGCCATCCGGGCCGCTGCGGCCGTCGCGCTGATCGCCTCCGTTCTGGTGCTCTCCGGGGCCCTTGCCGCCGGCAACCGTGCCCGCACCCATGACGCCGTGATCCTGAAGACCCTGGGAGGAACCCGCGGATTGCTGATCAGGGCCTTCAGCTACGAGTACATCATCCTGGGTGCCGCGACGGCCGTCTTTGCACTCCTCGCCGGCGGCGTATCGGCCTGGTATGTGGTGAGCCGGATCATGAACCTGCCCTCCGTCTTCCTGCCGGACGTGGCCGTCATCACGATCATCGGCGCCCTGGTCCTGACGGTGGGGATCGGCCTCCTCGGCACCTGGCGGGTGCTCGGGCAGAAGGCGGCACCGGTGCTGAGGGAGCTCTAGCCAACGCACCGCGATCACATCCGCGTCAGACTGCCGCCCGAGTCGCCGTCGGAGGGGCCTATTCCGTCGTATTTACAAGGGTTGGCTCTTGTACCAGACGCATTATCACATCATATTTCAAGCAGGCTTGCTGAAGCTCCGCAGCGGCGCCTGGGATTTATCCCGACACCGTGACCAATTTCGGAGCTTGATGAGGATACAAATGGCTGACCTACGTAACTACCAGAACCGAATGTCGCAGACTCGCGCGCAGACGGGCACGGGGATCGACGAGGGCCTTCGCGCCTATATGCTCAAGGTTTACAACCTGATGGCACTCGGCATGGCAATCACCGGCGTGGCTGCCTACGGCACCTACGCTCTGGCGGTTTCCAATCCGGCCTTCGCCAATCTGCTGTTCGCTTCCCCGCTCCGTTGGGTGATCATGCTGGCGCCGCTCGGCCTGGTCTTCTTCCTGAGCTTTCGCATCAACTCGATGAGCGTCGGGACCGCCCAGGCGACCTTCTGGGGCTATGCCGCCCTGATGGGCGTCTCGCTGTCGTCGATCTTCATCGTGTTTACCGGTGAGAGCATCGTCCAGACCTTCCTGGTGACGGCCGCCTCCTTCGGAGCGCTGTCTCTCTACGGCTACACGACGAAGAAGGACCTCTCTGGTCTCGGATCGTTCCTGATCATGGGCCTCTTCGGTCTGATCATCGCTTCGATCGTCAACATCTTCCTGCAGTCGTCCGCCATGGGCTTTGCCATCTCGGCGATCGGCGTGCTGATCTTCGCGGGCCTTACCGCCTATGACACCCAGAAGATCAAGGAGATGTACTTCGACGGCGACGACGCGCTGGTTGCTGGCCGCAAGGCCATCATGGGTGCGCTGACCCTCTACCTCGACTTCATCAACCTGTTCATGTTCCTGCTGCAGTTCCTCGGCAATCGCAACGAGTAGTCTGCATCGGAACCGACAACGGAAAGGCGGCCTTCGGGCCGCCTTTTTTGTTGCCCGGCATGCATCCACGGCCTAGGCTCCGACATTCTCAACAGCCTGTTTCCGGTTTCCGTCAATGAGCTTCAGCCTTCGCGACGCCAGCCTGTCCGACCTTGCCGCAATCACCGCCATCTATGCCGACAGCGTCACCAATGGTACCGCAAGCTACGAGATGACGCCGCCGGATGAGGCGGAGATGCGGGAGCGTTTCCTCGCCATCGCCTCCAGGGGCTATCCCTATATCGCCGCGGAAGCCCAGGACGGGATCTTGCTCGGCTATGCCTATGCCTCCGCATTCAGGACAAGGCCGGCCTACCGTTGGCTGGTCGAGGATTCCATTTACCTGGCGCCGGAGGCCCGTGGCCAGGGGATCGGCCGCGCTCTGCTGGCAGAGCTCGTGGACCGCTGCACCACCCTCGGCTTCCGCCAGATGGTCGCCGTCATCGGCGGGGCCAGCCCCGCCTCGATCGCTCTCCATCACGCTCAGGGCTTCGAGCTGTCCGGCACCCTCAAGGGCACCGGCTTCAAGCATGGACGCTGGCTCGACACGGTGATGATGCAACGCAGTCTGGGAGACGGAAATACCTCGGATCCGGATCAACTGGCCTATCCGGGCACGCTGTGACGCGCTAGTCGATCAGCTTCAGCGCCTTGTCGAACACCTTCAGCACCTGCGGCAAGTCGTGACCACGCTTGAGGATCGTGCCATGCGTGTTCAGGACCGAATAGGCGCCCTGTTTGGAGGCCAGCCTGGGGTTCTTCTCGATCCGGTAGAGCGGCATTTCGCCGGACCGCTTGAAGACCGAGAACACCGCCCGGTCCTTCAGCTGGTCGATCGCGTAATCCTTCCACTCGCCTTCACCGACCATGCGTCCGTAGATCCTGAGGATGGCATCCAGCTCGCGCCGGTGGAACATGACCGGCACGGGGTCCTTGTTCTGGCGGTATTCGGTCAGACTGACGACCACATCACCCCGGGCAGTTACCCTGCCTGACAAATCCGGTTGATCCGTCATCCTGCCTCCGTTGATGATGTCAGCCTTGTGACAGTGTGACGTGGCGCATTGAAATTGCAACCCGGAAGATGCAGACCTCGGCTCACGCGGAGGGATTTTATTCCCGCCCCAATTCGAACAAAAGACTGCCGAATTCAAAAGCGACAGTCGGTATTGTGATTGGCCCTTTCGGCGCCATCACGATCCGGTTCGGTTGCATTGACCCTTACCCCCAGCCCCCCAATGCTTCCGGGCCGGATCGACTTCTCGCAGAATCATTCCCGCTCAGCGCTTTTGGCGCCCTCCGGCCATCAGGATGGCGGCGCCCAGGATCGCCGCAGGCTCGCCGCCGGCACCCGATCGCTGCAGGAGCACGGCGCAGCCATCCTTCTTCAGCTTTCCCATGAACTTGCCGGGCAGCGTCAGCTTCAGCGGCTTGCCGTCCCAGATCCCGATCGACTGGACGTCGTAGACACTGTGCCAGTACTCCATGCGCTTGCCGGCGTTTTCGCCCTTCTCGACCTCCACCATCTGGCGTTTGGTGAAATAGGCCACAACCACTTCCGCCTCGCCCTGACCTTCCCCGATCTCGATCTGGATTTCCTTGCCGTGCATGCGGGCTTCCACGGGGACCGACAGTCCCTTGCCGCTTCCCCTCAGGCTGTCGATCCTCGAGTTTATCGCCTTGAGCTCGGTGCCTTTCACGTGGTCGCGACCGTTGATCACCGCCTGCGGCGTGTAGACCCCGCTGCGGCCAAGCGACTGGGCGTAGCCGTACTGGCGGTCGGTGTTTTCCTTCGAGCTCAGCGTGTCCGTCCACCCGAGGTAATTCCAGTAGTCGACGTGGTACGAGAGCGCCACGACGTCCCCCTGCCGGATCAGCTCCTTCAGCATGCCATCGGCTGGAGGGCACGAGGAACATCCCTGGGATGTAAAGAGCTCGACGACCCCCCGCGGGGTTCGTCCTTCTTCCGCAAACGCGGTTCCGGCCAGAAACAGGCCTGCAAGAACGACGACACTGCGGATTGTCAGGGGCATTACGGCGAACCTTTTTTGAATGCGCTTTGGTAGCCGCAGTGGACGGCGGCAAGCAAGCGCTAACGCAGGGAGCCCGGCAAGGTAACTGTGCCCGGGGCTGAAGATAAAGTAACGATGGGGTGAGGACGTGAGCCAGACTCGCATGCTGGCGGCATGACGCAAATCGGCCACTCATTCCATCACGTGCTGAAGCCCCTGCAGGAGATAGACGGCCCCGACACCGGTGACGATCCAGCGGCTCCAGGCGCGGAAACCAACGTCCGTCATCCGCTGCAGGATACCGTTGCCGGCCCGCGTTCCGAGAATGGCAATCGGCGCCGCAAGCGCGATGGCGATCCAGTCCGCCTGCGGCAGGGCACTCGCCGCATTCCAGTAGAAGACGACCTTGGTGGCATGCGAAACCAGCTGTGTTGCAGCCTTGGTGGCGATTACCGTGCGCCGGTCCATCGTCGTGCGGATGAAAAAGATGTCGATCGTCGGCCCGGAAACCCCAACCCCGACCGTCAAAGCTCCTGCCACCAGCCCGCACACCAGCGCGTGCGACGGCCGCGAGGCGTCGAGATGCAGGCGCTGGACCGGCAACCAGACGAGGATCGGCATCAGCCCGATCGCGATCGAGACGACGACGATGTTCGGCGTGTAGTCCAGGACGAGCAGCACCGCCGCCGAGATCGCAAGCCCGATGCAGAGAATGCCGAGGATGGAAAAATCGATGTAGTGCCGCGAGAACCAGGCACGGGACCCGTTCGCCACCATCTGGATGACGCCATGGACGGCAATTGCGGTGCCGACCGGCATCAGGAACAGCAGGATCCAGAGCAGGATCAGGCCGCCGGCCATCCCGAAGACGCCCGATAGAAGAGACGTCAGGAAGACGGTGCAGGCCATGCCGAAGAGGATGGCGAGGCTCAATGAGGAGGGCTCCCGGAGGATTCAGCCGCGGCGGTGGCCGCGTAGGACAACACCCGCCGAAGATCTTCGGCGGGTGTTGTCTGAAGCATCAGGCTGCGAGGTCGCGCAGCACGGTCTGCAGGATGCCACCGTTGTTCATGTAGGTGACCTCGTCGATCGTATCGATGCGGCAGAGGATGTTGATCTCCTTCACCGTACCGTCACCATAGGTGATCTGGGCCTTCTTCCACTCGCGCGGCTTGATCGGGCCTTCGAGGCCTTCGATCGTCACCGTCTCGTCGCCCTTCAGGTCGAGGCTCGCCCAGGTCGTACCTTCCTCGAGCACGAAGGGCACGACGCCCATGCCGACGAGGTTGGACCGATGGATCCGCTCGAAGGACTGGGCGATGACCGCCTTGACGCCGAGCAGGTTGGTGCCCTTGGCTGCCCAGTCACGCGAGGAACCGTTGCCGTATTCGACACCGGCGAAGATGACCAGCGGAACGCCTTCCTGCTTGTACTTCATGGCGGCGTCGTAGATCGACATCTCTTCCTTCGACGGATAGTGGATAGTGAAGCCACCTTCCTTGCCGTTCGGCCCGAGCATGAAGTTGCGGATGCGGATGTTGGCAAACGTGCCGCGCATCATCACTTCGTGATTACCGCGGCGCGTGCCGTACTGGTTGAAGTCGGCAACGCCGACGCCGTGATCCATCAGATAGGAACCTGCGGGAGACGCCGCCTTGATCGAACCGGCCGGCGAGATGTGGTCCGTGGTGATCTTGTCGCCGAACAGGCCGAGCACGCGGGCGCCCTTGATGTCCTTGATGCCGGCGCCGGTCTTGCCCATGCCCACGAAGTAGGGCGGGTTCTGGACGTAGGTGGAGTTGTCGTCCCAGGCATAGGTCTGGCCCGGCGGAATCTGCACGGCCTGCCAGTTCTCGTCGCCCTTGAACACGTCGGCATACTTGCTCTCGTAGAGCTCGCGGGTGACGTACTTCAGGATGAATTCCTGGATCTCGTGCGAGGTCGGCCAGATGTCCTTGAGGAACACCGGGTTACCGTCCTGATCTTCGCCGATCGGCTCCGAGGTCAGGTCCTTCTGGACCGAACCGGCCAGTGCGTAGGCGACGACGAGCGGCGGCGAAGCCAGGTAGTTCGCCTGGACGTCCGGTGAGATGCGGCCCTCGAAGTTGCGGTTGCCCGAAAGCACGCCAGCCGCGATCAGCCCCTTGTCGTTGATCGTCTTGGAGATCGGCGCCGGCAGCGGTCCGGAGTTGCCGATGCAGGTCGTGCAGCCGAAGCCGACGAGGTTGAAGCCCAGCTTGTCGAGGTCGTCCTGCAGGCCGGCCTTTGCGAGATACTCGGCAACAACCTGCGATCCGGGTGCCAGCGAGGTCTTGACCCAGGGCTTCGTCTTCAGGCCCTTGGCGACCGCGTTGCGGGCCAGCAGGCCGGCTGCGATCAGCACGCTCGGGTTGGAGGTGTTGGTGCAGGAGGTGATGGCGGCGATCGCCACGTCGCCATGGCCGAGATCGAAATCCGTGCCTTCGACCGCATAGCGGTTGGCGAGCTGGCCGGGCTTCTTGTAGTCGGCGTCCATGGCGCTGGCAAAACCGGTCGCGATGTTTTCCAGCGAGATGCGGCCTTCCGGACGCTTCGGACCGGCCATCGACGGCACGACGTCGCCGAGATCAAGCTCCAGCGTGTCGGTGAAGACCAGTTCGGAGCCGTCGCCTTCGCGCCACATCCCTTGAGCCTTGGAATAGGCCTCGACGAGCGCGATGCGGTCCTTGGTGCGGCCGGACATGGTGAGGTAGTTGACGGTTTCGCCATCGACGGGGAAGAAGCCGCAGGTGGCGCCGTATTCGGGGCCCATGTTGCCGATGGTCGCGCGGTCGGCCAGCGACATCGAATCAAGGCCGGGGCCAAAGAATTCGACGAACTTGGAGACGACGCCCTTCTTGCGCAGCATCTGCACGACGGTGAGCACGAGGTCGGTCGCGGTCACGCCTTCCTTGACCTTGCCGGTCAGCTTGAAGCCGATGACTTCCGGCAGCAGCATGGAGACCGGCTGGCCGAGCATGGCCGCTTCGGCTTCGATACCGCCGACGCCCCAGCCCAGAACGCCGAGGCCGTTGATCATCGTGGTGTGCGAATCGGTGCCGACGCAGGTGTCCGGATAGGCGGTCGTTTCGCCGTCCTCGTCCTTCGTCCAGACGGTCTGGCCGAGGTATTCCAGGTTGACCTGGTGACAGATGCCGGTGCCGGGCGGTACGACGCGGAAGTTCTTGAACGCCTGCTGGCCCCACTTCAGGAAGCGGTAGCGCTCGCCGTTGCGCTCGTATTCGAGCTCGACGTTGCGGGCAAAGGCGGTCGGCGTGCCGAATTCGTCGACGATGACCGAGTGGTCGATGACGAGATCGACCGGGACGAGCGGATTGATCTTTTCGGGATCGCCTCCCAGAGAAACCATCGCGTCGCGCATGGCGGCAAGGTCGACCACGGCCGGAACACCGGTGAAGTCCTGCATCAGCACGCGGGCGGGGCGATAGGCGATCTCGCTTTCAACCGTGCCCTTGTTGTTCAGCCATTCGGCAACCGTCAGGATCTGCGCCTTGTCGACGGTGCGGCCATCTTCATGGCGAAGCAGGTTCTCGAGCAGGACCTTCATGGAAAAGGGAAGCTTGGAGACGCCGGGGAGACCGTTGGCTTCCGCTTTCGGAAGACTGTAATAGACATAGTCCTTGCCGTCGACGGTAAGGACGGAGCGACAATTGAAACTGTCGAGAGATTTGGTCACGGAAAAACCCCGCTGATTATAGAGCCAACACGCGCGTGCGGACGCCTATGCACTACTGCACATCAGGATGCGGGTGCGACCATTTCCGCTGTCCGCACGAGAAGACGATGTCCTCACGTTCGGCGCAAGATGATTAATCACGCCGGTCGCTGGCGTGGTTGCGAAGCTTATAGATAATTTCTAAGAAGGGTTCCAGACTGCTAAAGTGCTAATTGCGCAAAATTTTTAAGTCCGGTGATTAAAATCCTAACAAAGGCATCGAGTATGCGGCTGAGAGCCGAGCGGCTGGGCGCACGACGCGGCGAAGATCTGCTTTTTTCAGACATTTCCTTCGACCTGGGCTCCGGCGACGCGCTGGTGCTGACCGGCCGCAACGGATCGGGCAAGTCGACGCTCCTGCGCGTCGTGGGCGGCCTGCTGCCGGCCGATGCGGGCCGTGTCCTGTGGACCGGCAAGGACGAGACGGTGCGCGCCGGTGAGGCATGCCACTATCTCGGTCACCGCAATGCCATGAAGGCCGAACTGACGGTGCGTGAAAATCTGGTGTTCTGGAAAAGCTTTCTGGGCGACCTCGAAGGCGGAGCGGGCATGTCCGTCGTCGAGGCTGCCGACCGGGTCGGACTGGGCGGCATCGCCCATCTTCCCTTCGGCTATCTGTCGGCGGGCCAGCAGCGGAGGATGGCCTTCGCCAAGCTGCTCGTCGCCTACCGTCCCGTCTGGATCCTCGACGAGCCGACAGCCGCACTCGACACCCGCGCCGAACAGACCTTCACCGATCTGATCAAGCAGCACTTGGCTGCAGGCGGCATGCTGCTTGCGGCCACCCACCAGCCTCTCGGTCTGGAGAATGCGAGGGAGCTGCGGATGACAGGCTTTAGCGATCTGCCGGAGGCATTCCTGCAATGATGGCTCTCCTCCTTCGCGACCTGAAGCTGTCCGTGCGCGCCGGCGGCGGCGCGCTGATCGGTGTCCTGTTCTTCATGACGGTGGTGGCGGTCATTCCCTTCGGAGTGGGCCCGGATCTCAACCTCCTGTCCCGCATCGGTCCCGCCATCGTCTGGATCGGCGCGCTTCTGTCGGCCCTGCTCGGCCTGGATCGCCTGTTTCAGACCGAGCGCGAGGACGGTTCGCTCGACCTGATCCTGATGCAGGAACATCCGCTGGTGCTGACGGTGCTCGTCAAATGCCTGGCGCACTGGCTTGCCAACGGCCTGCCGCTGGTGATCGCTTCGCCGCTTCTGGGCCTGTTCATGAACATGAGCGAAACGGCGATCGGCGCGGTGGCGCTGACGCTGCTGGTCGGGTCGCCCGCCCTGACCTTCATCGGCGCCGTCGGCGCCGCCGTGGCCGTCGCCCTGCCGCGCGGCGGGCTTCTCGTCTCGATCCTCGTCCTGCCGCTCGCCGTCCCGGTGCTGATCTTCGGAGTCAGCGCGTCCTATGCCGCCGTCGAGGACCCTGCCCCGTTTATGCCGCCTTTCTTGATATTGTCCGCCATCACGATGTTTTTCGCAGTCCTCGGCCCCGTCGGTGCGGCGCTGGCGTTGCGCAATGCCGGTGATTGACTAGAATCAAGCCTGAAGCCGCCGTCTTCGCCTAGAAAGCCGCCATGACCGAAAGCCTCGCCATCACAAAATTCAGCGATCTTGCCAATCCGACGCGTTTCCTGGCGCTCGTCGCCCGGCTATTGCCGTGGATGGCCTGTCTGACGGCCGGCCTGTTCGCGCTCGGCCTCTACCTCAGCTTCACGACCGAAAGCGATTACCAGCAGGGCGAGACCGTGCGCATCATGTATGTCCATGTACCGGCCGCCTGGCTGTCCATGATGTGCTACTCCGTGATGGCGCTCTCGGCGATCGGCACGCTGGTCTGGCGCCATCCGCTGGCCGATGTGTCGCACAAGGCGGCCGCGCCGCTTGGCGCCGCCTTCACGCTGATTGCGCTGGCCACCGGCTCGCTCTGGGGCAAGCCCATGTGGGGCACCTGGTGGGTCTGGGATGCGCGGCTGACGTCTGTCTTCATCCTGTTCCTGATGTATCTCGGCCTGATCGCCCTCAACCGCGCGCTCGACGATCCCTCCCGCGCCGCCCGCCTCAGCGCCGTGCTGATCCTGGTCGGCTTCGTCAACATCCCGATCATCAAGTTCTCGGTCGACTGGTGGAACACGCTGCATCAGCCGGCGAGCGTCGTCAGGCTCGACGGGCCGACGATCGCACCCGAATTCCTGGTCCCGCTGCTGGTCATGGCGCTTGCCTTCACCCTGCTGTTCTTCACGCTGCACCTGATGGCGATGCGCAACGAGATCTGGCGCCGTCGCGTCGGCGCCCAGCGCCGCATGGCGGCCCGCATGGCCGGGCGGGAGGCGTGACATGAGCCACACCTTCTACATCGCCCTCTCCTACGGCATCGCCGCGCTGATCGTCGCCCTGTTGATCCTCTGGGTCTGGCTGGACGGCAGGGGCCGCCGGAGGGACCTAGAAGAACTCGAGCGGGTGGGCGTTCGCCGCCGCTCGTCCGTTGCATCCGTGGATGAAGCCCGATGACCGAGGATACCGACAGCACACCGCGCCGCCGCGGCATCGGCCGCTACCTGCTCGCCCTGGTGCCGCTTCTCGTCTTTGGCGGCTTCGCGCTGGTGGCCGGCAAGATGCTCTACGACCAGGACGTCAACGGCCGTGATATCTCGGCGATCCCGTCTGCGCTGATCGGCCAGAAGGCGCCGTCGCTTGCCCTGCCGCCCTTGGAGGGGTCCAGCACGCCGGCGCTCACGGATGCGGCGATGGCCGGCAGGCTGACGCTCGTCAACGTCTTTGCTTCCTGGTGCGTCCCCTGCCGCCAGGAGCATCCGATCCTGAAGGAGCTGGCGAAGGACGAGCGGCTGACGGTGGTCGGCATCAACTACAAGGACCGCAACGACAACGCACTTCGCTTTCTCGGCGAACTGGGCAATCCCTACGACGCCATCGGCGTCGATCCGAACGGCAAGGCGGCGATCGACTGGGGCGTCTACGGCATTCCGGAAAGCTATCTCGTCGGCCCCGACGGCACCATCCTCTACAAGAAGGTCGGCCCCTTCGACGAGCGCAGCCTGACCCAGGAACTGCTGCCGGCGATCGAGAAAGCCGCAGCAGGCGCCTGAGGCGTCATCCGAGGGCGCCCTGCCACGCGCGGATCGCATCCACCGGCCAGAGCAGCATCAGCACGTTGAGGGTGAGGTTGTCGCGGATGATCCAGCCGGTCGCGAGCTCGAAGGCGAGGGCAATCGCAATTGTCAGCCAGATCGGCAGCCGCGCGGCGGCGAAGAACCCGAGCGCCATGAACGCTGTGTCCATCGCCGAGTTGAGGATGCTGTCGCCGGTGTAGCCGAGCGCCATGGTCGTGGTCCGGTAGCGGTCGATCACCATCGGCGTGTTTTCAAGGATTTCCCATGCCGCCTCGATCAGCACCGCAAGTGACAGCCGGGCTGCGATCGGCGCACGGCGAAACAGCAGCCAGGCGAGGCCGTAGAACAGAAACCCGTGAATGATGTGCGAGGGCGTGTACCAGTCGGACAGATGCTGCGAATTGCCGCTGGAATTGACCCCGCCCTCCCAAAGCTTGACGTAGCCGCACTCGCAGATCGGCAGCCGGCCCATCGCATAGAGGACGGCGATCTGCAGCAGGAAGAGCGCCAGCGCGACGCCGATCCAGAGCCGTGGCGAACCCCACCCGGAGGATTGGCCCACAGGGCTGTCGCTCAAGGCTTCGTTTCCGCCGCCGCGTCCGAAACGGTATGTCGCATGATCAGCGGCATCTGCGCGAAGGTGAAGATGAGCGTGATCGGCATCGTGCCCCAGACCTTGAAATTGACCCAGACATCGTCGGAGAAATTGCGCCAGACGACCTCGTTCAGCACGGCCAGAAACAGGAAGAACAGGCCCCAGCGGAAGGAGAGCTTCTTCCAGCCGAGCGCGTCGAGATTGAAGGCGGCGTTGAAGACATAGCCCAGCAGCGCCTTGCCGAAGAACAGGCCGCCGAGCAGCGCGACACCGAACAGCGCATTGACGATGGTGGGCTTCATCTTGATGAAGGTTTCGTCCTGCAGCCAGATCGACAGCGAGCCGAAAACCAGGACCACGAGGCCCGAGACGAACGGCATGACCGGCAGGTGCTTGAAGACGATCTTCGACACGATCAGCGAAATCACCGTCGCGACCATGAACAGCGCCGTGGCGATGAGCAGCGGCCCGCCGACGGCACTCAGGGCCGGAAAGGTCTCGGCCAGCCATTCCGCACGGATATTGCTGAAGAAGAAGACCAGCAGGGGGCCGATCTCGAGCGCGAACTTCAGCATCGGACGATGCTTTTCTTCAACGGTGGGCTTGGTGTCGCTTTCGAGCGTCATGGGTTCTCAACTTCTCTCGCCTGGAATGGCGGGTGGCAAACCGTGTTTCTGTGGCATCAATGCGTCAGTCCGGCAATGGCCTTGGCGAATTCGTCCGCCTCGAAGGGTTCCAGATCCTCGACACCCTCGCCGACGCCGATGAAATAGACCGGCAGTCTGTGCTTGGCGGCAATGCCGACGAGGATGCCGCCGCGCGCCGTGCCGTCGAGCTTGGTCATGATCAGGCCGCTGACGCCGGCGATGTTGCGGAAGATCTCGACCTGGCTGAGCGCATTCTGGCCGGTGGTCGCGTCCAGCGTCTGCAGCACCGTATGCGGCGCCTCCGGATCGAGCTTGCCGAGCACGCGGACGATCTTTTCGAGCTCCGCCATCAGCTCCGCCTTGTTCTGCAGGCGGCCGGCCGTGTCGATGATCAGCACGTCGGACTTCTTCGCCCGTGCCTGCTCGAAGGCATCATAGGCAAGCCCTGCCGCGTCCGCACCCAGTTTGGTGCCGATGAACTCGGAACCGGTGCGGTCCGCCCAGATCTTCAGCTGCTCGATGGCGGCCGCGCGGAACGTGTCGCCGGCAGCCAGCATGACCTTCAGTCCGGAGCCGGACAGCTTGGCCGCCAGCTTGCCGATCGTCGTCGTCTTGCCGGTGCCGTTGACGCCGACCACGAGGATGACGTGCGGCTTGTGGTTGAGGTCGAGGGCGAGGGGCTTTGCGACCGGCGCCAGCACCTTGCTGATTTCCGCCGCCATGATCCGGGACACATCTTCACCCGTCACGTCCTTGCCATAGCGTTCGGCAGACAGGGCACCGGTGATGCGCATGGCGGTTTCGACGCCGAGATCCGCCTGGATCAACAGATCCTCAAGGTCCTCCAGCGTCTGGTCGTCGAGCTTGCGCTTGGTGAACAGCGCCGTGATCTGGCCGGTCAGCTGCGAGGAGGTGCGGGCAAGCCCGGCCCGCAGCCGCTGGTACCAGGTCATCCTGGGCGCTTCGACCTCCGGCTCCGGGACGGCCTCGACACGGGTCGAGAACCCCTTCGGCAGGACCGGCTCCACCGGCGCCTCAGCGACCGAGGATTCCTCGGTTCCGGCCTCGCTCTCGGCCTCCAGCAGCGACAGCGGCACCATGCCGATTTCGGAAGATGCCTCCACGCCGGCAAGGAATGCGGGAACGTCATCCTCGGGAAGGTCGGCTTGCGGGCCGACGTCCGGGATTACAGCCGCATCTGCGGTGTCGTCGGCCACCGGCCCGCCGGCCGTATCCATCTCCACCGCTGCGACGGGATCAACCGGCGAGACGGGCAGATCCTCCTGGCGCAAATGCGGTTCGCTCTCGGGGCCGATGGCGGCCGCCTCGGCGGGGGCCAGCGCCTCTCCAGGTGTCGGTTCCGCGACGGGCTTGTCCTTGCCGAAGGTGAAGACCTTTTTGATGAAGCCGAGCGCCATGTGGTATCCTTACGCAGCCTGCGCGGTCGCAAGCCGCATTTCGAGATGCCGGCCATTATGGCCGGTAATCGTCACCCGCTTCAGATCGCGGGGCTTGAGCCCCGGCGCCGCCACCAGGGAAAAATTCTCCGTGTGGGCGAAACCGGTGTTCTCCATAAGGATCATCTGTTGCGTTCCGACCATCCGGTCAAGGTGCCGGCTTAAAACAGCCTCGCCGCATGCCCTCAAGCGCGCCGCGCGCTCCTTGACCAGTCGCCTGTCGAGCTGCGGCATGCGGGCAGCCGGAGTGCCGGGCCTCGGGCTATAGGGGAAGACGTGCAGGAAGGAGATGCCGGCCTCTTCCGCGAGCGTCGCGGCATTCTCCGCCATCTCCTCCGTTTCGGTCGGAAAACCGGCGATCATGTCCGCGCCGAAGGTGATGTCGGGCCGCAGACGCCGGGCCTGATCGACGAAGGCAAGCGCATCGGCGCGCGAATGCCGGCGCTTCATCCGCTTCAGGATCAGGTCGTCGCCGTGCTGCAGCGACAGATGCAGATGCGGCATGAAGCGCGGCTCGTCGGCGATCAGGTCCCACAGATGGTCGTCGGCCTCGATGCTGTCGATCGAGGAGAGGCGCAGCCGCAGGATCTCCGGCACCTGCTTCAGGATGGTCTTGGCGAGGACGCCGAGCGAGGGCTGGCCCGGAAGGTCAGTCCCGTAGCTCGTGGCATCGACGCCCGTCAGCACAATCTCGCGGTAGCCGCTCTCCACCAGCCGGCGCGCCTGGTCGACGACCGCCCCCATGGGCACGGAGCGGGAATTGCCGCGGCCATAGGGGATGATGCAGAAGGTGCAGCGGTGATCGCAGCCGTTCTGAACCTGGAGGAAGGCCCGCACATGTCCATCGATATGGCGGACCATCTGCGGCGCGGTCTCCGTGACGCTCATGATGTCGTTGACGCGCAGCTTTTCTTCCGCCGAGACGCCGAAGTCGGGCAGTGCGCGGTAGGAGGTGCGCGTCAGCTTTTCCTCGTTGCCGAGAACCGCATCCACTTCCGCCATCTCGGCGAATGTGGCGCTTTCGGTCTGGGCGGCGCAACCTGTGACGATGATGCGGGCATGCGGCTTGTCGCGCCGCGCCCGGCGGATCGCCTGCCGTGCCTGCCGCACGGCTTCGCCGGTGACGGCGCAGGTGTTGACGAGGATCGCATTGTCGAGCCCCGCCTGTTCCGCCTCGACCCGCATCACTTCCGACTCATAGGTATTGAGCCGGCAACCGAAGGTGATGACGTCGACACCGCTCAATGGACCTGTGCCTCCGGCACGACCTCGCGCGTGAAGCCGCCGGTGCGGGGATCGAGCTTGCCCGACCATTCCCACTCCGCAGGCCCCGTCATCACGACGTGATCATCCGCGCGCCACTCGATCACCAGCGGCTGGCGGATCGGGCTGGAAGCAACGTCGATGGTGACGGTGCGGCCCGTGCGGCCGGTGCGGGCAGCCGACACGGCGGCGGCGCAGGCGGCCGACCCGCAGGCCAGCGTCAGACCGGCGCCGCGTTCCCAGGTGCGGGTGCGCAGCCCTGCGTCGGAGGTCACCTGCGCCAGCGTGATATTGGCCTTTTCCGGAAACATCGGATGGTTTTCCAGAAGCGGGCCGAAGCGCTCCAGATCGAAGCTCATCGGATCGCGGTCGACCCAGAAGACGGCGTGTGGATTGCCCATCGACATCACCGAGGGCGAATGCAGGACGGGCGCATCGATCGGGCCGATCTGCAGCTCGATCCGGCTCGTGTCGAAGAATTCCTCCGCCAGCGGAATGCGGTCCCAGGCAAAGACCGGCTTGCCCATGTCCACCGAGATCGTGCCGTCGTCATGTTCGACCGCATTCAGGATGCCGGCGACGGTCTGGAAGGTGAAGGCCTTGCGGCCCGTCTCGGCGGCCAGCGCCTGGACGACGCAACGGGTGCCGTTGCCGCAGGCCTGGGCCTTCGAGCCGTCGGAGTTCAGGATGTCGATCCAGGCATCGGTGCCTTGCGCCTTCGGATCATGGATCGCCATGATCTGGTCGAATTGCGTGGCAGGATCGTCATTCAGGGCGATCGCCGCTTGAGGCGTTACCGTGTCCGCGCGGCCGCGCATGTCGACGACGAGGATCTTGTTACCAAGCCCGTTCATCTTCGCAAATTCGACCTGATCTGCCATCGCCTTCGATCCCGTTGGGTACCTGCCCATTCGCCGCCGTATATGGCGGAAACCACGGATAATTACCAGAGTGCGGACACGCAGAGCTTCCGCTGCCGAAGCCGGTGCGGTTGGAGATGCGGTCCAAGGAGAGCCCACGCACATGCGAAACCTCTCAAAGTTTGTAAGTGTGGCTCCGCATGTGCGTGGCCTTCGGCGTTCTTTCGGGACTTCCGGTCCCTACAGGCAGTCGTCTCGTCTCGCTGCGTGCGAAACAGTTTCGCACTTGCACGGCTAAACCGAACCGGGCCTGGCGACCCGGGGGAGACTTGATAGGAAGTGGCATCTTGCGACGCCACCGCCATGACTTCCGCCTCCCTGCCTCTCACCGCACGTTACGGCATCGAGACAGGGCGCCGGCTCCCGCCTGCCCGCGAACGTCTCGCGAAACACTCCGGCGGCGGAGGCCGACATATCTTCGCTCCGCTTCGCAAGATGTGAATCTGAACTGCGCTAAGTGGTTGAACTGCTTGGGGCAGGGGTGCAAAAACGGCCTCTCCCGTCGCTACATCAGGTTGTTGCCGCAGGCACCTCGAAAACCTCGCCCGGCCGCATCGGCCGGAAGCGTTCACGCGGCAGGTTGCGCGCATCGAGCGCCGAATGAAGGGCGACCACCGGCTCTTCGATACCCTCGTCGGTCAGCTTGAAGGTGCCCCAGTGGTGGCCGGCCACATGGGCGGCATTGCAGAGCAGCATGCCCTCCACCGCCTCCTCCGGGTTCTGGTGCTGCGCCTTCATGAACCATTGCGGCTCATAGGCGCCGAAGGGTAGGTTGGCGAGGCGGAAGCTGCCGTGCTTCTCGCGCGCGGCGCGATAGTTGATGCCGCTGTGAAAGCCCGTATCGCCGACGTGATAGATCTTGCCGGCCGGCGTCTCGATGACGAAGGCAGCCCAGAGCGCCATGCGACGGTCGCCGAGACCGCGCGCCGACCAGTGGTGGCATGGCTCGCAATGCAGAGTTACGCCGCCCCCGACCTCCAGCCGATCGGCCCAGTCCATGACGTCGATCCGGGCATCAGCGAGACGCGAACGGATGATGTCGTCATTGCCGAGCGGCGTCACGAACTGCGGCTTGTCGCGCCCCTGCAGCACCCAGAGCGTCTCCAGGTCCATGTGGTCGTAGTGATTGTGGGTGACGATGACGATGTCGATCGGCGGCAGGTCGCCCATGGTGATGCCGGGCTGGTTGACGCGCTTCGGCCCGGCAAAGCGGACCGGGCTGGCGCGTTCGTCCCAGACCGGATCGGTCAGGATGTTCAAGCCCGCTGCCTGGATCAGGAAGGAGGCATGGCCGACCATGGTGACTGACATCCGGTCACCGGCGACGCGTTTTTCCGGAACGGCCTGCGGGAAGGGGCTCGGGAAGCTTTCCGGCCAGGCCTTGTTGTTGCCGCCGAGCTTCCAGCGGATCAGGTTGGCGAACCCGCCGGGCTCTTCGCCACCCGGATTGAAGAAGACCTTGCCGTCGAAGTGATCGCTGACGGGTCCGGTGTAATATTTGTTGCCGGCCATGGCACTCCTTGCCGTGACGCCGCCCGCAAGTGCGGCGAGGGCTGCGAGACCGGACCATCTGAGAAAATTGCGACGATTCATGCGGTGTATGTAGCAGGATGCGCGTGCGAAGGGGAGGACCCGTCCTGATGGCAAGGTTACACGATCACGCGATCTCGATGTCGGTCCTGGCGAAGTCGTCGCCGACGAAGAGCAGGGGCGCCTTCAGCGATCTCGCCGCGGCATAAGAGAAGCAGTCGCCGAAGTTGAGCCTGGCGGGGTGGCCCACGAAGCGACCAAAGGTCTTGGCAGCGCCAAGCGCTTCTTGGTGCAGACCGACGGGGAGATTGACTTCAACGGCGTCGACTTGCTCAAGGAAAGCGCGGACAAGATCCTGCGTTTCCTCGATCAGGCTCGCAGGCGTGGTCGAATGCTCGCCATAGATGGAGATCTTCTTCTTGCGAGCCAGAGCAATCACAGCCTCGAAGACGACAGTCGAAGAGTAGTAGACGGGCAATTCTGCGAGGCTGATCCTGCGAAGCAGGGAACTTCCCGCTGCTTCCTGTCCGATGATGGCGACGATCGCTGATGCATCGAGAAACATCAGATTTCCCACATCTCGTCCATGAAAGCCTTTTCGTCGAAGTCCGGATCATTCGGTCCAAGTGCGGCATACCGATCCTGAATTTTCCTCACACGCTCTTCCAGCGTCAATTCCTCCCCCGCACGCTTGAGCTCGTTCTCGAGCGCTACACGCACCGCTTCAGTCTTGGTTTTGGTGCCGAGCCGGTGCATGAGTTCATCAGCGAGCTGGTTCACCTTGGCATCACGGATATAGAGGGACATCGCCTTATCGCCTTCAATGGTGATGAATATTCAATTTAACATGCTCGCATATTCATGCAACCCTCAATGATCCAACCTCGCCTGCCTTGACTCCCGCACCCTTTTCCTGTTTATCCGCCGCATCTGCTGACAAGTGACAAGACTTGGAGCCGCCGACCGGGGCCGATTTTACTGAGCCCGGAGGTCAACACCCGACAGCGCGTGGCGCCCTCGGGTGCTTTTTGGCTTTGCCCGCTCGCGGGCGTCTTGCTTTTGCCGGCGCGGATGACGACGTTTCCGATATCCCCGGAAGCGAAGAAGGAAGAAGCAATGTTCGAAAACCTCCAGGACCGTCTTGGCTCCATCCTGAATGGACTGACCGGCCGTGGCGCGCTGAGCGAGGCGGATGTCTCCGCCGCCCTGCGCGAGGTTCGCCGTGCGCTCCTGGAAGCGGACGTCGCGCTGGAAGTCGTCCGTTCCTTTACCGACCGTGTCCGCGAAAAGGCGGTTGGCGCCGACGTCGTCAAGTCGATCAAGCCCGGCCAGATGGTCGTCAAGATCGTCCATGACGAACTTGTCGAGATGCTGGGCGCCGAAGGCGTCGGCATCGACCTGCATGCGCCCTCGCCGGTCGTCATCATGATGGTCGGCCTGCAGGGCTCGGGCAAGACGACGACGACCGGCAAGATTGCCAAGCGGTTGACCGACCGCGACCGCAAGAAGGTGCTGATGGCGTCGCTCGACACGCGCCGCCCGGCCGCCCAGGAGCAGCTGCGCCAGCTGGGCGCCCAGACCGGCGTCGACACGCTGCCGATCATCGCCGGCCAGTCACCGACAGATATTGCCGCCCGCGCCGTGCAGGCGGCCAAGCTCGGCGGCCACGACGTCGTCATCCTCGACACCGCAGGCCGCACCCATATCGACGAGCCGCTGATGGCCGAAATGGCCGAGATCAAGCGGCGCGCCCATCCGCACGAAATCCTGCTGGTCGCCGATGCGCTGACCGGCCAGGATGCCGTCAACCTCGCCCGCAACTTTGACGAACGCGTCGGCATCACCGGCTTGGTGCTGACCCGCATGGACGGCGACGGCCGCGGCGGTGCGGCGCTGTCGATGCGCGCCGTCACCGGCAAGCCGATCAAGCTGATCGGTACCGGCGAGAAGATGTCGGAGATGGAAGAATTCCATCCCCGCCGGATCGCCGACCGCATTCTCGGCATGGGCGATATCGTTTCGCTGGTCGAGAAGGCGGCGCAGAATATCGACGCCGACAAGGCGCGCGCCATGGCCGAGAAGATGGCCAAGGGCAAGTTCGACCTGAACGACCTCGCCGACCAGCTGCGCCAGATGCAGTCCATGGGTGGCATGGGCGGCATCATGGGAATGATGCCCGGCATGGCCGGCATGAAGGACAAGATGGCCGCAGCGGGCCTCAACGACAAGCTGTTCGGCCGCCAGATCGCCATCATCCAGTCGATGACCAAGGCCGAGCGCGCCAACCCGGATATGCTCAAGCATTCCCGCAAGAAGCGCATCGCCGCCGGCTCCGGCACCGATGCCGCCGAGATCAACAAGCTGCTGAAAATGCACCGCCAGATGGCCGACATGATGAAAGCCATGGGCGGCAAGGGCAAGGGCGGCGGCATGATGAAGCAGATGATGGGCGGCCTTGCCGGCAAGATGGGTTTGGGCGGCATGGGCGGCGGCATGCCGGGAATGGGCGGCATGCCCGATCTCTCCAAGCTCGATCCGAAGCAGCTCGAGGCCCTGCAGAAGCAGGCAGAAGCCGCGGGCTTCAAGCCGGGCTCCATGCCCGGCCTGCCCGGGGGCGGCATGGGCGGGGGTCTTCCGGGCCTCGGCGGCGGCTTCCCGGGCCTGCCCGGCATGCCGAAGAAGAAGTGAGGGGGAGCATGACCGAGAAAGACGTCAAGGAACAGCTGCTGGGCTACCGGCAGTCGATCGACAACATCGACGCGGCACTGCTGCACATGCTGGCGGAACGGTTCCGCTGCACCAAGGAAGTCGGGCTCCTCAAGGCCCGTTACGATTTGCCGCCGGCGGACCCGGCGCGCGAAGAATACCAGATCGAACGCCTCCGCCGCCTGGCGAAGGATGCTCATCTGGACCCGGATTTCGCCGAGAAGTTCCTGAACTTCGTCATCAAGGAAGTCATCCGGCACCATGAAGCAATCGCTGCCGAACACGGCGGCACCAAACAGTCTGCCTGACACCAGGCGGCCCATACAAAGACCCAAGGAGTAAGAAAATGTCCCTGAAGATTCGTCTCGCCCGTGGCGGTTCCAAGAAGCGTCCCTACTACCACGTCGTCATCGCCGACGCCCGCGCCCCGCGCGACGGCCGCTTCCTCGAGAAGGTCGGCCACTGGAACCCGATGCTGCCGAAGGATAACGCGAGCCGCGTCGAACTGAACCTCGAGCGCATCCAGGAATGGATTGCCAAGGGCGCCCAGCCGACGGACCGCGTTCTGCGCTTCCTCGCCGAAGCCGGCGTCGCTCAGCGCGAGACCAAGAACAACCCGGAAAAGGCAAAGCCGGGCAAGAAGGCCCAGGAACGCACCGCCGAGCGCGCCCAGAAGGAAGCAGACGCCAAGGCTGCCGCTTCGGAAGCCGCTGCTGCCGAATAATTGATAATCCGCTTCGGGCGGCGGACGGGCGGCACGGAGACGTGCCGCCCGTTTTGTGTTTTCATTTGGCCGCACTCCCAGTAAAAGCGCCCCTGAATGGTCCAGGACAAGAACGTATGAACAAGCTCCAACATCCGATCCTGATGGCGACGATCGGCGCCGCACAAGGCCTGCGCGGCGAGGTGCGGGTTCGCTCCTACACGGCCGAGCCGATGACGCTCGGCGACTATGGCAAGCTCCACGCCAAGGATGGCCGCGTCTTCGAAATCCTGGAGATCCGCGAGGCCAAGAATGTCGTGGTGGTCCGCTTCCGCGGCGTCAACAGCCGCGAAGACGCCGAGGCGCTGACCGGCCTGGAGCTCTATGTCGAGCGGGAGAACCTGTCGGACGACGAGCTCGACGATGACGAATTCTATTACGCGGACCTCGAGGGTCTCGACGCGGTCGATGAGACCGGCAAGAGCTACGGCACGGTGAGCGGTGTCTACGACTTCGGCGCCGGCGACCTGCTCGAGCTGAAGGGGCCGGGACGCCGTCCCGCCCTCATCCCCTTTTCCGAGGCCGCCGTCCTGGAGATCGATCTCGAAGGCGGACGGATCGTCATCGATCCCCGTGCCGCTGGCCTGATCGAGGATCCGGACGAAAAGACGAGCCGTGGCAAGCCGCCGGAAGGCGAGCGGTAGAGCGCCCGTGACCTTTCGCGCCACGATCCTCACCCTCTACCCGGAGATGTTTCCCGGCCACCTGGGCTTGTCGCTCGCCGGCAAGGCGCTGGAGCGCGGCCAATGGTCGATAGATCCGGTGCAGATTCGGGATTTCGCCAAGGATAAACACCGCACGGTCGACGACACGCCGGCCGGCGGCGGCGCGGGCATGGTGCTGAAGCCGGACATCCTCGCCCGGGCGATCGATCACGTGTCGTCCGACGATCCCCGTCCGCGGCTGCTGATGAGCCCGCGTGGGCGACCGCTGACCCAGAAGCGCGTCCGGGAGCTGGCAGCCGGTGAGGGCGTGGTGATCGTCTGCGGACGCTTCGAGGGCGTCGACCAGCGCGTGATCGATGCGCGCGGGCTCGAGGAGGTCTCGATCGGCGACTACATCCTCTCCGGCGGCGAGCCGGCGGCGCTGACGCTGCTCGACGCGGTCGTGCGCATCCTGCCGGGCGTCATGGGCAATGCGCTCTCAGGCACCCATGAGAGCTTCGAGGAGGGACTTCTGGAGTATCCGCACTACACCCGACCGCAGATATTCGAGGGACGCGACATCCCCGCCGTTTTGACCTCCGGCAACCATGCCGAGATCGACAAGTGGCGGCACCGGCAGGCGCTGGAGCTCACACGCGAGCGGCGGCCGGATCTTCTCGCCGAGGACGATCAGCCGGTGACGAAGTAGTAGATCGTCAGCGCCACGCCGATGGCGACGACGACCAGGCGCATCGCCGTCTGCGGCACGCGTCGTGCCATCCAGACGCCGGCATAGCCGCCGAGCGCGACACCCGGGATCATCACCAGCGCCTGCGGCCAGGCGACGACACCGCCGCCGACGAAGATGACGATCGCGACGGCCGCGATCAGGATCGACAGCAGGTTCTTCAGCGCATTTAGGTGGTGGTAGGTGCCGCCGGAGGTAATCCCCAGCACGGCCAGCATCATGATCCCCATGCCGGCGCCGAAGAAGCCGCCGTAGATGGCGGTAAAGAACTGCGCCACGACGCTGACGGGCGAATTGACCGGCTTGTCGGCCGATGCCTTGGGCTTCAGCCACGGTCCGGCGGCGAAGATGGCGGTTGCCGCCGCCAGCAGCCAGGGAACGATGGCGCGGAAGGACGGATTGTCCAGCGACAGGAGCAGCAGCGAGCCTCCCAGCGCACCGATGACCGAGACTACAGAGAGTGCCACGGCGCTGCGCCAGCTTTTGGCGATCTCGTCGCGATAGGCGAAGGTGGAGGTGATGTAGCCTGGGAACTGCGTGATCGAGGAGGTTGCATTGGCGGTGATCGGCGGAATGCCGGCCAGTGTCAGGGCGCCGAAGGTCAGGAAGGTGCCGCCGCCGGCAATGGCGTTCACCGCGCCCGCGAAAAAGGCAGCAACGAACAGCAGCAGCATGGTGACAATGGTCATGGTATGATCTTCCCCGGCAATGACGCTGACGACATAGCCGCCCGCGTCTGCGACTGCAAGGACTGCGACCGCGCCACCGGTACGGCAACTATTTCCGGCGCAACGGGATGACAAAGCCGTTTCTTTGGTGTAATGGCCCACGCGGACATGGGGTTTTCCCCTCGACCAGCAAGCAAAGAATGGTGAACCCGCTCTTGGCCCGAAAGGGTCAACTCCCGAAGCATTGACCAAGGGATGACGACCGAGCGCTCTGGCTGTTTCAGAAAAACATAGAGGTTTGACCTATGAACATCATTCAGGAATTGGAAGCCGAACAGGCCGCCAAGATCGAAGCCCAGCGCAAGCTGCCGGAATTCTCTGCCGGCGACACCGTCCGCGTCAACGTTCGCGTCCGCGAAGGCACCCGTACCCGCGTGCAGGCCTATGAAGGCGTCTGCATCGCCCGCTCCGGCGGCGGCATCAACGAGAGCTTCACGGTTCGCAAGATCTCCTACGGCGAAGGCGTCGAGCGCGTATTCCCGGTCTATTCGCCGCTCGTCGAAGGCGTCGAAATCGTCCGCCGCGGTAAGGTTCGCCGCGCCAAGCTTTACTACCTGCGCGATCGTCGCGGCAAGTCGGCTCGTATCGTCGAAGACACGGGCACCCGCGCCCGCAAGCTGAACGACGCCGAGCGCGCCGCCGCTGCGGAAGAAAAGGCCCGCATCGAGGCTGAAAAGGTTGCAGCAGCTCAGGCGCTTGCCGCCGAGAAGGCAGCAGCCGAAGCCGAAGAAGCAAAGGCAGCGGAAGCTGCTGCTGCCCAGGCAGCGGAAGACGCAAAGGCTGCAGAGACCTCTGCAGAATAAGCGTTTCATCAGATTGCAGAAAAGGCGGCCTCCGGGCCGCCTTTTTTATTGCCGTGGCCGCAATACCGTTCGGCCGGCTACCAGGTCAGCCAACGCTTTCCGGCAAGATAGCCGGCGCCGGTGACGATACCGATCGCCAGCGTGTACCAGAGGGCCACGAAGAGCGGGCTGTCGTCGGTGCAGTTGGAGGCATAGAAGGCCGCTGCAAGCCCGCCCGCCGCCAACCCGGCCACCGCGCCGGCTCTGCCCGGATGTTGCGGAGCGCCCTGGCGCAGGGCGAGGATGAATGCCGAAAGCGGGCCGATCGACAAAAGCGGGATCAGCGACAGGCACTCGTGCGCATTGCGCCCGATCATCTGCGCGCCCCACCTGGCAGAGGGGACCGCCGCAAGCTCTGCGACCACGGCCCCCACCAGCAGCAGCGGCACCAGCACGAGCGTGACGGCCGGCCATTGAAGCCGGGCACCCGGCCGCCCGATTTGCACCATCAGGTTGGAGGCGGCCAGGAACAGCGCCAGGGTCACCACGAGCTTGAAGATGAATCGGAGGCTCTCCAGCGCCGCGTAGATGTCGGGCCGAAACCCCATCGCTGCGAAGAAGAACAGGCCTGCAAGCAGGACACCTGCGAGAAGGGCAACCGCCAGTGCCTGGCCGAAGCGGAAGCGGACCGCCGAATCCTGGGACAGCAGGTTGATGAGTTCGTCGGTCTTCACGTCATTGGCTCCCGATAGGTCAGCGATAGCGCCTTCAACGCCCGGTGCAGTGCCACGCGGACCGCCCCCTCGGTCATATTGACCCGGCCTGCCGTCTCGCGAACGCTGCTGCCTTCCACCGAGATCGCCTGGACGATCGTCCGCTGGGGTTCCTTCAGTGTCTTCAGGATCCGGTCCACATCGAGCCGTTCCTGCGCCTGCGCCTGCTCGTCGACCTGCAGCACGGCGATCACGTCATCCAGCGGCACGTCGATATGACGGCCGCGCCGGCGCAGGCTGTCGATCAGCTTGTTGCGGATGATGGTCGAGATCCAGGGTGCGATGGGGCGCGATGAATCCCAGGTGCCACGTTTGAGGTGGATGGACAGCAAAACCTCCTGCACGATGTCTTCGGCCTCACTGGCGGGCGCACCGAACTGGGCGCAGCGCCGGCGTGCCATGGTGCGCAGGTGCGGCGCAACGGACGAGAGGAAGCGGTGATACGCATGCGTGTCACCACCGATCGCCGCCCGCATCCACGCGGACCACTGCTCTTCACGCGCCAGATCTTTCATTCGGATAGTCCTACGCCGCCGCCGAACCGATCGTTACACGCGCCTGCGGTTTTTCTTGTCGAGGCGTTTCGAGCAACCATCTCCACGATAGAGCATATGGCGGTACCGTCCAAACAAATCGGCGTGGGCCTCACCCACCCTTTCGCAGGAATTTTCGATCCCGATGTAACACCCGCTCAGCACCGGGCGTAAGTCTCCATGCAGGCCAGAGAGGCTCTGCTTACCAGGGAGACCGAACATGAAGACCAGCATGATATCCCTTGCCATCGCGGCATCCGTCACCTCGGCACTCGCGTCGATCACATCCCCCGCCTTCGCCCAGGAAGCGGGCAAGGAGAAGTGCTACGGCGTTGCCCTCAAGGGACAGAACGATTGCGCCGCCGGCCCCGGCACCACCTGCGCCGGTACCTCCAAGGTCGATTACCAGCAGAATGCCTGGAAGCTCGTACCGGCCGGCACCTGCCAGGCGATGATGACGCCGAACGGCCACGGCATGCTGGAAGCCGGCCCGGCTCCCGCCTGAGCCGCAGGCTGACGAGCAAAGGCGCCGCAATGGCTGCGGCGCCTCTTCTTCCGGAGACGCGTCATGAAAGCATCGCAGCTTCCCGCCCGTGCGGGCGTGGGCTTCAAGCCCGAGCATTTCGCCATGATCGATGCCGAGCGGCAGCCGGTCGGCTTCTTCGAGGTGCATGCCGAGAACTACATGGGCGCCGGCGGACCACCCCATGCGCAGCTTAGCCGACTAAGGGAAGACTACGCACTGTCCATCCACGGCGTCGGCCTGTCGATCGGTTCGCTGCAGCCCCTCGACCAGGACCATCTCCGGCGCCTGAGGCAAGTCTGTGACCGCTACCAGCCGGAGAGTTTCTCCGAGCACCTCGCCTGGTCCACCCATGACACGACCTTCCTGAACGACCTGCTTCCACTCCCCTACACCCGCGAAACGCTCGAACAGATCTGTCGGCACATCGACGAGGTCCAGACCACGCTCGGGCGCCAGATGCTGCTCGAGAACCCTGCAACCTACCTGCTGTTCGAGGAAAGCACCTACGAGGAGACGGACTTCCTCGACGAGGTGGTGAAACGAAGCGGTTGCGGCCTGCTGCTGGACATCAACAACGTCTTCGTCGCCTCGACCAACCACAACACCGACCCCCGCAGCTACCTGGCGTGCTTCCCGATCCGCCACGTGCGCGAGATCCACCTCGGCGGGCATTCCGAGACAGAGGACGATCTGGGCGCGCCACTGCTGATCGATTCCCATGACACCCCGGTGCGCGATCCGGTCTGGGCGCTCTACGCAGAGGTCGTCGCCCGCATCGGACCGGTGGCCACGCTCATCGAATGGGACAACGACGTGCCGGACTGGCCGGTGCTGCGGTCCGAAGCCGAGGCTGCGGAAGCCATTCTGCGCCGGTCGGCGCTGGCAGCCTAGGAGGCGATCATGTCGACCATGCAGCAGAGATTTGCCGCGGCGCTGATGGCGCCCGACAGCCCGCTTCCGGACGGTCTGTCCTCGTGGAATTCACGGCAGCCCAAGGCGCGCTACGACGTCTACCGCAACAACGTCATGATGGGCCTGCGCCGGGCGCTCGCCAGCCGCTTTCCCGCCGCAGAACGGATCGTGGGAGAGGATTTCTTTGCCGCGATGGCCGACACCTTCATCCGCGCGCATCCGCCGCGTTCGCCGCTGCTCTTCCTGTACGGGGACGATCTTCCCGAGTTCGCGGCCGGTTTTCCGCCGGCGCAGTCCGTGCCGTACCTGCCCGACGTGATGCGGCTGGAGATTGCCCGCGGACGCGCCTACCACGCCGCCAATGCCGCACCGCTCGATCCGGTCCGGCTTGCGTCGATCACGCCGGAACGCCTCGGCGACCTCCGTTTCACCCTCCACCCAGCCGCCGCCATCCTGCGTTCCGCCTTCCCCGTCGTCACGATCTGGGCGATGAACGCCGGCGAGCTGCCGGCGGCGGCAATTGCCGACTGGACGCCGCAGGATGCGCTGGTCGTGCGGCCGCATCTGGTCGTCGAGGTGTTGCGGCTGCCGCCCGGCGGTGCCGTCTTCCTGGAAGCGCTAACCGACGGCGAGACGCTGACGACCGCGGCAGAAGCGGCGATGGCTGTCGATGCCGCCTTCGACCTCGCCGCCAATCTGGCCGGTGCGCTGGGTGCCGGCGCCGTTTCAGCCATCCATACACAAGAGGGAGAGCAGCCATGAGCAGTCCGAGCGCCGTTTCCGCCGACCACAACCTGTCGCGCCGCCTGCGGGATGGGATGGGCCTGCTCGACCGTATTCCACACGACCTGATCGCGATCGTCGCCCGCCTGTCGATCGCCGCCGTCTTCTGGAAGTCTGGGCAGACGAAGCTCGACGGCTGGCGCGTGTCGGAAAATGCGGTCTATCTGTTCGAGCACGAATACGCCCTGCCGCTGCTCAGCCCGGTGATTGCCGCCCACTTGGCGACGCTTGCCGAGCATCTGCTGCCGGTGCTGCTGGTGATCGGGCTTGGCAGCCGCCTGGCCGCCCTCGGGCTGCTGACCATGACGCTGGTGATCCAGATCTTCGTCTATCCCGACGCCTGGCCGACGCACGGCACCTGGGCCGCCTGTCTGCTGCTGATCATCGCCCGTGGGCCGGGGCGGCTGTCCCTGGACCAGCTGGTCGCCGGGAGCGCAGACCAGCGCGCCTGATGAGCCCAGCGCGCATCCATGTTGAACGGGCGTCGCAAAACTGCTAAATACCCCGCCATGGGATCGAAATTCGGATGCCTCGCGAACCAGTTCATCGTGCTGCAGGACCACAAGCGTCTGCCGGCACGCTTTTTCGCGCGCATTTCCGGCGCTCTGAACAGCCGACTTCGCTGAGCTGATCCATATCGCACCGGCAGCGATACGTGCCGGCCTCTTTCCCGCATTTACATTTCCAATGGATGGCAGCCATGAGCGCACCTCGCACCCTCTACGACAAGATCTGGGACGACCACGTCGTCAGCGACGACAACGGCACCTGTCTCCTCTACATCGACCGTCACCTCGTCCATGAGGTGACAAGCCCGCAGGCCTTCGAAGGACTGCGGCTTGCCGGCCGCACGGTCCGTGCGCCGCAGAAGACGCTGGCCGTCGTCGACCACAACGTTCCGACAACGCCGGACCGCCACATCGGCATCAAGAACGAGGAAAGCCGCATCCAGGTGGAGGCGCTGGCCCAGAACGCCCACGATTTCGGCGTCGAATACTACTCCGAGAAGGACAAGCGGCAGGGCATCGTCCACATCGTCGGGCCGGAGCAGGGCTTCACGCTTCCCGGCATGACGATCGTCTGCGGCGACAGCCACACCTCGACCCATGGCGCCTTCGGGGCACTCGCCCACGGCATTGGCACCTCCGAGGTCGAGCACGTGCTGGCGACCCAGACGCTGGTGCAGAAGAAGGCGAAGAACATGCTGGTGCGTGTCGATGGCCAGCTGCCGCCGGGCGTCACCGCCAAGGACATCATCCTCGCCATCATCGGCGAGATCGGCACCGCCGGCGGCACCGGCCACGTCATCGAATTCGCCGGCGAGGCGATCCGCGCCTTGTCGATGGAAGGCCGCATGACGATCTGCAACATGACGATCGAAGGCGGTGCCCGTGCCGGCCTGATCGCACCCGACGAGACGACCTTCGAATACATCAAGGACAAGCCGCGGGCGCCGAAGGGCAAGGCCTGGGACATGGCGCTCGACTACTGGAAGGGCCTGCACTCCGACGAGGGCGCGCATTTCGACAAGGTCATCGTGCTCGACGCGGCAAACCTGCCGCCGATCGTCTCCTGGGGCTCTTCGCCGGAAGATGTCATCTCCGTTCAGGGCGCCGTGCCCAACCCGGACGAAATCCAGGACGAGAACAAGCGGACGTCGAAGTGGCGCGCGCTCGACTACATGGGCCTGAAGCCGGGGACGAAGATCACCGACATCGCCATCGACCGGGTCTTCATCGGTTCCTGCACCAATGGTCGTATCGAGGACCTGCGCGCGGCCGCCAAGGTGGTCGAGGGCCGCACGATCGCTCCAACCGTCTCGGCCATGGTCGTCCCGGGCTCCGGCCTCGTCAAGGAACAGGCAGAGGCCGAGGGGCTGGACAGGATCTTCCTCGATGCCGGCTTTGAATGGCGTGAGCCGGGCTGCTCCATGTGCCTGGCGATGAACGACGACCGGCTGAAGCCGGGCGAGCGTTGCGCCTCGACCTCAAACCGCAATTTCGAAGGCCGCCAGGGCTACAAGGGCCGCACGCACCTGGTATCCCCGGCCATGGCGGCGGCCGCCGCTGTCGCCGGCCACTTCGTCGACATCCGCGAGTGGAAATAACACGTCCATCCTGACGTCTTGGCTTTAAGAGATGCCGCCGGCCCTGCCGGCGGCATCTTGCGTTGCAGCTGTACCCGCCGTCCGTCGGGAATGCCTGGACCTGCGGATGTTGCCGCTCCATGTAGGAGTCTCGGAAAAACACATGCGGAGGGGACACCATGGCCGATCACGCGGACGGAAAAGCGCCACCGCGCCACCGCAGGCTGCTCCTCCTGCGGCATGCCAAGTCCGCCTGGCCGGAGGGCGTGCCGGATCACGAGAGACCTCTTGCCGAACGGGGAGAGAAGGCGGCGCGGGCGATGGGCAACCACATGGCGCGCGAGCATCTCATTCCCGGTCTCGCGCTCGTTTCCGACGCAAGACGGACGCAGGAAACCTGGGAACTGGTGAAGAGCCGGCTGCCGTGCGCGGTGGAGGCCCGCGTCACGCCGGCGCTCTATGACGCTTCCGCGGCCCAGATGCTCGAGGTTCTGCGCAAGACGGATGCAAATACCGATACCGTGCTGATGATCGGGCACAATCCGGGCCTGCAGGAGCTGGCGCTGATGCTGGTGGGTGAAGGACATGCGCAGGCGCGCGACGCGATGGCCGAGAAATATCCGACCGGCGCATTGGCGGTGATCGATTTTGCTATCGGCGACTGGCCGAGCGTCGAACCCGGATCCGGCTTTCTCGCCGGTTTCCTGACGCCGCGCTCGCTTCGCTAGAAGGGGAGCCCCGCGCCAACGCGGAGCTCCGTTTTCTGCTTCTTTCGCGGATCAGACGGCGATCTTGCCGCCGCCGACCTTGGTGATCGCCACGACGGAAGGCCTTACCGGCATGTCGTCCTTGAAGTCCGGCCAGCGGGTCGACAGGTCCTCGTAGTAGGACGGACGACCATGGCCATCCCAGTCCTCGCCGCCGTCGGCCGGATGCTGCACGGCAACGAACGCCGTCTCGTCATCGGGCGTAAACAGAGGACCGCACATTTCGGCACCGACAGGAACCCGGAAGAACAGCTTCGACGTCGCGCGGGCATCGCCCTCCGTATCGACGGCCCAGAGACCATCGGTGCGGCCGGTCGCCTTGTTGCTGTTGCCGTCGGTCGAGACCCACAGGCGGCCGGCCGAATCGACGGCGCAGTTGTCAGGCATGCCGAACCAGCCGTTCTTCGTCGTTTCCGTCGAGAAGGTAGCGCCCACTTCGGCGACGGAAGGATCGCCGCACTTCAGCAAAACTTCCCAGGTGCCGGAGGTGGCGGCGAAGTCTCCCTCGGCTTCCGAGATCTCGATGATGTGGCCGAACGCGTTTTCGGCACGCGGGTTGGCCGCATTCACCTGATCCGGCTTGCGCTTCGTGTTGTTGGTCAGCATGACATAGACCTTGCCGTTGACCCCGTTCGGCTGGACGTCTTCGGGACGGTCCATCTTTGTGGCGCCCAGGACATCACCTGCGCGGCGGGTCTCGATCAGCACGTCGGCCTGGCTGGCGAAACCGTTTTCTTCCGTGAGCGGGCCTTGGCCGTGGACGAGCGGCAGCCATTCCATGCTGCCGTCTTCCTCGAACTTCGCCACATAGAGCGTGCCGGCATCGAGAAGATCCATATTGGCGGCGCGATCGTCGGCATTGTAGGTGCCGTCAGTCACGAACTTGTAGACATAGTCGAAACGCTCGTCGTCGCCGAGATAGAAGACGACCTTGCCGTTCTTCGCGACGATCGACTCGGCCCCCTCGTGCTTGGTGCGGCCGAGCGCGGTGCGCTTCTTCGGCGTCGAGGTCGGGTCCATGACGTCCACCTCGACGACCCAGCCGAAGCGGTTCGGCTCGTTCGGCTCCTTGGCGAGATCGAAGCGGTCGTAGAACCGGCCCCACTCGTAGCTGCCATCCGGAACGCCGTAGCGTTCGTAGTTGGCGGCTTCCGCGTGATCGGCCGGCAGGTCGCCCATGAAGTAGCCGTGGAAGTTCTCCTCGGCCATGATGTAGGTGCCCCAGGGCGTCACGCCGCCGGCGCAGTTGTTGAGCGTGCCGATGACCTGGGTACCGGTCGCGTCGGCTGCGGTCTTGAGGCGGTCATGGCCGGCCGCCGGACCGGTGATCTGCATCTCGGTGTTGACGGTGATGCGGCGGTTGTTGGCGCCGTCGCGGACCACCTGCCACTTGCCGTCCACGCGGCGGATCTCGACGATGGTGCCGCCATGGGCCGCCATCTCGACATCGACCTGATCCTTGCTGAGCGGGCCCTGCTCGACCTTGCCGTCGACGAGGGTGACGAGGCCCGGGAACATCAGGTGCGGGTTGGTGTATTCGTGGTTGACCACCAACAGGCCATGGTCGGCGGCGCCATCGAGCGGAATGAAGCCGACGTAATCGTTGTTGTAGCCGAACTGCCTGGCCTGGGCCTCCGCAGTCTGGTTGGTCGGGTCGAACTCGGGCGCATCGGCGAACAGCGGATCGCCCCAGCGCAGCAGCACGTCGGCGTCATAGCCTTCCGCCACGTGATGGTTGGCGTCGACACCGGCTTCCACTTCCGTGAAGGAGAAGGCCGAACCACCGGCGGCTCTCGCCTTCTCGGCTGTCATCAGGGCAAGCGGGCTGACGGTCGCGGCGATCGCGGAAACGGCCAGCGAGCCCTGCAGAAAGTTGCGGCGCGAGAAACGGCGGCTGATGATTTCGCCCATTGTGGCGTTGGCGCTGGAATTATGGCCGTCCCCATCCGCCTCTTCCAACTGGGTGGTCGGGAACATCTTCGGACAGTGTTCGTCGGTCATGGCAGCCTCCTGCTGAGGGGTTTGGATCTACCAGCCGACACTAGGACCCTACCATTACGGCTATGCGACACCTCAGCCTGATCGGCCTCCTTAAAGCACCCGCACGATCGTTCCGCGGCGCAGGAAGGGGATCAGCCGCCGCATGTCCTTGAGACTGATCGCGACGCAGCCCGCCGTCGGCGGATAGCCCGGCTTGATCAGGTGGAAAAAGATGGCCGAGCCGCGGTAGCGGCGGCGCGAGGTGATGTTCCAGTCGAGAACGAGGCAGATGTCGTAGAGCCCGTCCTGGCGCATCATGTCTTCGTGGCTTGATCGGAACGGAGCACGCACCAGCCGATTATAGCTTGGGTGCTCCGGCTGGTCACACCAAAGCATGTCGCGGGAGATGCGCCTCATCGGCAGGGACGTCCGCAGCGCCTGGACGCGATCCCCGCGGGTAAAACCGTACAGCAGGCGCATGACGGCAATCGGCGTGGCGCCGTCGCCTTCCCGCTTGAAGGCCGTGCGGCCGGAGCGGCCGAGCGCTGCCGGAACCGTGATGCCGCCGAAGGAGACGATGCCGCGGCAGGCATTGCCGGGGGCGGACCGAACGGTGACCACAACTTTCGATTTACCCGGCGATCTGCGTAAATTCGCCATTTTCCTCACGAGTTGTTGCTTTAAAGATGATTTGGTTTGAAATCATAGCACGATACCACTTAGATCAAGTGCCTGAACCAATTGCCCGCTCACGTCGTAGACGAGGTATGGGCGAGGCAAAACAAGAGGCAAGAACATATGGCAGCTCGCACGATATTGCTGGTGGATGACGACGACGATCTGCGCGAAACGCTGATGGAGCAGCTGTCGCTCTATGAAGAGTTCTCGCTGTTGCAGGAGGCGAACGCCACCAAGGCAATGCAGGTGGCGAAGGCCACTCAGGTGGATCTGCTGATCATGGACGTGGGACTGCCGGACATGGATGGCCGGGAGGCCGTCAAGCTTCTGCGCAAGAACGGCTTCAAGGCGCCGATCATCATGCTGACCGGGCATGACACCGATTCCGACACGATCCTCGGCCTCGAGGCGGGCGCCAACGACTATATCACCAAGCCATTTCGCTTCGCGGTGCTGCTGGCCCGCATCCGCGCACAGCTTCGCCAGTACGAGCAGAGCGAGGATGCCACCTTCACCGTCGGCCCCTACATCTTCAAGCCCAGCCAGAAGCTTCTGACGACGGACGATGGAAAGAAGATCCGCCTGACGGAAAAGGAATCGGCCATAATCCGTTACCTCTACCGGGCCGACCAGAAGGTCGTCACCCGCGATGTCCTTCTCGAAGAGGTCTGGGGCTACAACTCCGGCGTCACCACCCATACGCTCGAAACCCATGTCTACCGGCTTCGCCAGAAGATCGAGCGAGACCCTTCCAGTGCCGAAATTCTCGTGACCGAGAACGGCGGCTACAAGATCGTACCCTAGGCCGCCCCATGTCCCTCAAAGATGACATCCGCCTCTTCTCCCAGGTGCCCCTGTTCCGGGAATTGAACGAGGACCAGCTGCGGCTGCTCGCCTTTGGGGCGGAACGGCGGGGAGTGGCCGCCGGGCAGGAGCTGTTTCGCGAAGCCTCGCCGGCGGAATCCGCCTTCATCGTATCGAAAGGTGCGTTCGAGCTTGTCGTCTCGACAAGGGAGGGAGCCACTCCGCTCGATACGGTCGCAACGCCGGGCACGCTACTGTCCGAGCTGGCGCTGGTGACCATGGTCGAGCGCAAATACACCGCCATCGCGCTGGAGGACTCCGAAGTCCTGCGGATCACCCGCAGCCTGTTTCACCGGCTGCTGGAGGAATACCCACGGGTGGGGCAGCTGGTGGAGAGCCGCATTCGCGACAATATCGTCGCCTTGGCCAGCGCTGCCGCCGGGATGCAAGGCCGGTTCAGCTAGACCGGCCTTGCCGACCTAGAACTTGAATACCGCCGTGACCGGAACGTGATCCGACGGTTGGTTCCAGCCACGCGCTTCCTTCAGCACATCGATGCGATCGAGAAACGGCCCGAGGTCGTGTGATGACCAGATGTGGTCGAGCCGCCGACCACGATCGGCAGCCTCCCAGTCCTTGGCGCGGTAGCTCCACCAGGTGTAGAGCTTCTCCTCGTCCGGCACATGCTGGCGCATCAGGTCGAGCCAGTTTCCCTTCGCCATAATCTCCAGCATACCCTCCGTTTCCACAGGCGTGTGGCTGACGACCTTCAGCATCTTCTTGTGCGACCAGACGTCGTGTTCGAGCGGCGCTATGTTGAGGTCGCCGACCAGGATTGAGGCAATGCCGGGCATGGCATCCGCCTTCAGCGCTTTCATCTCCTCCACGAAATCCAGCTTGTGTCCGAACTTCGGATTGATCGCACGATCCGGCTCGTCGCCGCCGGCCGGCACATAGAAATTGTGGATCCGGATCCGACGCGAGCCGCGCTCGAAGATCGCCGAGATATGGCGGGCATCGCCGACGCCACAGTAATTCTGCCGCTGGTCTTCGGTCAGCGGCACGCGCGACGCGATGGCGACGCCGTGATAGCCCTTCTGCCCGTGGATGATGATGTGCTGGTATCCCAGATCCTTGAGCGGCTGCAGCGGGAACTCGTGCTCCTGGCACTTGATCTCCTGAAGGCACAGGATGTCTGGCTGGTGGCGGACAATGAACTGCTGGACGATGGGCATGCGCAGCCGCACCGAATTGATGTTCCAGGTGGTGATGGAGAATGTCATGCAGGGTCCTCAGGCAGGTGCCGGAGGTGTAGGCAATTTTGCGCGGCTGGTGAAGCAAAAAAGGGACCCGCGCGGGTCCCTTGCCGGTTCATGTGTGGCTAGATCTTGCGAACTTCGTCGTAAGGGATACGGAACACCCGTTCATCGAAGCCGACACCGTTCTTGACGTTGTAGATCATCACCGACGTGTCCTTGTTCTGCGCATCGGTGATCGTCCACTGGCGCAGCTCAAAGGTCTTGGAATCGAACATCATGGTGATGGTGGAATCGCCGAAGATGGTCCGGTTGCCCAGCACGATCGTGGTCAGATCCGGCTCTTCGCGAACGCTTCTGACCGTTTCGTCGGACAGGTCGATCCGCTCCGCCAGGAGCAGGCTGAGTGGCGTCTTCGACAGGGGGTAGAGGTCCCAGGTCTTCAGCTTCGTGTTTCCGATGACCACATTGGCTCCGTCGGCGATGACGCGGATCGGCGACGGGTCTTCGAAATTGAAACGGAGCTTGCCAGGCCGCTCGATGAAGAACTTGCCGCCCGTCTGCTCGCCGCGGGGTCCAAACTGGACGAACTCGCCCATCATCGTCTTGACGGACGAAAAATGGTCGGCGATCCTTTGCGCTGCAGGCGATGCGGCCTGCGCAAATACCGGGGCCGGCAGCGCGGCAGAGGCCGCAAGGCCGATCAGGCCGAGGGAAAAGCCTCGGCGGCTGAGGGAGCCCGTCCAGGCAGAGTTGGCAGTCTTTTTCATCATCGTCTTCTGTCTCCTTCACCGCTTCGTGGAAACAAAACGCGGCAGCTTGATGGCCAACGCGCAATGCGCATTTAGCGTTCCAAGATGTCGCTCTCCGTGGGCACGAGGATTTCGCGCTTTCCGGCGTGGTTGGCCGCGCCGATCAACCCTTCCTTCTCCATCCGCTCGATCAGCGACGCCGCACGGTTGTACCCGATGCCGAGCCGCCGCTGGATATAGGAGGTCGACGCCTTTCCGTCGCGCAGCACGATCGCAACCGCCTGGTCATACGGGTCTTCGGAATCCGACAGATTGGACGTGCCGGCCGGGCCGCCGCCATCGTTCTCGTCATCGTCGTCTGCCGTGATCGCCTCCAGATATTGCGGTGAGCCCTGGGTTTTCAGGTAGGCGACGATCTCCTCGACTTCGGTATCGGAGACGAACGGACCGTGGACGCGCTGGATGCGGCCGCCTCCGGCCATGTAGAGCATGTCGCCCATGCCGAGCAGCTGCTCGGCGCCCTGTTCGCCGAGGATCGTCCGGCTGTCGATCTTCGAGGTGACCTGGAAGGAGATGCGGGTCGGGAAGTTCGCCTTGATCGTGCCGGTGATGACATCGACGGACGGACGCTGGGTTGCCATGATGACATGGATGCCCGCCGCTCGGGCCATCTGCGCCAGGCGCTGGACGGCGCCTTCGATATCCTTGCCGGCGACCATCATCAGATCGGCCATTTCGTCGATGATGACGACGATATAGGGGATCGGCTGCAGATCGAATTCCTCGGTCTCGTACATTGCCTCGCCCGTCTGGCGGTCGAAGCCAGTCTGCACCGTGCGGGTCAGCACCTCGCCCTTGGCGATGGCCTGCTCGACGCGGCTGTTGAAGCCGTCGATGTTGCGCACGCCGATCTTCGACATCTTCTTGTAGCGTTCCTCCATTTCGCGCACGGTCCACTTGAGCGCGACCACAGCCTTCTTCGGGTCGGTCACGACGGGCGAGAGGAGGTGCGGAATGCCGTCGTAGACGGAGAGTTCGAGCATCTTCGGATCGATCATGATCAGTCGGCACTTCTCGGGCGTGTAGCGATAGAGAAGCGAGAGGATCATGGTGTTGATGGCGACCGACTTGCCGGAGCCGGTGGTACCGGCGACCAGAAGATGCGGCATCTTGGAAAGATCCGCCACCACCGGCTCGCCGCCGATGGTCTTGCCGAGCGCCATGGCGAGCTTCGCCTTGCTGTTCTCGAAATCCTTGCTGCCGATCATCTCGCGCAGATAGACGGTCTCGCGCGTACGGTTCGGCAGCTCGATACCGATCGCATTGCGCCCCGGAACGACGGCCACGCGGGCGGCGATCGCGCTCATCGAGCGGGCGATGTCGTCCGCCAGGCCGATGACCCGCGACGACTTGATACCGGGCGCCGGTTCCAGCTCGTAGAGTGTCACGACCGGACCGGGACGGACGTGGATGATCTCGCCCTTGACGCCGAAATCCTCCAGCACGCCTTCCAGCATGCGGGCATTCTGCTCCAGGACATCCGCCGACAGGGTCGCATCGCGCGCAACCGCCTTGGGCTCGGCCAGCAGGTGAACGGAAGGAAGCTGGAAGCCGTCCCGATCGATGAACGAGCCCTGCGCATCGCGGGCAACACGGGCGCTGGGCTTCGGCGGCGGTGGCGGCGCAATGACCCGCGGCTGAGACCGGGCGCCGGCAGGCGCTGCCGGGCGCGACACGGCGAAGGGCACGTCATCATCCTCCGGCAGGATGCCGGCCGGGCGGACGTCGTCGTCGAAGTCGTCCTCGTCGTCATCCTGCGCCATGGGTGGCGCGACAATGGAGCGGCGGCTCGAACCTTCGGCCGGACCGTCGAGAGACGGCTCGACCCGGTGTCCGGCAGAAGCGGCCTTCGGCCGCACCGGCTCGTTCAGTGTCCCGAATTCGTCATCGTTGAAGTCATAGGGCTGGTCGAATGTGTCGCGCGGGGTCCGCTTGATGCCGAGCAGCCGCCGGGTGCGGGCCTGGGCGATGTACCAGTAATGCGCCAGCGCTCCCAGCGCCAGGAAACCGGCAAACGTGCTGTCGTCGTCGTCTTCCTCGTCGTCGAGAGCCGGGCGACCGCGGGTCGCGGGCGCCGCGACAGGCATGCGCTCCTCGTCCTCGTGGTCCTCGAAGGCATCGCCGACGAGACCGGAGGCAAAGAGCAGCAGCCAGACGGCCGGAACCGCGAAGACGAGACCGAGGATGGTCGCCAGCATGCCGGTCGGATAGGCGCCTACGAAAAGGGCGGGAAACCGCAGGATCATGTCGCCGATGACGCCACCGATTCCGTTGGGGATCGGCCAGGTGAAGGGGGCGGGAAAGCAGCCGAGCGAGGCCGAGGCCAGCAGCGTGCCGCCACCCCAGGCGGCAAGCCGCGCCGGAAGCCGGTTGAACCTACGGCCCGAGATCAGCGCCAGCGCGACGGCCAGCAGCGGCAGCAGCGCGACGAGGCTCGAGAGCCCCAGGAACTGCATCATCAGGTCGGCGAACGCGGCGCCGGCATGCCCGAGCAGATTGGTTGGCTGGTTATCGGTGGCGTAGGAAAAGCTCGGATCGGCGACGTTCCAGGTGGCCAGCGCAGCAACGGCCAGGGCCAGACCGAGGAAGATCGCAAATCCGGCCAGCGCCAGGGCCTGCCGAACGATGAAGGCTGTCAGCATGGCTTTGGCCGACCCATTGCCCATCGCTGCCGAATTGCTTCTGCCCATTACCCTGCCCGCCGTTCAAACACCTGAAAACAGTGACGGTCGCAGGAGCACGCACGTCGCCATTGTGGCGGCAAGGTAGCGCGCGGTTGGTTAACGTGGCTTTAACCACATTCGACGCGACACGCGCAAAAGCGCACAAAAACGCCCGGGCTGGCCGCCCGGGCGCTGTGTGATCCACCAGAATTGGACCCGGTGATCGTCCTGGGACAGCTTTCGCTGCCCCAGGGTTTTGATCAGGAGTGGTAGGCCGCTTCGCCGTGCGATGCGAGATCGAGGCCTTCGCGCTCCGCTTCGACCGGGACCCGCAGGCCGACGACGACATCGACAACCTTGTAGAGGATCGCCGAGACGATGCCGCACCAGACGATGGTGATGACGACGGCGGTAAGCTGCGTCATGAACTGGCCGCCCATGGTGACGCCGTCGGCATAGCCGATGCCGCCGAGCGACGAGGAGGCAAAGATGCCGGTGGCGAGCGCGCCGAAGAAGCCGCCGACGCCATGGACGCCGAAGACGTCTGCCGTATCGTCATAGCCGAACTTGTTCTTGATCACGGCGATGAAGAAGTAGCACAGCGGCGAGACCAGGAGGCCCATGACGATGGCACCCATCGGACCGGCGATACCGGCTGCAGGGGTGATGGCGACGAGACCGGCGATCATGCCGGATGCCGCACCGAGCATGGATGCCTTGCCGCGCGTGAAGCTCTCGACGATGCACCAGGACACAATGGCGGCTGCCGTTGCGATGAAGGTGTTGACGGTCGCCAGCATCGCGCCGCCCGAGGCTTCGAGGTTGGAACCGGCGTTGAAGCCGAACCAGCCCACCCAGAGCATGGCGGCGCCGACGAGCGTCAGCGTCATCGAGTGCGGTGCCATCATGTCCTTGCCGAAACCGGTACGCTTGCCGATCATGATGGCGCCGATCAGACCGGCGACGCCGGCATTGATGTGGACGACCGTGCCGCCGGCAAAATCGAGGGCACCCATGGCAAACAGCAGGCCATTGGCATCCCAGACCATGTGGGCGACCGGGAAGTAGACGAAGGTTGCCCACAGGATGCAGAACAGCAGTGCTGCGGAGAACTTGATGCGCTCTGCGAAGGCGCCGACGATCAGCGCCGGCGTCAGCGCCGCGAAGGTCATCTGGAACAGCATGAAGATGTACTCAGGAATGACTGCATCCGAGAAGGTTGCCGCCGTCGAATCCATCGTGATGCCCGAGAGGAAGAGCTTGGCGGTTCCGCCGAAATAGGCGTTTTCCGAGCCGCCGAAGGCAAAGGAATAGCCGTAGATGACCCAGACGAGCATCATCGAGGCCCCGACGACCGTGCACTGCATCAGGACGGACAGCATGTTCTTCGCGCGGACGAGACCGCCGTAGAACAGGCCGAGGCCCGGCATCAGCATGAACAGGACGAGGATCGTGCACAGGAACATGAAGGCGGTGTCGCCCTTGTCCGGAACCGGTGCGGCGGCAACAGCCTCGGCGGCGGGCGCGGCTGCGTCCTGCGCAAAGGCAACGACGGGCGAAAGCAGGGCTGCGGTGGCAGCGCTCAGACGTCCGAACGAGGTTGAAACTCTGGAAAATTGCATTGGTAGCTCCCCAATCAGCCGTTTAAAGCGCTTCTGTGTTGGTCTCGCCGGTCCGGATGCGCACGGCCTGCTCGATCGAATAGACGAAGATCTTGCCATCACCGATCTGGCCGGTCTTGGCGGCGGAGGCGATCGCATCGACGGCCTTTTCGACCAGATCCGTGGCCACGGCGATTTCGATCTTCAGCTTTGGCAGAAAACTCACCGCATATTCGGTGCCGCGGTAGATTTCGGTATGTCCCTTCTGCCGTCCGTAGCCTTTGACTTCGGTAACGGTCAGGCCTTGGATACCGACCGCGGTAAGGGCTTCGCGCACCTCATCCAGCTTGAACGGCTTGATTATGGCCATCACGATTTTCATCTGGCGTCCCATCCTTTGTTGACTCGGCCGGAGCCGACTTCCCTGATCGCTGGCTGATCACGACAGCGACTGGTTCTTTACATACAAAGGGCGTGCCAGATTCGGGATGCACTAATAAATAATTGAAACACGTAGGTTTTTGGGAAAAAGCCTAAACCTGAGGCAGTGAAAAAGCAGCCCGCCGATTAAAATAGAGGCAGATATTCGGAAATGCCGAATATTTATTCATCTGCCCGTTTCCGGATCAGACCCTCCTGAGCCACCGAGGCGATCAGGGTCCCGGACCGCGTATAGAGGCTGCCGCGTGTCATTCCGCGAGAACCGGACGAGCTCGGACTGTCCTGGGTGTAGAGCAACCAGTCATCCAGAGCGCAGGGCCGGTGGAACCACATGGCGTGGTCGAGGCTTGCCACCTGCAGCTTGGGATCGAAGATCGAGGTCCCATGGGCATAAAGGGAAGTGTCGAGCAGCGTCATGTCCGAGAGATAGGCGAGGACGCAAGCCTGGTAGTGCCGATCGGGAAGCACCTCGCCGATCGCTCTGACCCAGATATCCTGCCGTGGCTCCAGCTTTTCCTTGGTCAGATAATGCACCAGCGACACCGGCCGGATCTCGATCGGCCGATCCTGGTTCCAGTATTTGCGGACGGCGGCCGGAGCCTGGGCCAGGAAGAGCTCCTCGAACTCCTTCTCCCCCATCAGGTCCTCCGGCGGCGTGACCGGCGGCATCGGCACCTGATGGTCATACCCGTCTTCCTCCACCTGGAAGGAGGCCGACATCGAGAAGATCGGCCGTCCATGCTGGATGGCAACGATCCAGCGGGTCGCAAAGCTTGATCCGTCGTGAATGCGCTCCACCTGATAGACGATCGGCACTGCCGGATCGCCGGGACGCATGAAATAGGCGTGCAGGGAGTGGACGAAGCGGTTGCCGTCGACCGTCCGCTGCGCCGCCATCAGGGCCTGGGCAATCACCTGGCCGCCGAAAACCCGCTGCCAGCCCACCTGCGGGCTGAGGCCGCGGTAGAGATTTTCCTCGAGCTTTTCGAGGTCGAGCGTCGAAAGCAACCGGTCCATCGGGGCCTGGAATTGGGGCTGACGCGACATTATGGCGTTCTCCGGCAATAGGAAGCAGATGCCGGATGCTCTATATGGACGGTGTCAACTTCTCAAGTCACACGGGAGTGCCTGCAAATGCTGGATATTTTGGTTGTCGGTGGCGGTTACGTCGGATTGGCGGCCGCCGTGGCGGTGAAGCAGTCGGCGCCGCACCTGAAGATCGAGATCCTGGAAGCAGCGCCCGGACATGTCTGGGAGAAGGACGAGCGCGCCTCCGCGATCATCGCGGCCGCGACCCGCATGCTGCGGGTCCTCAACGTCTGGGACGAGATCGCGCCCGAGGCCCAGCCGATCAACCGCATGATCGTTACCGATTCGCGGACCTCCGAGCCGGTCCGTCCCGTGTTTCTGACCTTTGACGGCGCCGTCGAGGAAGGCCTTCCCTTCGCGCACATGATCCCGAACGTCGCCATGGTCCGGGCGCTCCGGGGCGCTTGCGAACGGCTCGGCATCCCGATTCGCCACGGCCTCTCGGCCACCGGCTTCACCACCACGAGCACCAGCACCACCGTGGCCCTCTCGGACGGCACGACGGTCGAGACGCGCCTGCTCGTCGCCTGCGACGGCGTACGATCCAAGCTGCGCGACATGGCGGGGATCAAGACCGTGACCTGGGACTACGGCCAGTCCGGTATCGTCACGACCGTCGCCCACGCGCGGCCCCACGATGGCGTGGCCGAGGAACACTTCCTGCCGTCCGGGCCCTTCGCCATCCTGCCGCTCACCGGCAACCGGTCATCCCTGGTCTGGACCGAGCGGACGGCTGATGCCGATCGGCTGGTCGCATCGGACGATCTGGTCTTCGAAGCGGAACTGCAGCGCCGGTTCGGGCACAAGCTGGGCGAGATCAGCGTTGTCGGCGGCCGCAAGGCCTTCCCGCTCGGCCTGACCCTGTCGCGCGCCTTCGTGGCCCCGCGCCTGGCGCTGGCGGGCGATGCCGCGCACGGCATCCACCCGATCTCCGGCCAGGGGCTCAACCTCGGCTTCAAGGATGTGGCAGCGCTTGCCGAAACCATCGTCGAAGCCGATCGCCTCGGCCTCGACATCGGCGCACTGAACGTTTTGGAGCGCTACCAGTCCTGGCGCCGCTTCGACACCTTCCGGATGGGAGTGACCACCGACGTCCTCAACCGGCTCTTCTCCAACGACGTGACGCCGATCCGGGTTGCCCGCGATTTCGGGCTGGGCCTTGTCGAACGCATGCCGGGGCTGAAGTCCTATCTGATCGGGCAGGCCGCCGGAATCTCGGGCGAGGATCGCCCGAAGCTTCTGGCCGGTGAAGCAATCTGACCCGTCAGCCTTCCAGCTTGCGGGCTTCCGAGACCAGCATGATCGGCACGCCGTCGCGGATCGGATAGGCAAGCCGCGCCTTTTCGGAGATCAGCTCGTTGGTGTCGCGGTCGAGTGTCAGCCGCGCCTTCGTGAGCGGACAGACGAGAAGCTCCAGGAGTTTCGGGTCGACTTTGCTGATACGCTCGTCCATGGGCACCTACTGCAGAACGGTGTCGGAATCGCCTGCCCCGCGGGCGAGCAGCATCTCGGTGATGGCAATCAGCGTATCGGCGCGGGTCTTGAGGTCGGGCGCCTCCAGAAGCGCCTGCTTCTCCGCCGGCCCGAAGGGCGACATCATCGAGAGGGAATTGACCAGCGTCCGGTTGCCCGCAAGCTCCACGCTTTCCCAGTCGGCCTCCAGCTTGTTGGCGTCCAGATAGGCCCGGAACACCCGCAGCAGGGCGGCGCGGTCGACGGACGCTTCGTCGTCCTCCGCCGAGAGATCGGCAAGAAGCGGTGCGATCTTGAAGCTCCGGTAGGGGTGGCCGGTCCCCGTCTCGTCAAGCAGGCGGAAGCGGCAGACGCCGCTCAGCGACGCGATATAGCGCCCGTCCCCCGTCTCGGCAAAGGATGTGATCCGGCCGATGCAGCCGACGCTGCTGAGGGCCGGCCGGAGCGCAGTCGAGCCGGCCGGTTCCGACAGCACCGGCTGGACGATGCCGATCAGCCGGTCACCGGCAAGGGCGGCGTCGAACATGGCCAGATAACGGGGCTCGAAGATGTTGAGCGGCAGCTGGCCGCCCGGCAGCAGAAGCGCACCCGTGAGAGGAAATACCCGCACGGTGTCCGGCAGGTCTTCGCGCTTCACATATCTTGCATTTCCGACAATCATGGGGCCCAACCTCCAGGACCACAGGCAGCGGCGAGACGCCGTCTGTGGAGTTAATGTGGGGCGGACTGCGGGGATCGCAAGACCGCCTTCGGGCGCCCGCTCTCAGGCAAACAGGATCGAGGACATCCGCCGGCGCGCCGTGATGGTGGCCGGATCCTTCGGTCCCCAGGCCTCGAAGAATTCCAAGAGCTGACGGCGGGCACCGTCGTCGTCGAACGTGCGGTCCTTGCGCATGATCATCAGCAGATGTTCCGCCGCTTCGTCGCGCTTGCCTTCGGCATTGCGGATCTTTGCGAGCTTCATGCGAGTCTCGTGATGGTCCGGGTTGAGCGAAAGCTCGTGCTCGAGGGCCGAAGGATCGCCCAGCTTGCGGGCTTCCTCGAACTGCTGCAGCTTTCGCGCCACCGCCTGGATGGCGGGATCCGCAGCAATCTCCTCGGGAAGGGACTGCAGCATCTGCGAGGCGCGCGCCGCGTCGCCCAGTTCGATCATGCACCGCATCAGACCGGCGGCGGCCTTCGCGTTTTCCGGATCCGCCTGCAAGACCGCGCCGAAGAGCTGCGCAGCAGCCTGCACGTCGCCCGCCACAAGCAAACCTTCCGCCTCGGCGAGCGCCGCTTCGATTTCCGCCGCCTGATCGGCACCGGCCGGGCCGGCGACCTTGTCGATGAACTGGCGGAGCTGACTTTCCGGCACCGCGCCCATGAAGCCATCGACGGGCCGGCCATCGACGAAGGCAACCACGGCCGGAATGGACTGGACGCCCATCTGGCCCGGGATGGCCGGATGATCATCGATGTTGAGCTTGACGAGCTTGACGCGCCCCTGCGCTTCCGTGACCACGCGCTCCAGGATAGGCGTCAGTTGCTTGCAGGGACCGCACCAGGGCGCCCAGAAATCGACCAGAACCGGCTGCCGGCGCGATTCGTCGATGACGTCCGCAGCGAACGCAGCCGTGCTGGTGTCCTTGATGAGGCTGCCGGCAGGCGTCGAAGCTTGGTCCGGCGCCGGTGCTGCCGGGCCGCCGAACTGCGCCGAGCCGGTCATCTGGCCGCCGTAAGAGCCACCGCCGTAAGGATTGTCTGTGCCGCTCATGAAATGTCTCCGGATCTCGTCGTCACCGCTTCACCTGGGTGGGAACATTGTATGTCAGTCGGTCACTTTCAAGACTAGCGGCGTATGGCCGGTCGCCTCGAGGAAGCGTAAGAGATCGTTGCGTTCGATCGACGTGGTGGCATCGTTGGACAGCGGATGCCCGTTGATGACGTCATTCTGCATCAGGTCCTCGTCGAGGACGAAGGTGACCTGATTGCGCGTGTCGTTGATGGCGCCGAAGACGGTGACCGATCCAGGCGCGACGCCGAGATACTCCAGCAGCTTCTCCGGTCTTCCGAACGAGACACGGCTAGCCGCGCCGATCACCTTGTGGACCGTCTTCAGGTCCACGGCCGCATTCTCCTCGACCGTCAGGACGAAATATTTGTCCTTCTTGTCCTTCACGAACAGGTTCTTGGTGTGCCCGCCGGGGATCTCGTCGCGCAGGCCGACCGATTCGGCCACGGTGAACACCGGTGCATGTGTTCGCGTCGAATAGGAGACGCCGAGATCATCGAGGAGCGCATAGAGCTCTTCGGGGGTCTTGGGAGAGGAAGAAACGTCGTTCATGGTTCCACGCGGTTCAAGTGAATCTGCGGCAGGATCGGCTGCCACCGGAGGCTTATCGTGCCGTGGCCACTGCCGCAAGCAGATGCGCGGGGTGCGGCGTGGTAGAATGGGAAATTCGCCAGCGCGACGATCTCCAGGCAGCATGCCCCGGAATTGTCGGCCGCGGCCAGAAAATTCTCATCCGGCTTTCATTTCCCTGTTGCATTCGAAAATCACTTGAGCCATATAGCGCCCGTCGCCGCAACAACGGTCGGCCCTCGATCCAACGTTACCCCAGGATCGCGGTTATGAGCGGGTGTAGCTCAGGGGTAGAGCACAACCTTGCCAAGGTTGGGGTCGAGCGTTCGAATCGCTTCACCCGCTCCATTTTCTCCCAGGCTCCATCTATCAGCCAAAGCGTCACCATAGACGCGGCTCCTGTGCATGACCTGCGCCCAGCCTTCGCCGGGCGCGCGGTTGCAAAAAAGTCTTCAGCTCTTCGAGAAGCAGTAATCCGTCTCCTGCCGCAGCACGTCACCGGGGCGTAAAACGGCCTCCGGGAAATTGGCGTGGTTGATCGCATCCGGCCAGATCTGCGTTTCCAGGCAGAAGCCGGCGAAGGCACCGTAGTGACGTCCGTCGTGGCCCGGCACCTTCACGTCGAGCTTGTAGCCGGAATAGAACTGCACGCCCGGCTCCGTGGTGCGCACCTCCAGCGAGACGCCGGAATAGGTGCTGCGGGCAAGCGCGACGGAGCGCTTCTCCACCCTCTCGGTCGAGAGACAGAAATTGTGGTCGAACAGCACCCGCGCACCGTTCTCCTCCCGGTCCATCGGCCCCATTTCGCGCAGGTCGAAGGCGGTCGAGGCCACCGGCAGGAGCGTGCCCGTCGGGCACTGCCGGTCGTCGACGGCGGTAATCTCGTCCGCCGCGATCATGATGTCGTGGCCGAGCGCCGTGTCGCGGCCGTCGAGGTTGAAATAGGTGTGCTGGCAGATGTTGCAGGGCGTCGGCTGGTCGGTGCTCGATTCGTAGAGCACCGTCAGCACGCCCTCGCCGTGCAGGTGATAGGTTGCCGTCACCGTGCAGTTGCCGGGATAGCCGGCGCGCCCGTCGGGATCGACGATCTGCAGCACCACCCGGTCGTCGGCGAGATCGACGATCTCCCAGTTGCGCTTGGCCATGCCGTCGCTGCCGCCGTGGAGATGGGTGACGCCCTTCTCGTTGAGCTCCAGCTGGTAGGCCTTGCCGTCCAGTTCGAACCGGCCCTCGGTGATTCGGTTGGCGCAGCGCCCGGGCGTCGCGCCGAAATAGGATGAATACTTCGGATAGTCATCGAAAGCATCGAAGCCGAGGACGAGCGGCGGCTGGTGGCCCGCGAGCCGCAGATCCTGGATAACCGCCCCCCAAGTCATGACATGCGCCGTCAGTCCGCCGCCGGAGATCCTCACTCGGTAGACGGTCTCACCCTTTGCCGTTGTTCCGAAAACTTCGCGCTCGACCATTTCAACCCCCAAATCAGTGCCGGCTGAACCTGATCGATTTGGGCGCCTCGCGCAACGGGCAAAGCGGCTAGCGGCCGAGCGCCCGCGTGGCCTGCTCCAGACCGCCGAGCGTCAGCGGAAACATCCGGTCGGAAACGATCCGCTGCAGCTGGAGGATCGACTGGGTGAACTGCCAATGCGCCTGCGGGACCGGGTTCAGCCAGACGCAGCGATGGAAATGATCCGTCATCCGCCGCATCCAGAGCTCGCCGGGTTCCTTGTTCCAGTGTTCGACGGACCCGCCGGCATGGGTGATTTCATACGGGCTCATCGAGGCGTCACCGACGAAGATGACGCGATAGTCACTGCCGAAGCCGTTGATGACCGTCTCCGTCGGCAGACGCTCGAAGCGCCGGCTGTTGTCCTTCCAAACGCTCTCGTAGAGGCAGTTGTGGAAGTAGAAATGTTCCAGATGGCGAAACTCACTCCGGGCGGCGGAAAACAGCTGTTCCACCGCCAGCACGTGATCGTCCATCGAGCCGCCGACATCGAAGAACATCAGGAGTTTGACGGCATTGCGCCGCTCCGGCCGCGTCTGGACATCGAGGTAGCCGTGCTGCGCGGTCGACTGGATCGTGCCGTCGAGATCGAATTCCTCCGTCGCCCCTTCCCGCACCCAGCGGCGCAGACGCCGCAGCGCGATCTTGATGTTGCGCGTGCCGAGTTCGACGCTGTCGTCGAGATCGGCAAACTCTCGCCTGTCCCAGACCTTGACGGCACGCCGGTTGCGGGAACGGTCCTGGCCGATCCGCACGCCTTCCGGATTGTAGCCATAGGCGCCGAAGGGGGAGGTTCCGGCGGTACCGATCCACTTCGAACCGCCCTGGTGGCGACCATCCTGCTCCGCAAGCCGCTGGCGCAGCGTCTCCATCAGCGCCTCGAATCCGCCCAGCGCGTCGACAAGGCGTTTTTCCTCCTCGCTCAGATAGCGTTCGGCAAGCTTTCGAAGCCACTCCTCCGGCAATGCCACCGGGTCGACCCCGGGGTCGCTAGCCAGCGACTGCAGCCCGCGAAAATGGGCGGCAAACACCTGGTCGAACCGGTCGATATGCCGCTCGTCCTTCACCAGGCAGGTTCGGGCAAGGAAATAGAAGGCCTCGACGTCGAAATCCGCCAGCCCCTGCTTCATCCCCTCCAGCAGCGACAGATACTCCCGCAGCGTGACGGGAAGCCTTGCAGCCTTCAACTTGAGGAAGAACGGGAGCAGCATCCTAGACCGATCCAATCTTCTCCAGCTGGTAGGGCGTCGACTGGTAGATCTCGTTGATCCAGTTTCCGAACAGGAGATGGGCATGGCTGCGCCAGCGGTTCTGCGGCGTCAGGGTGGTGTCGTCGTGCGGGAAATAATTGTGCGGCAGCTTGATTGGCACGCCGGCATTGACGTCCCGGAAATACTCCTCGGCCAGTGACGTGGAGTCGTATTCGACGTGGTTGAACATGTAGAGGCGGCGACCCTGCGCTTCTTCAACGAGGCAGACACCCATTTCCTCCGATTCCATCAGGATCTTCAGCTCCGGCACCTTGGCGATATCCTCGCGCCGCACCTCGGTCCACCGCGATACGGGCACCTGGAAGTCGTCGGAAAAACCGGTCAGGAACACGGAAGCTGGACACAGGTTGCGGTGGCGGTAGACCCCGAAGGCCTTTTCCTTGAGCTCGTGCTTCGGCACGCCGTGGAAGTGATAGATGGCGGCCATCGCGCCCCAGCAGACATTCATCGTCGAATGGACGTTGGTCGTCGTCCAGTCGAGGATCTGCTGCATCTCGTCCCAGTAGGTGACGCTCTCGTAGGGAAGCGTCTCCACCGGCGCACCGGTGATGATGAAGCCGTCGTACTTGCGGTGCTTCACCTCCTCCCAGGTCTCGTAGAAGGAGAGCAGGTGTTCCTCCGAGGTGTTCTTCGCCTTGTGTCCGCCGATCCGCACGAGCGACAGTTCGACCTGCAGCGGCGAGGCGCCCACGAGCCGTGCCATCTGCAACTCGGTCTTGATCTTGTTGGGCATGAGGTTGAGCAGGCCGATCTGCAGCGGGCGGATATCCTGCCGCACGGCGACCGTTTCGGTCATCACCCGCACGCCCTCCTGGACGAGGGTTTCGAAGGCGGGCAGCGTATCGGGAATCTTGATCGGCATCGCACACTCACAAAACAAGAAACCGGCCGCGAACAAATCGCAACCGGCGCGTGAAGGTGGAACTCGCGCGGCCCTTTAGCGACTTGTTTAACGTGGCTGCAAGCCGGCCGGCCAAATCACCACACAATATCGTTCAATTAAACTTCGAAGCAGCAAAGGTCAAGAAAAGAGGAGTCTAACGTTCGCGGCGCGCCATGAAGGCCAGGCGCTCGAAGAGGTGGACGTCCTGCTCGTTCTTCAGAAGCGCGCCGTGCAGCTTCGGCAGCGCGGTCCTGACATCGGCGCCCAGATCGGCGGGATCGATGTCGTCGGAGACCAGCAGCCGGATCCAGTCCAGAGCTTCCGAGGTCGAGGGCTTCTTGCGCAGGCCCGGCGTCTCGCGGATTTCGTAGAAGCGCGTCAGCGCCTGGCGGACGAGCGCCTGCTTGATGCCCGGATGATGGACCTCGACGATCCGCGCCAAAGTTTCGGGGTCGGGAAAGCGGATATAGTGGAAGAAGCAGCGGCGCAGGAACGCGTCAGGAAGCTCCTTCTCGTTGTTCGACGTGATGATCACGACCGGCCGGACCTTCGCCCTCACCGTCTCACCGGTCTCATAGACATGGAATTCCATCCGGTCGAGTTCCTGCAGCAGGTCGTTGGGAAACTCGATGTCCGCCTTGTCGATCTCGTCGATCAGGAGAACGGTCTTCTCCGGCGCCGTGAAGGCCTGCCACAGCTTGCCCTGGCGGATGTAGTTGCCCACGTCGTTGACGCGGGCGTCGCCGAGCTGGCTGTCGCGCAGCCGCGAGACCGCGTCGTACTCGTAGAGCCCCTGCTGTGCCTTCGTGGTGGATTTGACGTTCCACTCGATCAGCTGAAGTCCGAGCGCCGAGGCGATCTGCCGGGCGAGCTCTGTCTTGCCGGTGCCGGGCTCCCCCTTGACGAGCAAGGGCCGCTCCAGCTGGATGGCCGCGTTGACGGCGACCAGCAGATCCTTGTCCGCGATGTAGTCTGCCGTACCCTGAAACTGCATGCGATGCCCCTGTCGAAGTTGCCGGCAACGTAAAAGCTCGGTTTCGGCTGTGCAAGCGGCTTTCCCTCAGCCCCGGCTTTGCGATATGGGCTTCCCATGATCAAGACCACATTCACCATCCTGCTCGGCGGGGATTTGACCCTCACGGATCGACTGCAGTATGCGATTGCCGGAAGCCGCTTCATCGCGGCCGACGGCGGCATGCGGCATGCGAAGCCTCTGGGCGTGGAGCCGGAGCTCTGGGTGGGGGATTTCGACTCCACGCCGCCGGCGCTCGTCGAGGACTGGCCGCAGGTCGAGCGACATCCTTTCCCGGCGGCCAAGAACGAGACCGACGGCGAGATCGCCACCGCGGAGGCGCTGGCGAGAGGGGCACAGCGGCTGATCCTCGCCGGCGCCATGGGCGGCGAGCGCAGCGACCATGCGCTTCAGCATTTTCTCCATGCACTGCGCCTGGCCGAGCAGGGCGTCGATGTGCTTCTGACATCCGGCCTTGAGGAAGGGATGCCCCTGATGCCCGGACAGCCCAGAGTTCTCGACGTGCCAAAAAGCTCGATGTTCTCCGTCATCGGATTTTCCGATCTGGAAAACCTGACGATCACCAACGCCCGCTATCCGCTCGACAGGTATTCTTTGCCCTTCGGCTCCGCGCGCACCATATCCAATGTGGCTGAGGGCCCCGTCTCCCTGTCCATCGATCGCGGCAGGGCGATGATCCTGGCCCGCCCCTATGACCTGACTGGAGCCTGAACCTTGGCACCCCCGATCCTGAAACTCGACGATATCTTCCTCAGCTTCGGCGGCACGCCGCTTCTGGCGGGTGCCAACCTGCAGGTGGAGCCCGGCGACCGCATCTGCCTTGTGGGACGCAATGGCTCCGGCAAGTCGACGATGATGAAGATTGCCGCCGGCATGGTCGAGGCACAGTCCGGCGAAGTCTTCCGGCATCCCTCCGCCACCATCCGCTATCTTGAGCAGGCCCCGGATTTCGGCAGCTACCAGACGGTGCAGGCCTATGCCGAGGCGGGATTGGGCCCCGGCGACGACGCCTATCGCGTTACCTATCTGCTGGAGCACCTGGGCCTGACCGGCGAGGAGGACCCCAACCGGCTTTCCGGCGGCGAAGCCCGCCGGGCGGCACTGGCACGCGTCTTGGCGCCCGAGCCCGATATCCTCATGCTGGACGAGCCCACCAACCATCTCGACCTGCCGACGATCGAGTGGCTGGAAGACGAACTGCGCAAGACCCGCAGCGCGCTCGTGCTCATCTCCCACGATCGGCGCTTCCTGGAGAAGGTGTCGACCGCCACCGTCTGGCTCGACCGTGGTGTGTCGCGGCGTCTCGACCGCGGGTTCCAATACTTCGAAGCATGGCGCGACGAGGTGCTGGAGGCGGAGGAGCTGGAGCAGCACAAGCTTGGAAAGGCGATCGAACGGGAGGAGCACTGGCTGCGCTACGGCGTGACGGCGCGCCGCAAGCGCAACATGCGCCGCCTGGGCGAGCTCCAGACCATGCGCGCCGACTACCGCGGCCACAAGGGCGCTCAGGGCAGCGTGCAGGCGACGGCATCGGAAGGGCGCGAGTCCGGCAAGCTGGTCATCGAAGCCGAGATGATCACCAAGAGCTACGAGGAGCGCACCATCGTCGCGCCCTTCAGCATCCGCGTGCACCGGGGCGATTGCATCGGCCTCGTCGGCCCGAACGGCGCCGGCAAGACGACGCTCCTGAAGATGCTGACCGGACAGCTTGCGCCGGACACCGGTACCGTGAAGCTCGGCACCAATCTCGAGATCGCGACGCTGGACCAGAAGCGCGAGGATCTCGACCCGGAAGAAACGCTGTCCCAGTATCTGACCGACGGACGCGGCGAGACGCTTCTCGTCAACGGCGAGCAGCGCCATGTCGCGGGATACATGAAGGACTTCCTGTTCCAGCCGGAGCAGATCCGCACCCCGATCAAGAACCTCTCCGGCGGCGAGCGCGCCCGGCTGATGCTGGCGCGGATCATGGCGCGTCCCTCGAACCTGCTGATCCTCGACGAACCGACCAACGACCTCGACATCGAAACGCTCGACCTTCTGCAGGAGATCGTCTCCGGCTTCAGCGGCACCGTCATCCTCGTCAGCCACGATCGCGACTTCCTCGACCGCACGGTGACCTCGACCATAGCGCCCGCCACGCCGGATGCCCCCGATGGCCGCTGGATCGAATATGCCGGCGGCTATACCGACATGCTGGCTCAGCGCCGGGGCGCACAGGAAGAGCGGCGGCGCGTCGAAAAGCAGGAGAAGTCGAAGGCCGCAACGGCCGGACCCGCATCGGAGGCTCCCAGGAACAAGGTCAAGCTGTCCTTCAAGCAGAAGTTCGCGCTCGAGAACCTTCCCAAGGAGATGGCGAAGGTGGAAGCCGATATTGCCGCGCGAGAACAGAAGATGGCCGATCCCCAACTCTTCAGCAAGGACCCGGCGACCTTCAACAGGCTGGCGGCGGAGACGGAGAAGCTGCGCCAGGGCCTGACGCGGATGGAGGAAGAGTGGCTGGAGCTCGAGATGCTGCGCGAGGAGCTGGAGGGATAGGAGTTAACCCTCTGTTAGCCATAACGGGCGGCCATTTCGCTGCTTCTGCCGGAAACCGGAACAATCCTTCGGGACCTTCGTTCGGTTGTCAGTGTCGATCTGGGACAGACGCTGGTAAGACACCGAACCTTAGGAGAATTCCAATGCTGGCAAGTGTACCGAGTCGTCGGCTGGCTCAGCAAGCGGCACACCATCGTGTCCTGATTGTCGAAGACGAATTCCTGATCGCGCTCGACGTCGGCGAGACAGTTGAGGCGATGGGTTTGCAGATCGCCGGCTTTGCCAGCGGCCGCAGCCATGCCTTGGCGCTTGCCCAGACGGCCGACATCGCCCTGGTCGACGTGAACCTCTCCGACGGAAGAACAGGACCGGAACTCGGACGCGAGCTTGCCGAGATCTACGGTCTGACGGTAATCTACATGACTGCCAACCCGGAAGAGGTCAATCAGGTCCAGAACGGCGTGCTTGGCGTCCTGACGAAGCCCGTGATGCCGCATGTCGTGGAACAGTCCATCGATTATGCCGTTGCACGGCGCACCGGCGGCATTGCCTCCCTGCCCCGCGAACTCCACGTTTTCCAGCGCCCTCACTAGCGCCTCGATCCCGGCGCGAATGCTTGCCAAGGCCTGCGCTGCCCGGTACACCGTAGGAAGCTCTAACGGGGTGCCGCATCTGCGGCTGAGAGGCTTTGCCAACCCGCGGAACCTGATCCGGTTGATACCGGCGGAGGGATTAGACGGCTTCTGATCGACGCCTGTTCCCTTTCGTTGAACAAGGAGGCGTCAATGACAAGAACCCTGCCATTCCTGTGTTTCCTGTCGACCTTCGCAATCGCCTATCCTGCGATGGCGCAGGAGAAGACGCTGACCATCTACACCTACGAGAGCTTTACCGCCGAATGGGGCCCCGGTCCCCAGGTCAAGGAAGAATTCGAAAAGACCTGCGCCTGCACCATCGAGTTCGTCAGCGTGGCGGACGGCGTGGCTCTGCTCTCCCGGCTGAAGCTGGAAGGTCAGAGCACGGGAGCTGACCTGGTGCTCGGCCTCGACACCAACCTGGCGACGGAAGCCAAGGCCACCGGACTTTTCGAGCCGCATGGCCTCGACACGGGCGCCATCGCAGTCCCGGGCGGCTACAGCGACGAGGTCTTCATTCCCTACGACTACGGCCATTTCGCCGTGGTCTACGACACGCAGGCGATGCAGACGCCACCCAGAAGCCTGAAGGAACTGGTAGAAGGAGATCCGGCCCAGAAGATCGTCATTCAGGATCCGCGCACCTCGACGCCGGGGCTTGGCCTGCTTCTCTGGGTGAAGTCGGTCTATGGCGACGACGCTCCGGCGGCCTGGACGAAGCTCCGCGACAGGATCTTGACGGTGACGCCGGGATGGTCGGAAGCCTACGGGCTGTTCACCAAGGGCGAGGTGCCGATGGTTCTCTCCTACACCACCTCGCCGGCCTATCACATGGTCGCGGAGGGCACGGAGAGGTATCAGGCCGCCGCGTTCTCGGAAGGCCACTATGTCCAGATCGAACTGGCCGGAATGCTGACGACATCGAATGACAAGACGCTGGCGAGAAAGTTTCTCGCTTTCACGATGACGCCGGCCTTCCAGAACATCATCCCGACGACGAACTGGATGATGCCGGCCGCACCAACCTCCGAACCCCTTCCGGACGCCTTCAACAGGCTCGTCAGTCCGCAGAACACGCTGCTGATGGATCCCGAGGAGGTTGCCGCCCATCGACGGGCATGGATCGATGAATGGCTGACGGCAATGAGCGCCCGATGAGCGCCGAGTGAGCCGACAGCCATGATGATGACGCGGCGGCAGCGACGGTGGGGACTTGCCGGCAGCGCCATTGCCCTGGCGGCAACCGCGCTCTTCATACTTCTGGCACTGGCCGCGCTGCTGGCCAGTCAACCGGCGACTACCGATGGGTGGATTTTTTCGGCCTACACATTCCGGATCCTCCAGTTCACGCTTCTGCAGGCAGCTCTGTCGACCCTGCTTTCGACAGGCCTTGCCGTGCCCGTGGCGCTCGCGCTGGCGCGCCGCAGCCATTTCCCCGGGCGTCTCTGGGTTCTGAGACTCATGGCGCTGCCGATGGGCTTGCCGGTTCTGGTGGTGACGCTCGGTTTGATTGCCATCTGGGGCCGGCAAGGCTGGGCAAACGGCCTGCTCCTCTCGCTGGGTGCCAGCGAACCTATCAGCATCTACGGATTGAGCGGCATCCTTCTGGCGCATGTATTCTTCAACCTGCCGCTTGCCTGCCGGCTGATGGTCTCCGCGCTCGAGCGCCAGCCGGGCGAATCCTGGATGCTCGCCGCAGGCCTCGGCATGAACTCCGTCTCGGTCTTCCGCTTTGTCGAGTGGCCGGCGCTGGTAAGGATCCTGCCGGGCATTGCGGGCCTCATCTTCATGCTGTGCGTGAACAGCTTCACCATCGTCCTGGTCCTGGGCGGCGGGCCCGCGGCAACGACGCTGGAAGTCGCCATCTACCAGTCCCTGCGGTTCGATTTCGACCCGCCCCGGGCGATTGCCCTCGCGCTGCTGCAGATTGCGCTGACGGGCCTGGTCGTGGCAGTCCTGGCGACAATGCGCCGACCGGAGGAAAGGATATCAACGCTTGGCGGCGCAAGAATCCGCTTCGACGGGCGAACACTCGCGAAGCGCACCTGGGATATGGCTTGGATTGCCACAGCTGTGGCCTTTCTCTTGCTGCCCTTGGTCGCGGTCGTCTCGGCCGGTCTGCAGGCAGACCTTGGCCGGCTGGTTACCAGCGCAGCGTTCGCAGGCGCTGCCGCGACGAGCCTTGCGATTGCCCTCGCATCCGGATTGCTCGCACTGGCAATGTCGATCGCCATCATCCGCGGCCGCCTGACGGTGGCAGAGACGCAGGGCGCTGGAGCCAGTGCAGTCGCCTATGGCCGAATTCTCGGTGCCACATCATCGCTCGTCCTGCTCGTCCCGCCGATCGTCCTCGGCACGGGATGGTTCCTGCTGTTGCGGCCATGGGGCGACGTGAGCCGCTTTGCACCCGTCCTGGTCGTCGCCATCAATGCCCTGATGGCGCTGCCCTTCGTCGTGCGCGTCCTGGAACCGGCCATGGAGACGCACCACGCACGAACCGCCCGGCTGACCGCCAGTCTCGGCATGTCCGGGCTCTGGAAACTATGGCACATCGACCGGCCGATCCTGATGACGCCTGCGGCCCTCGCGCTCTCCTTCGCGATGGCCCTGTCGCTGGGCGATCTCGGCGCTGTCGCTCTGTTCGGCTCCAGCGATTTCGTCACGCTGCCCTGGCTGCTATACAGCAGCCTGTCGAGCTATCGGACCGCCGATGCCGACGGACTGGCGCTTGTCCTCGGCGCCGTCTGCCTGATCCTGGCCGTCGTCGGCACATCCGGACAGGATAGCAACAGGAGCAGGCGTGCCGCAGGTTGAACCGGGACCAGACATTCATCTGCGGGACGTGCGGCTTGTGCTCGGTGCGCGGCGCTTCGAGTTCGACCTGACCCTGCGCGGGGGCGCCATCACCGCCGTCATCGGTCCCTCCGGATCGGGAAAATCGACTCTTCTCAACTTGGTTGCGGGCTTCGTCTTTCCGAAGTCTGGGCAGATTGTCATAGGACACCAGGACCTGACGCCGGAGCATCCGGCAGAGAGACCCGTTTCCCTGGTGTTTCAGGACAACAATCTCTTCGGTCACCTCGATCTCTTCACCAACGTCGGGCTCGGCATCAGCCCCTCTCTGAAACTGTCGAAGGAGGAAAGGCGCAACGTTTCTACAGCCCTCTCGCGCGTCGGTCTGGGTGGAATGGAAAAGCGCAAGCCTTCGACCCTGTCTGGAGGGGAGAGGCAAAGGGCAGCCTTTGCGCGCGCCCTCGTGCGCCAAAAGCCGGTTTTGCTGCTGGACGAACCCTTCGCGGCACTGGATCCCGGCCTGCGTCTCAACATGGCGAGCCTGTTGACGGACTTGCAGGCGGAGAGAAAAAACACCGTTCTCATCGTCACCCACGACCCCGACGAGGTCCGGCGCCTGGCAGACGACGTCGTGTTCATCGACGATGGCCGCGTGATTCTGCAAGCTCCCGCGGCCGACCTCGCCGCGCGCCGCGACATTCCCGCCATCGCCAGCTTCCTGGACGGCTAGTCGCCCCATGCCACAATTTGGACGTGCCGCAGTGGCATCGCAGCAACAGCACCTTTCCGGTTGCGACAAGGATCCCTATTTAGAAGAGAAGCTCTGTGATTGCTGCGCCAGAATCGCTAAGTCGACAGAATTGCAGTCACCGACTCTCCGTCGAAATGGACTTGAGCCGGGCGCGGATCGGATAGCGGATCTTGATGATGACACATCCGAAAACGACGAGCATGCAGCCGGAGAGGCTGGGATCGCCCCCTTCTGGGCAGACACCTTCCGTGCGCCGGGGGATGACGGGTGCTGTCGTGCTCCTGGCGGCAAGCCTTGGCTTGTCGAGCTGCCAGTCGCTTCTTGATCAGGCCTACCAGCCGAATGTCTCCCCGTCCGATTCGCCACAGATCGTCGACGAGGTCCAGAGGAATGACCCGCGAGCGCAGATGGGCGCACGCGAGCACCCCCGTATCGTTGCAAGCTATGGCGGCGAATACCACGACGAGAAGACGGAGAAGCTGGTGGCCCGCATCGCCGGGGCGCTGACTGCTGTTTCGGAAAACCCGAACCAGTCGTACCGCATCACCATCCTCAACTCCCCTGCGATCAATGCCTTCGCCTTGCCCGGCGGCTATCTCTACGTCACGCGCGGGCTTCTGGCGCTTGCCAACGACGCGTCCGAAGTCGCCGCCGTACTCTCGCACGAGATGGCGCATGTGACCGCCAACCACGGCATTGAGCGGCAGCGCCGGGAAGAGGCGGAGGTCATTGCCAGCCGCGTCGTCGCCGAAGTCCTGTCGAGCGATCTTGCCGGCAAGCAGGCTCTGGCCCGTGGCAAGCTTCGCCTCGCAGCCTTCTCCCGCCAGCAGGAACTGCAGGCGGATGTGATCGGCATTCGCATGCTGGGTGAAGCCGGCTACGACCCCTATGCCGCACCGCGGTTTCTGGATTCCATGGCCGCCTATGCCCGCTTCTCGTCGGTCGACCCGGATACGGACCAGAGCCTCGACTTCCTGTCCAGCCATCCGAATGCACCCCAGCGTGTGGATCTGGCGCGCCGCCATGCACGCGCGCAAGGGATGGAAGGACAGGTTGGGGATAGGGGCCGCGACTATTACGTCGCAGGCATCAACGGCCTTCTTTACGGGGACAGTCCGGAGGAGGGCTTCGTCCGCGGCCAGACCTTCCTTCACGGCGGCCTGGGAATACGCTTCGACGTGCCCTCCGATTTCCGCATCGACAACAAGGTGGATGCCGTACTGGCGACCGGGCCGAGCGATACAGCGATCCGTTTCGACGGCGTCGACGCCGGCGATACCGACAACCTCGCCAATTATCTGACCAGCGGGTGGGTTGCCGGGCTGAAGGCCGAGACAGTTCAGACGACGACCATCAATGGCCTGCCCGCAGCCACGGCGCGCGCGTCGGCCGAGCGTTGGGACTTTGATGTAACCGTCGTCCGGTTGAACAATCAGATCTTCCGTTTCCTGACGGCGGTTCCGAAGGGTAGCCCGATGCTGGAACAGGTCTCGACGGTGCTGAAATCAAGTTTCAGACAGATGACGCCTCAGGAAACCGCAGCCCTGAAACCGCTGCGCGTGCGCGTCGTCACCGTGGGTCCGAACGACAGCCTAGCCACCTTGGCAGCCCGGATGATGGGTACCGATCGCAAGCTGGATCTCTTCAAGCTGATCAATGCCATGCCCGCTGGGGCCGCCATCACGCCAGGTCAGCGGGTCAAGATCATTTCCGAGTAATTGCGGGTCGGAAGAGTTGCCCGATCAGACGGCGGCCATTTGCGGATTGGCGGAAACGAGGGCGGATCTCAGCTTCTCGATAGCGCGGCTTTCAATCTGCCGCACGCGCTCCTTGGAAATGCCCAGTTCGGTACCGAGAGCCTCCAGGGTTGCACCGTCGTCGGTCAGGCGACGCGCGCGGATGATTTTCTTTTCCCGATCGTTCAACTTGGTCAGCGCGCCCTGCAACCAGTTCAGACGGCGCTCACCATCGATCATGCCCGACACCTGCTCGTCCGGCAGGGGCTCGGCGCTCGGCAGGAGGTCGAGCCGCTCGCCGCTGTCGGCATCGCCTGCAATGGTGGGGGCCTGGAGCGAGGCGTCGTTACCCGATAGCCGTGCATCCATCGTCTGCACGTCGGCCACGCTGACGCCCAGTGCCACGGCAATCTCTTCATGAATGGCACGGGAGGTCAGATTGCTGTCGCCACGGGAAAGCTTGGCGCGCAGACGGCGCAGGTTGAAGAACAGGGCCTTCTGTGCCGAGCTCGTGCCGCCCCGAACGATGGACCAGTTGCGGAGGATATAATCCTGCATCGAGGCGCGGATCCACCAGCTTGCGTAAGTGGAAAAACGAACGTCGCGGGCCGGCTCGAACCTTGCCGCCGCTTCCAGGAGCCCTACATAGCCTTCTTGAACCAGGTCGCTCATCGGCAGGCCGAAGCCACGGAACTTCGAAGCCATGGCGATCACCAGACGCATATGCGCCAGCGCGATCTGGTTGCGCGCATCCTGATCCTTATCGTCCTTCCAGCGCACAGCAAGATTGCGCTCCTCATCTCGGGCAAGATAGGGGGCAGACATGGCGATTTTGATCATATTGCGATCCGCAGACATGGCTTTCATCGTCTTCTCCGTGCAGTTGGCTAACCACGGCAAGCAGGCGATGACCCACCGTGGACGGTGCGGGTCGAGATCATGCGCCGCTTGCTTCCCTTCTTTTTCGTTTCTCGAGGACTTGCCGTAGGACGGCGGCCCCCTAAATTTCTCTGAAACAGTTGAGAAGCCTGGCCGTAAAAGCAGCAAGATTTCGCCGTTCCGGCGGGTTAACGTTGCGCGGTTGAAAAAGTTCCAAAACAAAAAACCCGGCCAGTGGCCGGGTTTTTTGTCAGTGTCGATGACGTTCGCTGTTAGGCGGCTTCGTCCTGGGACTCATCTTCATCGACGACCTTGCCACGCTTTGGGCCCTTGGCAAGGTTGGCCTCCACCAGACGAACGGATTCGGTATCCGACATCTTGTTGACGGCCGCAATTTCACGCGCCATGCGGTCCAGGGCGGCTTCGTAAAGCTGGCGCTCGGAATAGGACTGCTCTGGCTGGTTCTCGGCGCGGTAGAGGTCGCGCACGACTTCCGCGATGGAAATCAGGTCACCGGAATTGATCTTGGCATCATATTCCTGCGCCCGGCGGGACCACATGGTGCGCTTGACGCGTGCCTTGCCTTGAACCACCTTGAGAGCGCGCTCCACGAAATCCGTTTCGGACAGCTTGCGCATGCCGATGCTGACCGCCTTGGTGACAGGCACCTTGAGTCGCATCTTGTCCTTTTCGAAATCGATTACGAAAAGCTCGAGCTTCATGCCCGCAACTTCCTGTTCTTCGATGGCAGTGATCATGCCGACGCCATGGGCGGGATACACGATTGCTTCGCCGGTTTTAAAGCCTTGGCGCGCCGAAGATTTTTTCTGCTGGGTCGTCATTCGTTTCACAAACTCCCTGTTACGCACCCGGTTTTAGGACCGGGGCCGGGTCAGGCAGGCCCGGATGAGACGGGGGGAACCGTCGGGTCACTCAATACTGGTCCGACCAACGTGCGCGAAAAAACAACTCGATCGCGGCAGCGACGACACATAAGATCACAGTGATGTCACGGAAATCGCGTCTAGATGACCTGTTGCTTTCGTGATGTTTTTTGGGCACGCAAGTGCCACCTTGTGGAACAGTTCTTGTTGTCTACCACAAAAAAGTGCCGAAATCAATAATTTGCTTTTATATGCGGCATATCCGCATCAATGTCCGTTTGCCCAATCTGCAGGCAGGACACCCGTCCAGGGAATCTCCGGAAGACGTCAGTCACCCTTGCCGGGTTCGGCCTTGAAGAACTGCTCGAACTTATCCGCAACGCCGTCCATCTCCTTCGCCTCGGGCAAAGGCTCCTTCTTGACGGTGATATTGGGCCAGATCTGAGCATAGTCGGCATTGATCTTCAGCCACTTGTCGAGACCCGGCTCCGTGTCCGGCTTGATGGCCTCTGCCGGACATTCGGGCTCGCACACGCCGCAATCGATGCATTCATCAGGATGAATGACGAGGAAGTTTTCGCCCTCGTAGAAGCAATCCACGGGGCAGACTTCCACGCAGTCGGTGTACTTGCAGCGAACACAATTGTCAGTCACGACGTAAGTCATGCGGCACTCCAGAAAACGCGATCGGACCGTCTGCGGCCAGAGACGCTGGGCCGACCGGAAGAGCAGCGAAATGCCTCTTAGGGTCGGCGGTTTCCGCCTCGATTGACCGTGACGTAGTGCCTTTATCCGCGCTTAGCAAGGATAAAGCTTCCATCGAAACGGCTGTTTCGGAAGCATTATTCTCTTCGGGTGCCTGCAGTGGCCCTATGCCTTCACAGACCCTAGTTCCCGTCCTTGCCACGATGGAAGGGCCGTCTGAGTGCGCGCTCGAAGGGTGTCAGCCGCGCTTGCTCCGAGACCGGCGGGGAAAGATCATCATAGAGTTGACGGGCCTCGCTGGAAGGACCGCGCCGAAACCCTCCGCTCCGCACCACAAGAAGGACATCCCGTCGCTCGAACAGGAGGCCGACCTTGTCGCCCGGGCGCACAAGATCGCTTGCATGCCGGATCGGCCTTCCGTTGATGGTGACGCTGCCAGCCTCGACGAGTGCCTGAGCAATGGCCCGGGACTTTACCATGCGGGCGAAGAAGAGCCATTTGTCGATACGCTGATGCGTCCCGGCCGGTGCCTCTCCCTCTGCCGCCATGGCTACTTCTTCATCTGTTCCTTGAGCGCGGCAAGCTTGGCAAAGGGCGAATCCGGATCCACCGGCTTCTCCTTGCGTGGAGGCTTCGCCTCGAAACGAGCCGGCTGCGGCGCTTTGCCGCGATCGGGTCGGTCATTCCTGTCGCCGCGGTTCTGCCGCTCGGGCTTGCCCTCAGGCCGGCGGTTGTCGCGCTTCGGACGGCCACCTTCGCGGGTCTCGCGTTCACCCTGGCTGCGCGGCTCGCCCTGCTCACGGTTTTCGCCACCGCGGCCACCCGGCCGGCGCTCGCCCTGCGACGGGCGCCCGCCTCTCTGGTTCTCGTTGCGTCCACCTGGCCGCCACAGCAGCACAGGCTTGGGCTCTTCCGCTTCCGCGACCTCACCCGTCGTCTCGACGCCTTCCGGCGGCTGAACGGCTTCGGCAACTGCGACCGGATCGGCGGCTTCGGACGTCTCGGCGGCTTCGGACGTCTCCTCGGCAGGCTGATCCACCGCTTCCCCGGCGGCATCAGCCGCTTCGGTCTTGGTTTCGGCATCGGCAGGCTGCGCTTCGGCATCGACGCCGCCCTCTGTGGGCGAAGGCGCAGCGGTCGACGCCGGCTCCTGCGCCGACAGGAAGGCTGCCGCCTCGGCAGCACTCAGCACGTCGGCGCGGTATCCGAGACCCTTCAGGATCTCTTCCATGTCGTCGGGAGTGGCACCCAGAATGGAGAGCATGGATGTCGTGGCCGTAAAGCGACGGCCGTCATAGGCGCCCTCGGGACGCGGAGAGGTGCCGGGCTTCCACTGGAGAAGTGGACGGATCAGATCCGCAAGACGCTCCAGGATGTCAATGCGCACGGCCCGCTTGCCGAGGAAGCGGAAGCCGGCAAGCTTGTAGAAGGTGCGCTCGAAACCCGGATCGGCGACCACGGACGTGCGACCGGCCGCAAGTGCGGGAATGAGTTCGCCATAACCCGGCTTGTCCAGGCCGTCGTTCTTCAGCGCCCAGAGCAGGGTGATGAGTTCGGCCGGCGACGGCTTCAGCAAGGCCGGCATGAAGATGTGGTAGGCGCCGAAGCGGATGCCATAACGGCGCATCGAGGCGCGGCTGTCCTGGTCCAGCGACTTGACGTCGTCGGCAACGTCGCGGCGGAAGAGCACGCCAAGGCCCTCGACCAGCTGGAAGGCCAGCCCTTTCGCCAGTCCCTGCAGGTCCTCGGCGCGAGAGAGATCGTCGAGAGGCTTCAGAACGGTCGCGATATGATGGTTGACGAAGCGCTCGATGCGGGCAAGCGCGTGTTCTCGCGCATTGCCCGACAGGGCATCGTCCGCCAGGAGGATGACGCGCGGGCGCATGATGTGGTCGCTGGCGGAGAGCCGGCCGACGGGATCGCCCAGCCACCGCACGAAGCCATCCGAGCCCACGGACAGATCGCCGTTGCCGGACGCATAGAGGCGCGCCGCTCGGGCTTCGAACTCAAGCGACAGAGCCTTTTGGGCAGCCCCCTGGACAGCCTTGGCATCCGGACCCTCGGCCCCGGAAACCGGCGTAAACCGAAATCCCGCCAATTGTCCGACGTGATGGCCTTCCACGAAGACATCACCATTCACACTGATTTCAGCTTCCAGCATCGCATTCTCTCTCAGGCGCTTCATGAGCACAGATGTCCTGCGGTCAACAAAACGTTTCGTCAACCGTTCATGTAGGGCGTCTGACAGCCTGTCCTCAATTTCTCTAGTCTTTTCTTGCCAGTGTGTCGGATTGGCAAGCCAGCCGGGACGATTGGACACATAGGTCCAGGTGCGGATCTGGGCGATTCGCGCCGAAAGCGTATCGATTTCGCCATCCGTCCTGTCTGCCCGCCTCACCTGTTCGGCCATGAAGTCCTCGTTGACCGCGCCATGGCGCACGAGGTCGGAGAAGAGCGTCGAGATCAGATCCGCATGCTGCGCCGGCGCGATCCGCCGATAGTCGGGCAGGGCGCAGGCTTCCCAGAGCTTCTCGACCCGTTCGGCCGTCGTGGCAGCATCGATGATCTCGGGATAGCGGGACAGATAATCTAGCGCCTGGCTGTCTGTCGCCGGCAGCGCTCGTGTGAGGCCCGCGATTGTCGGCGAGGTCTCAAGGCTCGCCTTGAGACTGCGGATCGAGGAATAGTCCAGCGACTTCGAACGCCACTGGAGGACTTTGACCTCGTCGAACTGGTGGCGTTCGATGCGCTCGACAAGCTCGTTGTCGAGCGGCTGCACCTGACCGGTGACGCCGAACGTGCCGTCCCGCACATGGCGTCCCGCCCGCCCGGCGATCTGGGCCATTTCTGCGGGATTGAGGTTGCGGAACTGATACCCGTCGAACTTGCGGTCCTGCGCAAAGGCCACATGGTCGACATCGAGGTTGAGACCCATCCCGATCGCATCGGTCGCGACCAGATACTCGACGTCGCCCTCCTGGTAGAGGCCGACCTGAGCATTGCGAGTCCGCGGGCTGAGCGCACCGAGAACCACCGCCGCCCCGCCACGCTGGCGGCGGATCAGCTCGGCGATCGCATAGACCTCGTCGGCGGAAAACGCGACAATGGCGGTGCGCTGCGGCAGGCGGGTGATCTTCTTCTGCCCAGCATAGAAGAGCTGCGACATCCGCGGCCGCTCGATGATGGTGATCCCGGGCAGCAGTCGCTCCAGGATCCGGCGCATGGTCCCGGCGCCAAGCAACAGCGTCTCCTCGCGCCCGCGAAGATGCATGATGCGATCGGTGAAGATGTGGCCGCGCTCCAGATCGGCGGCAAGCTGAACTTCGTCGATGGCAACAAAGGCAGCCTTCGTCTCGCGCGGCATCGCCTCGACCGTGCAGACGGAAAAACGGGCGCCCGGCGGCGTAATCTTCTCTTCACCCGTGATCAGGGCGACGGCGGGCGCACCCACCTTCTCGACCACCCGGGTATAGACCTCGCGCGCCAGAAGCCGCAACGGCAGCCCGATGACACCGCTGCCATGGGCCACCATCCGTTCGATGGCGTAGTGGGTCTTGCCGGTATTGGTCGGGCCGAGCACCGCGGTCACGCCGCGTCCGCTGAGCATCATGGGCTGAAAATTCAAAACTGCGTCCGCACATCAAGGCTTCGCCGACGCGCGCGTGTGGCGGCGACCGTGTAGAGATGGCCATTTCCCGGCGCATTGGCAAGTGACGGCACCGTTTCTCCCGAAATTTCGGCCTTCATGCTTGTCGTCGTCAGGAACAAAGCGGAACGTTTAGGCGACGAATCGCTGACTCCGTGAGGTCCGTTTTTGTTCTTCTGCCCCGCCGTCGAGCTTCTCGGGCAGGTCATTTTCACCAGCACCATGGCGCCTCGGAAGACCTCATTGTCGACACCAGTTGCCGTGACGGAACAAAACGATAGAAGATGCGTTTGTTCCTCCATCCTGAAGAACAGGGATCGGAGACTGCAAGACATGCTCGGTACGGTGCTGCTGGTCATCCTCATACTGCTTCTCATCGGCGCTCTGCCGAATTGGGGTTACAGCAGCAACTGGGGCTATGGTCCTTCAGGCGGGCTCGGCCTGGTCCTGGTCATCGTCCTCATCCTCCTGCTCATGGGCAGGATCTAAGTAAAGCGTTATTGAAACGGGAAGGAAGAAAAACATGAAGAAGATCTTGCTGGCAGGCGCACTTATCGGCTCCCTCGCATCGTGCACCTCGACGGAGCGTGGCACCGCCATCGGCGCCGGTACCGGTGCAGTGATCGGCGGCGTTGCCTCCAACAGCTGGGGCGGCGCAGCTGTCGGCGCTGTGGCTGGTGGTGCTGTTGGCGCCCTCGTCGGCGCCTCGCAGGAACGCTCCGGCTACTGCGTCTACCGCGACCGTTATGGCCGCACCTACGAAGCCCGCTGCCGCTAAGAGCGGATCAGCTGTGAGAAAAGGCGCCGGTCACACGGCGCCTTTTCTGTTTGATCGCCCACCTTGGCCGGCGGATCACTGAAAATATTGCCCGCCGTTTGCCGCAAGCGTCGAGCCGGTGATGAAGCCCGCATCGTCCGAAGCGAGAAAGACGACGCAACGCGCGATCTCTTCCGGTTCCCCCAGTCGTCCGACCGGAATCTGCGGAATGATCTTCTCGTTCAGCACCTTTTCCGGAATCGCTCTTACCATTTCCGTTGCAATATATCCGGGACAGATCGCGTTGACGGTAATGTTCCTGGCCGCCCCCTCCTGCGCGAGAGCCTTGGTGAACCCGAGGTCGCCGGCCTTGGCCGCAGAATAGTTGACCTGCCCCATCTGACCCTTCTGGCCATTGATGGAGGAAATATTCACGATGCGGCCGAAGCTCCGCTCGCGCATGCCGTTCCAGACCCGGTGCGTCATGTTGAAGAGACCGCTCAGATTGGTGGCGATCACCTCGTTCCACTGCTCAGGGGTCATCTTGTGGAACATCGCATCGCGGGTGATCCCCGCATTGTTGACGAGCACCTCGACCGGCCCGATCTCTCCCTCGACCTGGTCGATGCCTTGCGAGCAGGCTTGGTAGCTCGAGACATCCCATTTGAATACCGGGATCCCCGTTTCCTCGCCAAAGGCGCGGGCTTTCTCCTCGTTGCCCGCATAATTGGCTGCGACGCGATATCCCGCCGCACTCAGCGCTACCGCAATCGCGGCGCCGATCCCACGCGTGCCGCCGGTAACCAATGCTACTCTGCTCATCAGGTCTCCCCTCCCGTTCATGGCAGTCCGCGTCGACCGGTCTCTGCGGCCTCAGACGCGGCATTCAATGCTGATAGGCATCGGTCTGGTCTTCACATCGCCTCGACGCACATGGCGACACCCATGCCGCCGCCGATGCAGAGCGTCGCAAGCCCCTTCTTGGCGCCCCGGCGCTTCATCTCGAAGACGAGGGTGTTTAGGACCCGGGCGCCCGACGCGCCGATCGGATGACCGATGGCGATCGCCCCGCCATTCACGTTGACGATGGCCGGATCCCAGCCCAGCTCCTTGTTGACGGCGCAGGCCTGCGCCGCAAACGCCTCGTTGGCTTCCACGAGATCGAGGTCGCTTGCCTTCCAGCCGGCCTTCTCCAGGGCCTTGCGGGATGCCGGGATCGGGCCTGTTCCCATGATCTGCGGATCGACACCCGCCGTTGCCCAGGACACGATCCGCACAAGCGGTGTTATCCCGCGGCGCGAGGCCTCCTGCTCCGTCATCAGCAGGGTGGCGGCAGCGCCATCATTGATGCCCGATGCATTGCCGGCGGTGACGGTGCCCTCCTTGTCGAAGGCAGGCCGCAGCTTCGTCATGCTTTCCAGGGTTGCCCCGATACGAATGTATTCGTCGGCATCGACCGTGACGTCGCCCTTGCGTCCCTTCACCACGAACGGCACGATTTCGTCCTGGAAGCGGCCGGCTGACTGCGCCGCCTCGGCCTTGTTCTGGGAGCCGACGGCGAACTGGTCCTGCTCCTCGCGCGACAACTGCCACTGCCGCGCCACGTTTTCGGCCGTCGTGCCCATGTGGTAGCCGTAGAAGGCATCCGTCAGGCCGTCCTTGATCATGGTGTCGATCATCTTCATGTCGCCCATCTTCACGCCGCCGCGCAGATGCGCGCAGTGCGGCGCCATCGACATCGATTCCTGTCCGCCCGCAACGACGATCCGGGCATCTCCGAGCGCGATCTGCTGCATGCCGAGCGCCACCGCACGCAGACCGGAGCCGCAGAGCTGGTTGACGCCCCAGGCCGTCGCCTCCTGCGGCACCCCCGCCTTCATCGCGGCCTGCCGTGCCGGGTTCTGCCCTTCGCCGGCCGGGAGGACCTGCCCGAGAATGACCTCATCGACCTCTGCGGCATCAACACCGGCGCGCACCAGAGCGGCCTTGACGGCAGCGGCCCCCAGTTCGTGGGCGGGAATGTTGGCGAAGGCACCGTTGAACGAGCCGACGGCCGTTCGGGCTGCGGATGCAATGACGATCGAAGTCTGGGTCATGGGCGGCTTCCTCCTCGGGTACTTTTATCGTGAAACTCTTGCAAAGCTTCCAACCGAAGTCAAACCGCCCGAAGTGCGAGCGAGCACATGTCGGGGCTTGCGCCGATTTGCTGCGCAGCATACGCCGCGCCGCGCTGCACAAGATGGATTGTCAGTGCCGATTGTTTGGGCTTACAGTTGGTGCGGGAGAGACCGTCCGGATCGAATGGATGGACACGAGGAGGCAACATGGCCAAGAACGACGGCGATACGATTATCAAGAAATACGCCAACCGGCGCCTCTACAACACCGGCACGAGCACTTACGTGACGTTGGAAGACCTCGCCAAGATGGTGAAGAAGGGCGAGGACTTCACGGTTCAGGACGCAAAGAGCGGCGAGGACATTACCCACTCGGTCCTGACGCAGATCATCTTCGAGCAGGAATCGAAGACCGGCAACACCCTTCTGCCGATCTCATTCCTGCGACAGCTGATCTCCTACTACGGTGACCAGATGCAGATGGTGGTGCCGACGTTTCTCGAGCATTCGATGCAGGCGTTTACCGACCAGCAGGTCCAGATGCGCGAACAGATGACGCGCGCGCTCGGCGAGACGCCGCTGACCAAGAACCTTCAGGCGCCGATGCAACTGATGGAAGAACAGGTTCGCCGCAACACCGAGATGTTTCGGCAGGCCATGCAGATGTTTTCTCCCTTTGGCGCCCAGGCGACGGGAGCGGGCGGCAAGAAGAACGAGCCCAAGGACATCGATGAGCTGAAGGAGCAGCTGCGGACACTGCAGGACCGCATCGACAACCTCTAAGGCAGACGAAACGCAACAAAAAAGGCCGGAAAAACCGGCCTTTTTTGTTCAACATCAGCGAAGAAAGCTTATGCGCTTTCCTTCGGCGTCAGAACCTGGCGACCGCGGTACATGCCCGTCTTCAGGTCGATGTGGTGCGGACGGCGCAGTTCGCCGGAGTTCTTGTCTTCGGTGTAGGTCGGTGTCTTCAGCGCGTCAGCCGAACGGCGCATACCGCGTTTCGACGGGCTAGTTTTTCTCTTCGGTACAGCCATGCTCGTTACTCCACTTTCGTGCAAGACATTGTCCCCGGCCGGATTTCTAGCCGAAATGGACAAGCTTCAATATCGGAAATTTGGCCGGCTTATACATGCTGGACCGGCCGTTGACCAGTCCCCACTGCAAAAAATCGTGCCGCCGATCAGGCCTCGTCTTCGGGGACGACCCAGGTTTCCGCAAGCGCAGCCTTCTGCCATGCAAGCCAGGCCGGATGAGCCTTCACGGTCGCCATATAATCCAGCACGTCAGGCTCGGTGACAAGATCGTAAATCTCGAAGCGATTGACCACCGGAGCAAACATGGCGTCGGCTGCGGAGAACGGACCGAAAAGGAAAGGTCCACCCGACGCCTGGCGGCATTCCTTCCAGATGGCGCACACCCGCGCGACGTCTTCCGCCACGCCCGCGGGAAGGTCGATCCGCCCCTTCGGTCGCCGGATGTTCATCGGGCAGGCTCCGCGCAGGGCCCGGAAGCCGGACAGCATCTCCATGGAGATCGATCGCGCCACGGCACGCGCGGCTGCGGCTTCTGGCCAGATGCCGCGATCGGGAAACAGCTCTGCCACATACTCGATGATCGCCAGCGATTCCCACACGCGCACGCCACCGTGATGGAGAACCGGCACGCGGCTTGTCGGCGAGATCTCGCTGAAGCGCGGATTGCCGGCCGGGAAGTCGAAGGGGATCAGGACTTCCTCGAAGGGAATCCCGGCGGCCGTCATCGCGATCCACGGGCGAAACGACCAGGAGGAGTAGTTCTTGTTACCGATGTAGAGCGTTAACCCGTCCATGTGCCCCTCCAGCCAGATGCTGTTGATGGCTTAACCGGCTCCGCCCCGCCTGACCAATGAAAAGGCTGAACACTAGCCATAAATGCAGGTGATGTATTCGCCCGAACCGCGGGCCCGTCGCTCGACGACGCCGGCAATCCGCTGCATGCCTCTACCGGGCTTGCTGGCGACCCGGGTGATGGGGTTTGGAAGCGAAACGGCGAGAAGCGCTGCCTGCCGGCGCGTCAGGTCGGCGGCCGAAACCCCGAAATGGTGCTGGGCTGCCGCCTCCGCGCCATAGATGCCCGGCCCCCATTCGGCGACGTTGAGATAGATCTCCATCATCCGTCGCTTCGGCCACACGAAATCCGCCACCATCGCCAGCGGCAGCTCCAATCCCTTGCGGACGAAGGAGCGTCCGTTCCAGAGAAACAGGTTCTTGGCAGTCTGCATCGGAATGGTGCTCGCCCCACGCGTATTTTCACCCTCCAGCGCCTCCTGGACCACAGCCTTCATCTCGCCCCAGTCGACGCCGCCATGCCGACAGAACTGCCCGTCCTCCGACATCATCACCGACTGCACGAGATTGGGCGAGATCTCCTCCAGGCTGACCCATCGGCGATCATAGCCGTTGAGCATCACCAGATCCGCCGCCATGAGTGTCGAAATCGGATGAACGAAGGCTGGCGTATAGAGGAGGATCAGCAGATAGGGAGCGATCAGCAAGGCGAGACCGAGCAGCAGCAGCCGGCGCAGGATCCGCGAAAACGATCGTCCTCTGCTGCGGCTCAAGCCGGCATCTCCCTCTACCCCATCGTCTTCCGGCTCTGTCGCCACGCTCGCCTCTCGCTTTTGCCGTTTCTTAGCCGCTAGCGGCCCGGATGGCCAGTGGACCTCCAAAACTCTTGGCGTGCGAGAAATCGCGTTGCACAGTCCTGTCCGGCATGCCAAACAGCCGCCATGACCGGGCCGATCAACGAATTCGAAAAACGCCTGATGGAAAGCGCCGAAGCAACGGAAACGCTGCTGGCATCACTGCTTTCCGGAACATGCCTGCCGGGTGAAATCAGCCGGCCGGCAACACTGCTGGCTGCCATGCGGCACGGCACGCTGAACGGCGGCAAGCGTCTGCGGCCATTCCTGGTGCTGGAAAGCGCCGCCATGCTCGGCGGCGATCCGCAGGCTGCCGCCAGGATCGGCGCGGCGCTGGAATGCGTTCACTGTTATTCCCTGATCCATGACGACCTGCCGGCCATGGACGATGACGACATGCGCCGCGGCCAGCCGACCGTCCACCGGGCTTTCGACGAAGCCTCGGCGATCCTGGCGGGCGACAGCCTGCTCACCTATGCCTTCGACATCATCGCGGCGCCGGAGACGATGCTTCCCGACCCACAGAAGACCGAGCTGGTGCTGGCACTTGCCCGCGCCTCGGGTCTCGGCGGCATGGCAGGCGGACAGGCGCTGGATCTTGCTGCCGAGAAGGCAGCACCGGACGAAGCCGGGATCGTCACCCTGCAGGCGATGAAGACGGGGGCGCTGCTGCGGTTTGCCTGCGAGGCGGGCGCCATTACTGCTGGACGGGGGCCGGAAGACCGGCAGCGGTTGCGGGACTTCGGCGAGAAGATCGGACTGGCCTTCCAGCTGGCCGACGATCTCCTCGACATCACGGCGGATGCAGCGACCATGGGCAAGGCGACCGGCAAGGATGCCGCGCGCGGCAAAGGCACGCTCGTCGCGCTCTATGGGGCGGCCTGGGCCGAAGATCGGCTGGCCGTTCTGGCGCAAGAGGCGAGCGATTTGATCTCCGGATACGGGGACAAGGCAGTCATTCTCCAGGCTGCGGCGCATTTCATCGCGGACCGAAAGAGCTGACGGAGGCCCGATGACAGAGGTGATGAGCTATCTTCCGATGATCTGGCCGGCCTATGTCGCCTACCTGATAGCGGTCATGAGCCCCGGTCCGGCGATCCTGGCCATCATCGGCACGGCCAGCGCCCAAGGCCGCCGGGCCGGCGTGACCATTGCCCTCGGCATTTTCTGCGGATCTGCGACCTGGGCGGCCGCGGCGGCCATGGGGATGGCCGCCCTGCTGCGGCACTACGCCTTTGCTTTGGAAATTCTGAAGATCGCCGGCGGCTTCTACCTTCTGTACCTGGGCTGGAAGGCCTACAGATCGGCACGCCTCAGCGACACGGAGCTCAAGCTGTCGCAGAAAACCGGGGACCGGTCCGTCCGCCAGCTCCTGTTGCGCGGTTACGCGATCCACGTCACCAATCCGAAGGCGATCTTCGCCTGGCTGGCGATCATCTCGCTCGGGCTCCCGCAGGCTGCGCCGACATCTGCGATCATTGCGATCATCGGCCTGTGTCTGTCCTCCGGGCTGCTGATCTTCACCGGCTACGCCCTGCTCTTCTCCACGCCACAGGCTGTTAACGCCTACCGCGCCATGCGCCGGTGGATCGAGGGAGCCATGTCTGCCTTTTATTGTTTTGCCGGCCTGAGGCTTCTGACGAGCCGCCTGTAAGGCGGCCCGTCCGCATCATCCGACTACTGCGAGATCGGCGCGATCAGCACCTCGACGCGACGGTTCTGCGCCCGTCCATCCGGCGTAGCATTCGACGCGATCGGCTGCGACGGCCCGAAGCCCAGCGTCGACATGCGGCGCTGATCGACGCCCTGGCTGGCGAGATAATTGGCGACCGATGCAGCACGGCGTTCGGAAAGGCCTTGATTATAGGCCAGGCTGCCGGTCGAATCCGTATGTCCGTTGACGTCGATGAGCGTCCGGTTGAACTTGTTGAGGACGAGCGCAACCGAATTCAGCGTCTGGTAGAACGGTGGGATCACCTGATCCTGGTCCGTGGCAAACGTCACGTTGGACGGCATGTTGAGAACGATGCGGTCGCCCATGCGCGTCACCGAGACACCCGTTCCCTGCAACTGGGCCCGAAGCTCCGACTCCTGCTGGTCCATGTAGTTGCCGATGGCGCCGCCGGCGAGGCCGCCGATCGCAGCACCAATCAGGGCGTTGCGGCCCTTGTCGCCGCCGCCGACCACCAGGCCGCCGAGTGCGCCGAGGCCGGCACCGATCGCCGCGCCTCCGGCGGTATTCGATACCTTCTGCTCGCCCGTGTACGGGTCGGTGGTGGTGCATGCGGAAAGATAGGTCGCGCAGAGCGCGACGATGGCCAGTCTCTTGATCATCAGAATCGATATCCCCGTCGTCTATGGTGAATCGTCATTTACCATAAATTGCGGCAATATCGGGTCAATGGAATTCATTCCGCCGCGGAGCGGTGTCCGAAGCGCTGTTCGATGTAGTCGATGACCATCTTCTCGAAGTCGCCGGCGATGTTCGGGCCGCGCAGCGTCATGGCCTTCTGCCCGTCGATGAACACCGGTGCCGAGGGCGTCTCGCCGGTCCCGGGAAGCGAGATGCCGATATCGGCATGCTTGCTCTCGCCCGGACCGTTGACGATGCAGCCCATCACCGCGACGGTGAGCGCTTCGACGCCGGGATATTTCTCCCGCCAGACAGGCATGTTCTTGCGGATGTCGTCCTGGATCCGCTGCGCCAGTTCCTGGAAGACCGTGGAGGTCGTGCGCCCGCAGCCGGGGCAGGCAGCCACCACCGGGATGAACTGCCGGAAACCCATCACCTGCAGCAGTTCCTGCGCCACCTGCACCTCGCGGGTGCGGTCGCCATTCGGCTCCGGCGTCAGCGACACGCGGATGGTATCGCCGATCCCGTGCTGCAGCACATAGCCCATGGCCGCCGATGAGGCGACGATGCCCTTGGATCCCATGCCGGCCTCGGTCAGGCCAAGATGCAGCGCGTGGTTGGAGCGCTCCGCCAGCATCGAATAGACCGCAATCAGATCCTGCACCTGGCTGACCTTGGCCGACAGGATGATGCGGTTGCGCGGCAGACCGATGCTCTCGGCAAGCTCGGCCGAAATCAGCGCTGACTGCACGATGGCCTCATGCATGACCTGGCGGGCGGACAGCGGAGAACCCTCCAGGGCATTGCGGTCCATCAGCGTCGTCAGCAGATCCTGGTCGAGCGAACCCCAGTTGACGCCGATGCGCACCGGCTTGTCGTAGCGGATCGCCATCTCGATGATGTCGGCGAACTGCTTGTCCTTCTTGTCCTTGAAGCCGACGTTGCCGGGATTGATGCGGTATTTGGCGAGCGCCTCGGCACAGGCGGGATGATCGGCCAGCAGCTTGTGGCCAATGTAGTGGAAATCGCCGACGAGAGGCACGTCCAGTCCCAGTCGCAGCAGCCGCTCTTGGATCTTCGGCACCGCTGCGGCACTCTCATCGCGGTCCACCGTGATGCGGACGATCTCCGAGCCGGCCGCATGGAGCGCCGCGACCTGCGCGACCGTGGCATCCACATCCGCCGTATCGGTATTCGTCATCGACTGCACGACCACCGGTGCTCCGCCGCCGACGATGACCCCGCCGACATCGACAGCCACAGTTGCGCGGCGTGGCTTCGGATCATGGTCGATCGGTGCAGACATGGGGCTCTCTTGGTCTGAAAACGTCCCTTTCAGGTGGATGATGCCTTGGCTAATGTCAACCTCGGCGCATCTCACTTCTCAGCCGGGCTTCCCATCTTGCTCATGACGCACACCGTCGGCATGGCGCGCCAGCGGCGACAGCAGCAGGACAACGAGATGCAGGATCGAAAGTGCTGCGAAGATGATGGCGAGCCCGCTGTATTCGGCAATGAAGCCGATGGCGGAGGGCGCCAGCAGGATGCCGGAATAACCCATGGTCGTGACCACGGAGAGGCCGACGCCCGGCCGCAGGCCAGGCAGATTGCCGGCCGCCGAAAAGACGATCGGCACGAGGTTGGAGATACCGATGCCGGCCAGCGCGAACCCGAGGATCGCGATGGTCCCGGTTTCGGCAAAGCCGGCGGTCACCAGGCCGATGACCGAGATGACGGCACAGACCCGAAGGGTGCGAACGGCCCCGAACCGGTCCCGAACGAGATCGCCCGCGAACCGCATGATGGCCATGGTAAGCGAAAAGGCCGCGAAGGCGAATCCGGACGCGGTGATCGAGGCGCCGAGTTCCTGGCGCAGATAGAGCGCGCTCCAGTCGATGACGGCGCCCTCCGGGATCATGCAGAACAGCGCCATCAGGCCAATCAGCCAGGGAAGGGCCGTGCGAGGCAGGCGCGCCCTCTCGTGAACTTCCTCCGGATGCGGCGCATCGCGCAGGACGAGCGTCCAGGCCGCGGCCAGCATGAGTGCCGCCAGGATGGTGACGAGGGCGGCGTGGCCGGACACGCCGAGATGTTCGATGAGATAGCCGCCCGTCGCCGCGCCAAGCAGGCCACCCAGGCTCCAGAACGCATGGCAGGACGACATGATGGCCCGGCGCATGTATTTTTCCACCGCCACGGCATTGGCATTCATGGCGACATCCATCGCGCCGATCAGCCCGCCGAAGAAGAAGATCGCAACAGCGCCGGACCATAGTCCGTCGACCCAAGTGAGCAGGAGAAGCGTCGGGACGGCAAGGAGCGCGGTGGCCCGGGACACGGTGCTTGATCCGAACCGGCCGATCTGGCTGCCGGCGATCGGCATCATGACCAGGGACCCGAGACCGAAGACCAGAATCATCACCCCAAGCATGCTCTCCGTCAGGCCCAGACGCTCGGCGAACTCGGGAATTTTCGGTGCCCAGGCGCCCACCAGGAAGCCGTTCATCAGGAACAGCAGTGCGACGCCCGCGCGCTCCCGGGTAATATAGCCGGGCCGTGCGCCAGCTGCTTTTCCGCCAGAGATATCCATGTCCGCATCCCATCGTGTTGCGGCAACATTTATTTAAATCGATTGAAAGGGGCAAGCGGCAACCTGACCGCCGGCCACACATTTTATGTCGCCGCCCTCGGTCGCGTGAGCATGGTTGACTAGTCGCCGAATACTAGAAGCAGATCCTTCGCATCGATTTGGTCCCCGACGCGCACCAGCACTTCGGAAAGAACACCGTCCCGCTCCGCGTGCAGCGCCGTCTCCATCTTCATGGCCTCGATGGAGAGCAGGACATCACCGGCCTTCACCGACTGACCGGCAGATACGGCCACCGTCGAGACGACGCCCGGCATGGGCGCACCCAGGTGGTTGGCATTGGCGATATCCGCCTTCCGCCGTGCGGCCGACCCCGCGGCGCCGTGGCTGCGATCCGGCACCTTGATGCGGCGCGGCTGCCCGTTGAGTTCGAAGAAGACCGTGACGAGCCCCTTGTCGTCCGTGCCGCTGGTGGCCTGATTGACGAAGACCAGGGTCTTTCCCCGCTCGATGTCCGCCAGCAGCTCCTCGCCGTCCGACATTCCGTAGAAATAGGCATGCGTCGGCAGGACGGAGACCGGGCCGTAGGTTTCGATCGCCTGGGCGAACTCGGTGAAGACCTTCGGGTACATGAGATAGGAGGCAAATTCGAAGTCGCTGACCGGACGCTCGAGCTTCGTCTCGATCGCCGCGCGCTCGGCATCGAGGTCGGCCTGCGCCAGCAGAGCTCCAGGCCTGTCAGTGTATGGCTTGTCGCCCTTCAGCGCCTTCTTCTGCAGTGCCTCCGGCCAGCCGCCGGGGGGCTGCCCGAGATCGCCTTTCAGCATCGAAACGACAGAATCCGGAAACGCGATGTCCTTGGCAGGGTTTTCGACGTCCGCAACGGTCAGGTCCTGGCTCACCATCATCAGCGCCATGTCGCCCACCACCTTCGACGACGGCGTCACCTTGACGATATCGCCGAACATCTGGTTGGCATCCGCGTAGGTCTGCGCGACCCGGTGCCAGCGGCTTTCGAGCCCCAGCGAACGCGCCTGCTCCTTCAGGTTGGTGAACTGGCCACCCGGCATCTCGTGGAGATAGACCTCCGAGGCCGGGCCCTTGAGGTCGCTTTCGAATGCCGCATACTGATGACGGACCGCCTCCCAATAGAAGGAGATGCGGCGGATCCATTCCGGATCGAGCCCCGGATCCCGCTCCGCACCCGACAGGGCCTCGACGATCGAGCCGAGGCACGGCTGGGAGGTTGTCCCCGAGAAGGCGTCCATGGCCGCATCGACGATGTCGACCCCGGCATCGACCGCCGCCAGAACCGTGGCGGCCGCGATCCCGGAGGTATCATGCGTGTGGAAATGGATCGGCAGATCCGTGGATTCCCGCAGCGCCTTGAAGAGCACACGTGCAGCAGCCGGCTTCAGCAGCCCCGCCATGTCCTTGACCGCAATGATGTGCGCGCCGGCCTCTTCAAGCTCCTTGGCGAGCGCCGTGTAGTATTTCAGGTCGTACTTCGGACGCGCGCTGTTCAGCAGGTCGCCGGTGTAGCAGATGGCGGCTTCGCACAGCTTGCCTTCCTCCTGCACGGCATCCATCGACACCCGCATGTTCTCGACCCAGTTCAGGCAATCGAAGACACGGAAAAGATCGATGCCGCCAAGCGCCGCCTGGCGGACGAAGTATTTCACGACGTTGTCGGGATAATTCGTGTAGCCGACGCCGTTGGCGCCGCGCAGCAACATCTGCAGCAGCAGATTGGGCGCACCTTCGCGGATCAGCGAGAGCCGCTCCCAGGGGTCCTCCGTCAGGAACCGCATCGAGACGTCGAAGGTCGCGCCGCCCCAGCATTCCAGGGAGAAGAGGTTCGGCAGCGCCCGGGCATAGACGGGCGCTATGCGGGCGATGTCATAGGTGCGCATGCGCGTCGCCAGAAGCGACTGGTGCCCGTCGCGCATCGTCGTATCGGTCATCAGCGCGCGGTTTTCGCTGCGGACCCACTCGGCGAACTTGCGGGGGCCGAGGCTGTCCAGCATCTGCTTCGTCCCGTCCGGCACGGGGCTGTCGATGTAGGGGACGACCGGCTTTGGCGCCTGCGCCGGCGGCATCGGCCTTCCCCTTGCCTCCGGATGACCGTTGACGCCGACATCGGCGAGATAGGTCAGAAGCTTCGTGGCACGGTCGAGCCGCTTCACCTGCGTGAAGAGTTCGGGCGTCGTGTCGATGAACTTCGTCGTATAGGAATTGTCGCGGAAACTCGGATGGCCAATGATCGCCTCGAGAAAGGTGAGGTTGGTCGCCACGCCACGGATTCGGAACTCGCGCAGGGCGCGGTCCATCCGGCTGATCGCTTCCTGTGGCGTGCTCCCGGAGGACGTCACCTTCACCAGCAGCGGATCGTAGTAGCGCGTGATGATCGCACCGGTATAGGCGGTGCCGCCGTCCAGCCGGATGCCGAAGCCCGCGGCAGACCGGTAGGCAGTGATCCGTCCGTAGTCAGGGATGAAATTCTGCTCGGGATCTTCGGTGGTGATCCGGCATTGCAGGGCATGGCCGTTGAGGCGGATATCCTCCTGGCGCGGCACACCGGATTCCACGGTGCCGATTGCAGCGCCCTCCAGGATGTGGATCTGCGCCTTCACGATATCGATGCCGGTCACCACTTCGGTCACCGTGTGCTCGACCTGGATGCGGGGATTGACCTCGATGAAATAGAACCGGCCCGTGTCGGAATCCATCAGATATTCGACGGTACCCGCGCCGACGTAATTCGTTGCGCGGGCGATCTTCAGCGAGTAATCTGCCAGTTCCTGGCGCTGGGCTTCGTTCAGATACGGCGCCGGCGCCCGCTCCACCACCTTCTGATTGCGCCGCTGGATGGAGCAGTCGCGCTCGAAGAGATGCACGACATTGCCGTGTGTATCACCCAGGATCTGGCTTTCCACGTGTCGCGCGCGCTCGACGAGCTTCTCGAGGTAGACTTCGTCCTTGCCGAAGGCCGCCATCGCCTCGCGCTTTGCCTCAGTCACCTCCTTGGCGAGATCCGCATCGCTGCGGATGACTCGCATGCCGCGCCCGCCACCGCCCCAGGAAGCCTTCAGCATGACGGGATAACCGACCTCGGCAGCCATGCGGGCAACCTCCGTCATGTCATCGGGCAGCGGTTCCGTCGCCGGCACCACAGGCACACCGACGGAGACCGCCAGGTTGCGGGCAGCAACCTTGTTCCCCAGCTTGCGCATGGTATCGGAGGTGGGGCCAATGAAGATGATGCCTGCATCGTTGCAGGCGTCAACGAATTCGGGGCTCTCCGAAAGCAGCCCGTAGCCCGGATGAATGGCGTCCGCCCCCGACAGCTTGGCAACCCGGATGATTTCAGGAATGGAGAGATAGCTCTCGATCGGGCCCAGATCGCGATCGAGATGCGGCCCGCGGCCCACCTGATAGCTTTCATCCGCCTTGAACCGGTGCAGCGAGAGCTTGTCTTCCTCCGCCCAGATCGCGACTGTCTTTATGCCAAGCTCGTTCGCCGCCCGGAAAACGCGGATTGCAATTTCAGATCGATTGGCGACGAGTATTTTCGAAATGGGCAAGGTAGATCTCCTCCATCAACCACAGCCATGCTGCACTGCAAGGCGAGCCTAGCGAGTTGGAAGACGAAGTCAATTTCTCCATTGGTGGTGCAGCGGGAAGCTCTCACTAGGAGACGAGGCCGCGGCGAAAGGCCAGCGCCACCACATGCTGCCGGTTCCTTGCCTTCATCTTGTCCTGCAGTCCGTTGATGTACCAGTCGACCGTGTGATTTGAAATCTGGAGCTCCCGGGCGATCTCGTGAGAGGTCAGTCCTTCGGCAAGGTGAGTGACGACCTCAACCTCACGCTTCGTGAGAGAGACCTCGAAGGGGCCGAACTTTTCCAGTTCGGCAGCCCAGCCGCGCAACTCGAGGTAGCGCCAGAACATGGTTCGGGCCACCGTGTCGAAGAGAGTCAGTTCTGCAGGCGACAGATCAACCGGCTTCCCGCTCACCAGCAAACTGCCGAGCAGGCCGGTACGCCCATGCACCGGAAAGACATAGCCGTCGCGTATGCCATGGCGCGCCGCGTCCTGGATCAGGCGTTGCATCCGCGCACGATGGGGCTCGTTTCTGAGGGCGAATGCCGCTTCGCGGAGTCGGTAAGGGCGCTGCGCGGTGGGGAGCAATCTCGCGGCGGGATCGACGGAAGCATATTTCTTGAACCTGTAGACTTCGGCCCAGCCCTTCGGCCACCGGACGGCAAGGGCCAGTTCCCGGCTCGGCTCCTGCACGGTTGGCTGCAGCGACAGGCGGTAGAAGCCGAAGCTGTAGACATCAAGCACAGCTTCCAGCCGCTGGGTCAGCTCGCCCTCCGTTTTGATTTCGCCGGCAAGGACCAGGAGCTGCATGATGAGATGAATGCTCACAGCAGCGCCCAGTTCGCCAGTCTAAGTTCCACACGCCTCAAGTCGCAAGTCTCCTGTTCGCTCTGATAGTCCCGCGGCTATGGTTATCAATAGTTGAAGTCACATCGCTAAATCTTGCTATAAATCTTGCCGGGTGGGCAGCCACCGTGATGCCGCCGCTGGTTTGAAAGCCGACGGTGGCCTGTTTCCGGAAACCTTCGGGTACAAAAGGCATTGTTCGCCCGGCACGGCCATGCTGCTGCCACAGCCGTTGACGAAGTCGCAGGGTTCGGGCAGCAAAGCTGCGCAGATAGAAGAAGACAAAGAAGAGGTTTCGGCGGGTGACGCTGTTCCAGGTTTATACGAGAGCTCTCAGATACCTCGCGGAGCATCGCTTCCGCGTCACCATCGTCGTGATCGCCAATATCATTCTGGCCATCATCACGATCGCCGAACCCATCTTGTTCGGGCGCATCATCGACGCGATCTCCTCTGGAGGAGACGTCACATCGGTGCTGATGCTCTGGGCAGGATTCGGTGTGTTCAACACGGTCGCCTATGTCCTGGTGGCCCGGCAGGCAGATCGGCTTGCGCACGGGCGGCGCGCATCGCTGCTCACCGAGGCTTTCGGGCGCATCATCTCGATGCCGCTTGCCTGGCACCACCGCCGCGGCACATCAAATGCGCTTCATACGCTGCTGCGCGCCAGCGAGACGCTGTTCGGCCTGTGGCTGGAATTCATGCGGACGCACCTGGCGACGGCGGTGGCGCTGCTGCTGCTGATCCCGACGGCGTTCTCGATGGATGTCCGCCTCAGCCTGGTTCTGCTCGTGCTGAGCGTGCTCTACTGGTTCATCGGCAGGATGGTGATGAAACGGACGAAAGAGGGACAGGCATCTGTCGAAGGGCACTATCACACGGTCTTCTCGCATGTCAGCGATTCGATCAGCAATGTCTCGGTGCTGCACAGCTACAACCGCATAGAAGCTGAAACGCGCGCCCTGCAGGACTATACGAAAAACCTGCTGAAGGTGCAGTATCCTGTCCTCGACTGGTGGGCCCTGGCAAGCGCACTCAACCGCACGGCGTCGACTGTCTCCCTCATGGTGATCCTGGTCATCGGCGCCTTGCTCGTGCAACGGGGCGAGCTGCGGGTCGGCGAGGTGATCGCCTTCATCGGCTTTGCCAATCTGCTGATCGGACGCCTCGACCAGATGGGGCAGTTCGTCACGCAGATCTTCGAGGCCCGCGCCAAGCTCGAGGATTTCTATGCGCTGGAGGACGCGGTTCAGGAGCGGGAGGAACCTGCCGGCATCGCCGAACTGGAGAACGTCAAGGGAGACGTCGAATTCAGGAATGTCTCCTTCGACTTCACGGACACATCCCAGGGCGTGCGGGATATCTCGTTCCACGCCGCCGCCGGCGAGACGGTGGCGATCGTCGGCCCGACGGGCGCGGGAAAGACGACCCTGGTCAACCTTCTGCAAAGGGTCCATGACGCCAAGCAGGGCCAGATCCTCATCGATGGTACGGACATCACGACCGTCTCGCGCCGATCCCTGCGCCACGCGATCGCCACCGTCTTCCAGGATGCCGGCCTTCTCAACCGCTCGATCAGCGACAATATCCGCCTCGGCCGCGAAGGGGCAGGCGAGGACGAGATCATCGCTGCCGCCGAGGCCGCGGCCGCGACGGACTTCATCGAGAGCCGGATGACCGGGTTTGACACTGCGGTCGGTGAGCGCGGCAACCAGCTCTCCGGCGGCGAGCGCCAGCGGATCGCGATTGCCCGGGCCATCCTCAAGAACGCGCCGATCCTCGTCCTCGACGAGGCCACCAGCGCGCTCGACGTCGAGACCGAGGCACGGGTGAAGGCGGCCATCGACAGGCTGCGGCAGAACCGCACGACCTTCATCATCGCCCACAGGCTGTCCACCGTCCGCGACGCGGACAAGGTGATCTTCCTCGACAATGGCCGCATCATCGAGATGGGGACATTCGACGAGCTGAGCAAAAGCGGCGGACGCTTTACCTCACTGCTGCGGGCAAGCGGCATTCTGACCGACGACGATGAACCGGGCGAGGCGATCCCGGTGTTACCGGCATCCTGACCATATTCCAGGGACCGAAACGAAGAAGGCCCGCCAGTTTGGCGGGCCTTCTTCGTTTCTGGAAGCTCTGTGCCAAAGGCCCAACCGGAACGGGTTCAAGTCATCTTCGCCGTTGCCGTATTGAGTGGCGCGCCCACCTCCAGGTCAATGCCATCGCCGTTGACGCTGACCAGCGCCTCGCCCGTCTCTGATTTCTCGACGACGATGCGGTAGACCACGCCGGCGATCGTCAGCTCGGCGGAGAAGCCATCCCACTCGGACGGAAGCACCGGTTGCACCAGAAGGCGGTCGCCCTCGCGGCGGATGCCGAGGATGCCTTCCACCGCAGCCCGATAGAGCCATCCGGCGGAGCCGGTGTACCAGGTCCAGCCGCCGCGTCCCTCCAGGGCTCCGGTCCCGTAGACATCGGCAGCCACCACATAGGGCTCCACCCGGTAGAGCTCGGCCGCCTCACGATCGAGCGCATGGTTGATCGGGTTGAGGAGATTGAAGCAGCGCCACGCTTCGTCGGCGCGTCCGAGACGCGCCAGCGCCATCACCACCCAGGTGGCTGCATGGGTGTATTGGCCGCCGTTTTCGCGAACGCCGGGCGGATAGGCCTTGATGTAGCCGGGATCCACGGATGCATTTGCAAACGGCGGCGTAAACAGCCGGATGATGCTGGAATCATCATCCACAAGCTCGGACAGCACCGCATCCATCGCCTGGTTTGCCCGATCCGGGGCGCCGACGCCGGAGAGGACGCTCCAGGACTGCGAAAGGGAATCGATGCGGCATTCCGCGCTTTCGCTGGAGCCCAGCGGGGAGCCGTCGTCGAAGTAGCCGCGACGGTAGTAGGAACCGTCCCAGCCGGCCGTTTCGAGCGCCTCCTTGAGGTTCGCGGCATGGGTGGACCAACGGTCTGCGCGCGCCTGATCGCCTTGCCGGATGGCATAGGCGGCAAACTCGCGAAGCGTCCCGGCCAGGAACCAGCCCAGCCAGACGCTCGAACCGCGACCGCCGATGCCGACCCGGTTCATGCCATCGTTCCAGTCCCCGCCAAGGATCAACGGCAAGCCGCGCTCGCCGGTTCGTTCGACGGCAAGATCAAGGGCTCGCGCGGCGTGCTCGTAGAGGCTGGCGGCCTCGCCGGAAACCTGCGGCTCGAAGAAGGAATCGTGCTGCTTCGGCTCCAGTTGAGGCCCGGTGATGAACGGCAGCTTCTCGTCCAGGAGCGCCTCGTCGCCCGTGGCTTGGATGTACTGATGGGCGGCATGCGCAAGCCAGACAACGTCGTCGGAGATCCGCGTTCGCACCCCGGCGCCGCTCTCCGGCAGCCACCAATGCTGCACATCGCCTTCCGGGAACTGCCGCGAGGCAGCCCGGAGGATCTGGCCTCTTGCGAGCTCCGGTTGCTGCGGCAGAAAGGCCAGCGTGTCCTGCAGCTGGTCGCGGAAGCCATAGGCGCCGCTCGCCTGATAGAAGCCGCTCCGGGCGGTGATCCGGCACGCCATCGCCTGATAGGGCAACCAGTGATTGACGAGGTGGTTGAGGCCCTTGTCCGGCGTCGAGACCGTCAGCCTGCCGGTGAATTCCCGCCAGTAGGCCTGAGATGTTGCAAGAATGGTACGGGCATCGTCCGCCTGCAGAGCGCCGATGAGAGCCGTCGCCTCCTCGCGGGTCTCTGCATCGCCGAGGAAGAAGGTGACCACCTTTTCCTCGCCGGACGCCAGCTCGATGTCGCAGGTGATGGCAGCGCAAGGATCGCCATCCAGCCCTGCCGTCCCCGACAGCAACGCCGCCCCGGCGACCGCTGCCGGTGAGGCGATCGAACCGAAACGGCCGATGAAGTCCCGCCGGCTTGCGGTGAAGCTCGATACCGCTTCACTGGCCGCAAGGAAGGCGAAGCGGCCAGTGCTGAAGCGGTTGGTGGCGAGCACGGCTCCGCTCTCTTCGTCCTGGCTGGTCATGATATACGGCAGCGACCGGCCCGAATTGTCGCCAAGCAGCCATTCGGCATAGCCGTAGATCCGCAACCGCCGCGTCTCGGCACCGTCGTTGCGGATCGTCAGCGACGAGACCTTTGCCGGGCGATGCCGATCAACCGTCTGCGTTAGGGCAATCGTCAGCTCGATGTCCTTCGTCGAGAAGGTCGAGTAGCCCAGTCCATGGCGCGCTTCGAACAGGACCTCCGGGCGCGCAGAAAGCGCCGCAAAGGGGGTGGCGACATCGCCGCTGGCCTGGTCGGCGATGTAGAAGCCTTCCACCGGACGGTTGATCACCGGATCGTTGCTCCAAGGCGTCAACTGGTAGTCGCGGGAGTTCTGCGCCCAGGTGAAGCCGCCACCCTCGGCGGCGACGTGGAAGCCGAACCGGTCGTTGGCGATGACGTTTATCCACGGCTGCGGCGTCGACTGGCCACCGCGCAGGCGGATGACGTATTCAGCGCCGCCCTTGTCGAACCCGCCAAAGCCGTTCCAGAAGTCGAGCCCCGAGCCGTCGATGTCGGCGTAAGGCTGAAGACGGTCCGTCGCAGGCAGTGGGCGCTGGTATGCCTGCGCATCGAGCGGCGCGGCGAAAAGCGTCACGGAGCGGTTGATCTGGTCGATCAGCTTGCCGTTGCGAGCATGGAGGACGACCCGGGCAGCCGAAATGATGGCATCGAACGTCGTGTCATCCATGATGTCGCGGCGAAGCGCAAAGACATGCGGCCGGCCCGACTCGGCCTGGCCGGCGCGGCGCAGCTTCTCGCACAGGCCTTCGAGCGTATGCTGCATTTCCTGGGCATAGGACGCGGCCCGCTCGTTGATGATGACCAGATCGGCGGTGACGCCGCGCGAACGCAGATACTCCTGCGCACTCAGTGCCTCGCGCGCCACGCTCAAGTCCATCTCGTCGTTGATCCGCAGCACAAAGATCGGGAAGTCGCCGGAGATTGCCATCGGCCAGAGCGCCGATTGCGGCCGCAGCCCGGCCATCAGGGTTTCCTGATCGGAGCGCAGATGCATGTCCGGATAGACAAGGTAGCGGGCGAGATGCTGGAACGATGCCGCCTGCTGCGAGGTGATGCCGAGATGGCGCATCTGCACCTGCGTCCGCGTCCAGGCCTGCACCAGTTCATGCGCAAAGGCGTCAGGGTGCCGATAGCGTTCGACCGCCTGATCCAGCTCGTCGCGCTTGGGGGCCGCAATCGTCCAGAAGATCACGCTGACCTTCTTCCCCGCCGGGATCCGCACCACCCGACGCAGGGCCATGATGGGATCGAGCGTGAAGCCGTCGGTGCCCGACAGGCTTGCATCCGCATCGAAGGCGGCGGCGTCCGGCAGGCTGCGGCCGCGACCGAGGAACTTGCGCCGGTCCGTCTCGAACTCGGTCGGACGGGCCGAGCCGGCATTGTCGGCGGCAAGATGCGCCACCAGCATGTCCGGATCGTTCGGATTGCGCTTGTTCCTCCAGGCGCGGATCACGTCCCCGCGCCGGCCGATCTCGGTGCGCACGAACATGCGCGAGAACAGCGGATGTGCATTGTCGTCCTGCTCCAGGGCCAGCACCGGCTCCAGATAGGAGGTGATTTCCACGAAACGGTCTTCGCTGCCCATGTTGAGGAGCGTCACGCGCCGGCCCTCGGCGTCGTATTCGGTCGCGACGATGCATTCGACGACGCTCGTCAGGTCGCCGACGGTCTTGTGGAACTCGACCTTGTCGTCACCGAACAGCGTCTTCGAAACCTCGCCCGGCGCCCGGCGCGGCTCGGCGGTCGCCGACCACCAGTTGCCGTTGGCCGTATCCCGCAGGAAGATATACTGGCCCCAGCGATCTTCCGTTGGATCCGGCTTCCAGCGCGCGACCACCTGCCCGTTCCATCGGGAATAGCCGGCACCGGTTGCCGTCAGCATGACCGAGTAATGGCCGTTCGAGAGGAGCGCGATCTCGCGATCCCGGTAAGCCGGGTTGTCGATCGAGCGCACTTCGGAGCGCAGCAGCTCCGCCTGTCCCCTGCCGGGCGTCTCTTCGTATTTGGCGCTGATCACGGGAACGTCGCGCGGCGCCTTCTCCTGCAGCAGAAGCTCGGCGGCCTCGATCACCGGGTCGGCGTGGAAGAGTTCGCGCAGGTAACCGTTGAAGACGACATTGGCGACCGCGGCGATCGACATGCCGTGGTGGTGGGCATAGTAGTTGTAGACGACCGCACATCGCGAACCGGCAGGAACGCGCGTCGGGGTAAAGTCGACGGAATCGTGGAATCCGTAGCGGCCGAGGGCGCCCAGTGCCTGCAGGGCGTGCAGGTTGTCGATCGCCGCCAGTGGATCATACTGGCTGGCCAGAAGCGACGCATAGGGCGCGATGACGGCATTCTGTCCAAGGCCCCGCTTCAGACCAAGGGTCGGCACCCCGAAGTTGGTGTACTGGTAGTTCAGGAGATGGTCGCGGGCGTTGAAGGCGGCCTCCGAAATCCCCCACGGGGTCCCGAGCCGGCGCCCGTGCGCGATCTGCTCCTTGACCACCAGATTGTTCGTCTGGTTCAGGATTCCGCCCTGCCGCTCCTGCATGACGAGCGGCGGCATCAGGTATTCGAACATGGAACCCGACCAGGAGACCAGCGCGCCCTGCGCACCGATCGGCACGACCTGGCGACCGAGGCGATACCAATGCTCGTTCGGAAGGTCGCCCTTGGCGATCGCAAAGAGACTGGTCAGACGGCATTCGGACGCCAGAAGGTCGTAGCACGCCTCATCCAGCTCATTGCTTTCCACCCGGTAACCGATGGAGAGAAGCCTCCGGTCCTTGCGGAACAGGAAAGTGAAATCCATGGAGAAGGCGATGTCGCGGGCGCGATCGCCAAGGGCGATCAGCCGCTTGCGCAGCGGCTCGATGTTGGAATGATCGAAGACGCTGTCGGAGATATGGGCCTCGCACACATCGACCAGCTTGCCCGCCCAATAGGTCAGCTCCTCGCTGAGCCCCGACTTCGTTTCGTACTGGAGGTTTGCGGCAAGCTTCTGGATGTCCCGCGCCAGGACGGCGAGGTTGATGATGCGGATCGAGGCGAACTCATGCTCGCGCTTCACCGCAGCCAGGGCGTTGCCGAAGCCGCCGATCCGCTCGACCAGCCGGCGGCGCAGGGGACGGACCGTCTTGCGGTCGTCCGGCAGGGCCTCCATGCTCTCCGACAGGATGCCGACCACGTCGCCGATGCCGTCCAGGCTCGCCTGCAGATGAGCCGACGGTGCTTCCGCCCAGGCGCGGCAGGCGGACGAGATGGCGATCAGGTGACCGGCCAAATTGCCGCTGTCGACCGCCGAGACGTAGCGCAGCCCGAGCGGTGCCAGCGTGTCGGTGTGATACCAGTTGAGGAGATGACCGCGGTACTTCTCCATCTTGTCGACGGTCGCCACCGTCTGTTCCAGGCGCTCGATGGTGTCCGCAAAGCTGATCCAGCCGAACTGGCGGGCAGAGACCGTCGAGAGCAGGTAGACGCCGATGTTGGTGGGCGAGGTGCGCCGCGCGACCACCGGCTCCGGCTGCTCCTGGAAATTGTCCGGCGGCAGATGGTTGTCTTCCGGGGTGACGAAGGTGTCGAAATAGCGCCAGGTGCGACGGGAGATCTTCCGGAGCTCGACCGCCACATCGTCGGGCACGAAGAGCCTGTCTTCGGTCTCCGCCGACTGGCTGACATACCAGGCCACCAGCGGCGACGCGATCCAGAGAAGCGCAAACGGAACACCGACGAGGAATGCGTTGTCACCCGGGATGGCTGCGAAGATGAGGCTGAAGATCGCGATCGCCGGCGCATGCCACATCTGCCTGTAGTAGTCGATGGCGCTGCCTTGCGCGCTGGACTGGATGCTGGCCGCGGTCTTCCACTCCAGCATCAGCTTGCGGCTGACGAAGAGGCGGTAGATCGAACGGGCGATTGCGTCCGTCATCAGGCAGGCCATGTCGGCGATGAAGACGATCCGCAAGGCGACCTGCGCATTGGCGGACTGGATTTCCGACCAGAGCGAATAGAAATGGGCGCGCGGCACGATGTCCGTGCTGCGCGGCAGGATGCCGGTGATCAGCGACAGCGTCGGCGCGACGAACAGCAGGAAGATCAGGAAGATCTGCCACACCAGGGCGCCCAGCGGTTCAAAGAAGTACCAGCCGAGCACGGAGGCGAAGAACCAGGCGACCGGCGTCAGCGACCGACGCAGGTTGTCGATCATCTTCCAGCGGCCCAGCGCCGTGACGCCGCGCGACGGATCCACAATATAGGGCAGCAGCTGCCAGTCGCCGCGCGCCCAGCGATGCTGGCGCGACACTTCCACCTCGTAGCGGGTCGGAAAGTCCTCGACGAGTTCGACGTCGGTCACGAGGCCGCAGCGGGCAAACGAGCCTTCGAGCAGATCGTGGCTCAGAACCGAGTTCTCGTCGATCCGGCCCTTGATCGACCGTTCGAAGGCGTCGACGTGGTAGAGGCCCTTGCCGGTGAAACTCCCTTCGCCGGTCAGGTCCTGATAGACATCCGAGACGGTGAAGACGTAAGGGTCGAGGCCGCGGCCGACCGAGAAGACCCGCTGAAAGACCGAGGCATCCTTGCCGGTGGTGAGCGACGGCGTCACGCGCGGCTGGAGGATCCCGTAGCCCTCGATGACCCGACCCGACACCGGATCATGGATCGGACGGTTGATCGGATGATGCAGCTTGCCGACGAGCTTGGTCACCGCGTCGCGCATCAGGCGGGTGTCGGCATCGAGCGTCATCACATACTGGACGCCGTCGGGGACTGCGTTTGCGCCGGGCAGATAGCTCGTATCCTGATCGCCACGCAACAACAGGTTCAGCTCATGCAGCTTGCCGCGCTTGCGCTCCCAGCCCATCCAGACACCCTCGCCCGGGTTGAACTGGCGTCGCCGGTGCAGCAGATAGAAGCGCTGCTTGCCGTCGAAGGCATATTTTGCACTGAGCGCGGCGACCTCGGCTTTGGCGTAGTCCAGGACTTCCAGGTCGGCGGCGGTTTCCTCGGCCGTGCTGTCCTTCCAGTCACTGAGGAGCGCGAAATAGATCTCGCCACGAGGATTTGCGAGGTAGTGCACCTCGATGTTACGAATGAGCTCGTCGACGACGTCCCGGCTGGTGATCATGCAGGGCACGACCAGCAGCGTGCGGGCCTCCTCCGGAATGCCATCCTTGAATTCGTAGCCTACGAACCGTGCCGGTTTGACGAAGTAGGTGACCAGGGTGTTGAACAGCCCGGTTGCACCCTCGGAAGCAGGCAGAGCAAACAGAAACAGGAAGAGGACGAGCACGGCCCCCGACATTCCTGCATTGGCGAGGAACCAGCCGACGACGACCATGGCGAGCAGGGTAAGCAGGATGACGGGCGCCGCAATGGCGACCCAGTGGAGCCGCCGCACCCGGCGAATGCTGCGCTGCAGGAATGGCGGCCGGTAGCCCACCTCCGCTTCGAGCTCCTTCCGTCGACGCCCGACGAGAAAGGCACCGATATTCTGTTCGCCGGAGGACTGCTCCTCCGCAGGTTCCTGCTCGGCAAGTTCGATTGCCCGCCGGGCGACCTCGATCTCCGTTCCGGGCGAGCGGCGGGCGAGCTGCTCGATGCGGTTGCGGTAGCTGTTGCGCGAGCCGAAATCGAGATCGGAATAGTCCGACCGTTCCCGGAAAATCCGGTCGACATGCGAGACATCTTCAAACCAGACGCTCCACTCCGTATCGTCGATCTCTCTCAGGCTCTTGATGATATTGCCCATGGTGACGTTGCCGGAGGCGAGGCGGCTGTGCTCCGCCATCATCACGTCCTCGGCGTCCGTCCCCGCCCGCTGAAGCCGCTCTTCAAGCCACGACACCGCAAAATTGGACGACTGCGAGGCGTTCCGCAGCCGGTAGAAGAACTGCGTCACGAAGGTGTGGTCCTGCGTGAGCGGCTCTATGTCCTTCAGGATGCTGGCACTAGCGGTCTCGTCGTTGAGCCGGATGATGGTGTCAGCAAGATCATTGGCCTTGACCCGCATTCGCCGCGAGCGATCCACGCGCACGGCAATACGGCGAAGATTCTCGATCAGGACGAAGCGCAGGATCGAGGGGAGTGCCCAGAGCTCGCCGATCTCCAGTGGATCGGTTTCCTGGAAACCCTCCACCATGGCGGCAAGCGAATCCTTGGAGATGGTGCTGTGCGTATGCGCGACGTAGAGCCAGGCAAGCGCCATGACCCGCGGCATCTGCTGCCCGTCTATCTTTACCCGCGGCAGCTGCTTGTAGAAGCGCCGCGGGAAGTCGCGCCGGACCTCCTGGATTGCCTCTTCGACGACATAGTGGTTGTCCAGAAGCCATTCCGCCGCCGGCGTGATGGCGGCGCCCGCATCGACATCAGCCGCGATGGAGCGATAGACCCGGAGGATCTCCTTGTCGTTGGAGCGATGCCGCGCGAAGAACTCGAACTCCGAAAATTCCGGCAGGTTCTGCAGCCCGTCACGGCCGAAACTCCGTCCCAGCTCCCGCAGTTCGTCATTCGCCAGATAGCTCGCCCGGATCGAGTCATTGTGGTCGATCTGCTTGGCGTCTGGATCACGAGGCGAGGCGGATGGGGTGCTGTGAAAGGACATGGGTTCGGCTTCTGGCTTAGACTGACGTCGAGACTGGCTTAAGTGGTCTTCTGAGGAAAAGCCATTGATCCTTACGCTGATTCAGTCGGGCAAAGGGCGGCGAAGCCGCGGTAAAGACGGAAGTAGAGGAGGAAGCTGATTTTACAAACAAAACGGACGCCTGAGACGGGAGCGGTTGATGCCATTATTGCGCATAATCGCTTGAGCCTGAATAACAGCTGAACAATCTGGTAAACGGAGAGCGGCAAGCAGGGACTTACGGCATCTTGCCATGCTTGCTATGGCTGCAGAGAAGCACCCTCCACGATCAAGGCGAAGGCATGAGCATTCCCATCTCCAACGACATTCCGGACCTGATTGCGATCCGGCGCCACCTGCACCAACACCCGGAGCTTGGCCTGTCCGAGTTCAAGACGTCGGATTTCATTGCCGAAAAGCTGGAGGCCATGGGCTACCAGGTGACCCGGGGCCTGGCGAAGACGGGACTCGTGGCAACGCTGCGAAACGGCACCGGTCATCGCTCCATTGGCATTCGGGCGGACATCGACGCGCTGCCGATCCTGGAAGAGACTGGAGCGCCTTATGCCAGCCAGACGCCGGGCCTGATGCACGCCTGTGGCCACGACGGCCATACGACAATGCTGCTGGGCGCTGCCAAACGCATCGCCGAGCGCAGGAACTTCGACGGCACGATCCACCTGATCTTCCAGCCGGCAGAGGAAAACTTCGGCGGCGCCAGACTGATGATCGAGGACGGCCTGTTCGACCGGTTTCCCTGTGACGCGGTTTTCGCCCTCCACAACGATCCCGGGCTGCCGCTCGGCGAGGTTTACGTCCGCGACGGGCCGGTGCTGGCCGCCGTGGACGAATGCCGTATCGTCGTCAATGGACGCGGCGGACACGGTGCCGAACCCCAGGACACCGCAGATCCCATCGTTGCCGGCGCCAGCATCATCATGGCGCTGCAGACGGTCGTATCGCGCAACCTGCATCCGGTCGATTCGGCCGTGGTCACGGTGGGCGCTTTTCACGCCGGTCAGGCGAGCAACGTCATCCCGCAGCGCGCGGAAATGCTGCTGACCATCCGCTCCTTCGATCCCGAGGTCCGCAACCGTCTGGAAGAACGCATCCGCGCCGTGGCGGAGGGACAGGCCGCGAGCTACGGCATGACCGTCAGCATCGACTACGAGCGGGGCTATGAGCAGACCATCAACCACGCAGTTGAGACGGACTTCGTCCGCGACGTCGCAGGACGGGTCGTGGGCCCGTCGAACGTCCACGAGTTCCCGCGCCCGAGCATGGGGAGCGAGGACTTTGCGTATATGCTGGCGGCAAGGCCGGGCAGCTATTTCTTCTTGGGAACCCGACGCACGGAAGACGACCCGCCGCTCCACCACCCGCGCTTCGACTTCAATGATGACGCGCTGGCAATCGGCGCAACCTTGTGGGTGGAGATTGCGGAGGCCTGGCTGAGGTCCTGACCGGTTGGGGTTCAGCCGAGAAGACCGAAGGTGACCGCGACGACGAAGATGAAGGCAATCGTGACAAGCGACGTGTTGATCAGGGCGCTCCAGCGGCTGTTGCCGCCGACATGGCGCGTAGAGGATGTCCGCTGCTCGTATGGGTTGGACCGCATCATTTCCTCCTGAGACTGACACCGACAGGTGAGAATGTAGAGTATCTCTACCTGATTGGTAGAGATAACCATTCCAGTGACCTCCTCGGCAAGGAAAATCTTACCAAATGATGAATCGACCGCGGGCAGCAGACACTCGAAGACTTTACCCGTAGCGGTCCATTGCCAGCTTGAAGACATCCGGGTCGATATTGCCGCCGGACGCGACGGCGATAACGGTGTCGCCCAGCGTCTCGCCATGGAAGAGGGCGGCCGCCAGCGCCACCGCGCCCCCCGGCTCCACGACGATCTTCAGCCGATTGAAGGCGAGCACGACGGCCTGCAACGCCTCGTCGTCGGTGACGGCAATGCCTGGCCCGCAGAGGCGCGACAGGATCGGAAACGTCAGATTGCCCGGCTGCGGCGTGACGATCGCATCGCAAAGCGATCCCGACTGGCTGGCATTGCGCTCGATCTTGCCCGAGGTGAGCGAGCGGGCCACGTCGTCGAAGCCGGCCGGCTCGCAGGGGCGCACCCGAAGCCGGGGCGACTTCGCCTCCAGCGCCAGTGCGATCCCGGAGGCAAATCCGCCGCCGCCGGTGGGGATCAGCACCTCAGCCGCCTGGATGTCTTGCTCTTCCGCCTGCTCGGCGAGCTCCAGCCCGGCCGTCCCCTGGCCGGCAATCACCTGCGGATCGTCGAAGGGGCGAACAAGCGTCAGCCCCCGCGCCTGTGACAGCTCGGCGCCGATGGCGTCGCGATCCTCGCTGGCGCGGTCGTAGAGCACGACCTCGGCGCCGAAGGCCCGGGTGTTGGCGATCTTGATCTGGGGGGCGTCGGACGGCATCACGATGACGCTCGCAAGTCCGTGGAGTTTCGCCGCAAGGGCGATACCCTGGGCGTGGTTTCCGGAGGAAAAGGCGAGCACGCCCTTGGCCCGGACCTCCGGCGAAAGCGCCGAAATGGCCGACCAGGCGCCGCGGAACTTGAAGGAGCCCGTATGCTGGAGGCACTCCGGCTTCACGTACACCCGCCGTCCGGCGATCTCGTCGAGAAAGGGAGAGGACAGGAGGGGCGTGCGCCGCACCCGACCGGCAAGGCGGTCGCGTGCGGCTTCGATCATGCGAATGTCAGTCATGGGCAATCCTGGGCAGGCGCCGACGACCGACGCATCTATCAGGGCAGCGTATAGGCAGTCTTCACGACAGTGAAGAACTCGGCTGCATATTTCCCCTGCTCGCGCGGGCCGAAGGAGGAGGCCTTGCGGCCGCCGAACGGCACGTGGAAATCGACGCCGGCGGTCGGCAGGTTCACCATCACCATGCCGGCCTCGGAGTTGCGCTTGAAGTGGGTCGCATACTTCAGGCTGGTGGTGGCGATCCCGGCGGAAAGACCGAACGGCGTATCATTGGCGACGGCCAGTGCCTCGTCGTAATCCTTGACGCGGATGACGCTGGCAACCGGTCCGAAGATCTCCTCGCGGGAAATCCGCATCTGGTTCGTCGCTTCCGTGAAGAGGGTCGGCTGCAGGTAGAAACCGGGCGTGTCCCGCTCGATCCGCTCGCCGCCGAAGGCAAGCTTGGCGCCTTCCTGCTGGCCGAGTGCGATATAGTCCATGTCCTGCTTCAGCTGCTTCTCGTCGACGACCGGGCCGATGTGCGTGCCCTGCTTCAAGGCGTTGTCGACGGTCAGTCCCTTGAGCCGCTCGGTGAGCGCCGCGACGAACTTGTCGTGGATGCCCTCGGTCACGATGATGCGCGAGGAGGCCGTGCAGCGCTGGCCGGTCGAGAAGAAGCCGGAATTGGCGGAAGCCTCGACGGCGACATTGAGATCTGCATCATCGAGAACCACCATCGGGTTCTTGCCGCCCATCTCCAGCTGGAACTTGCGGTTATGCTCGATGGAGGCGAGAGCAACGCGCTTGCCCGTACCGGTGGAGCCGGTGAACGTGATGCCGGCAAGGTCCGGGCTGTCGAGCATCGCCTGTCCGACGACCGAGCCTCGGCCCATGACGAGGTTCAGAACGCCCTTCGGCAGGCCTGCGCGGTGCAGGATGTCGACGATCGCCCAGGCGCAGCCCGGAACGAGATCCGCCGGCTTGAAGACGACGGTATTGCCGTAGCAGAGGGCCGGCGCGATCTTCCATGCAGGAATTGCGATCGGGAAGTTCCAGGGCGTGATGATGCCGATGACGCCGAGCGGTTCGCGGGTGATCTCCACCCCGATTCCGGGACGCGCGGAGGGCACCACCTCACCAGTGAGGCGAAGTGCTTCGCCGGCGAAGAAATCGAAGATCTGCGCGGCTCGGAGCGTCTCGCCGATGGCCTCTGGAAGGGTCTTGCCCTCCTCGCGGGCCAGCAACGTGCCGAGTTCGTCCTTGCGCGCAACGATTTCGTCGGCGGCCTTCCGGAGAATGGCGTGGCGCTCCATGATGCCCGAGCGGGACCAGGCGGGGAAGGCAGCCTTGGCGGCCGCGATCGCCTGCTTGGCGTCGTCGGCCGTGCCCTGGGCATAGGAGCCCACGACGTCGTTGATGTCGGACGGGCTGATGTTGTTGGAGGCTTCGCTGCCCACCCACTCTCCGGCAATCAGGTTCTGGTAGATGGTCATGGTCGGCTCCTCTTGTTTTTCGGTCGGTGGATGACTTACGACGTCAGGCCCCGGCGTTCAATAGTATGATTAAATGTTTTGATCCCCGTCTGCCGGCGTGATGGCGGACGAGAGCCGGATACGCGCCTTGATCGGCAGGTGATCGGACGCCAGCCGGGCAAGCTGGGTATCGTGCGCCTCTACGGGGCCCAGAAGATCGCTGCGGTTGGCCATGATCCGGTCGAGCGCCAGAACCGGCAGTCTCGATGGAAAGCTCGGCACCGCCGGCGGCAGGCCGAAGACCGATGTCAGCGTGTTCAGCGAAGACCGATCCCCCAGTCGCCACTCGTTGAGGTCGCCGAGAAGGATCGTCGGCTGGTCGTCCCGCGCCCGAAGCAGATCGACGATCATCCGCGTCTGCTGGTGGCGCGATCGGTGCAGCAGGCCGAGGTGAGCCGCGATGACCCGCAAGACGCTGCCATCCTTCAGCTCGAGCTCGGTGACCAGGGCTCCCCGCGGCTCGAGCCCCGGCAGCTTGACCTGATGGACGTCGCGAACCAGCCCCTCGCGAAAGAAGATAACGTTGCCGTGCCAGCCGTGCGCCTTCGAAAACCCCGCAATCGGCACAGGCAGAAGGCCCGTCTCGCGCTCCAGCCAATCGAGATCCAGGAGGCCCCGCCGCTCGCCGAAGCGCGTGTCTGCCTCCTGCAGGGCCAGCACATCGGCACCGATTTCACGGATGACCTGCTTGGTTCGATAGGGATCGAACTTGCCGTCCACGCCAACGCATTTGTGGACATTGTAGGAAGCAATCAGCAGCCCACCAGGCGCCTCGGATGGCAACACGCCCGAGGCGACGACACCACGGTTCTTGCGCTCCCGAATGGAGGTGAGGATGCTGGAAGAAAGGGTCTGGCGGCGTTTCTGCATGGGTCTGTCAGCTATCTCAACGCACGTTTTCCAAAAGTTCTTCCACGAGGGGCGATGCGGATCACAGATACGGCGACCCGAGCCAGAGCACGCGGTCGAGCAGACGTGAGGCGAAAGGCCTGTCTTGCAATCCCTCCAGGGTCACCTGGGTAGAGGAGGAAATGGCAAGATCCATCCTTCGTTCCAGCGCCTCGGCAAAAGACACGTCCAGGACCTCCAGATCAACTTCGAAATTCAGGCGCAGCGACCGAGGATCGAGGTTGGAGGAGCCGACGAATGCCCATCGACTGTCGATGGCCATCAGCTTGGAATGATTGAATGCCCCTGGGGCCCGCCAGATCCGGCAATAGTTCTTCAGGAGCTGGTCGAATTGCGCCGCCATCGCCCTGTCGACCAGCGTCAGATTGTTGGCCTCCGGCACGACGATGTCCACCTCCACGCCGCGTCGCGCCGCCGTGATGAGAGCCGTGATCAGCTCCCGGTCCGGCAGGAAGTAGGGCGAGGTGATGCGGATGGAGGTGCGGGCGACGGAGAAAGCCCCCATCAGCATCTTGTGGTTGGTTTCGACGCTCCGGTCGGGACCGGAAGCGACCACCCGGATCGCGACGCCTGATCCGGGCTCGTTTTCGGGCGCGATCACCTGCCAGCTGCCGCTTTGCAGATCCTCGCCGGTGGTAAACCGCCAGTCGGCGGCAGCGATGGCGAAAAGATCCGCCACCACCGGTCCGGTCACGCGGAAATGCGTATCGATGGCGCAGTCGGCTCCCAGAAACTCTCCGGAGAACCCTTCGCGAATATTGATGCCGCCCGTAAACGCCTCGCAACCGTCTATGATCAGGATCTTTCGGTGCGTCCGGAGGTTGGCATACGGCAGTCTCAGGCCCATGATGACATTGCCGTTGAAGACATCGACGGTGACACCTCCGTCGCGCAACATGCCGAGCACGCTGGGAACCGAATAGCGGGCGCCCACGGCATCGATGAGCACCCGCACCGTCACGCCGCGCTTGGCCGCCCCGACCAGGGCTTCCGCAAAGCGTCGCCCGATCCTGTCCCGGTCGAAGATGTAGGTTTCCAGCAGGATCGAGCGGCTCGCCCCATCGATCGCCTTGAGCATGGCGCGATAGGCGTCGTCTCCGGTGGTCAGCATGGCGATGGTATTGCCGGTGGTGATGCCGTGCTCGGTCACCCGGTCACCGAGCGTCTTCATCGCGGTGAACCGCTCTCCGAACCGCTCCATGACCATCTCATCGGTCGCGTCATAGGTCTCGAAATGATCGCGGACATGTTCCAGCAGGAAACGGCGGCTGCTGATCGCGCTCCGCCGCATCCGGTTGATGCCGGCGATGAAGTAGAGCGAGGCGCCGATGATCGGCGACAGGATGATGATGCCGACCCAGCCGATCGCCGAGCGGACCTCTTCTTTCGTCATGGCCGCATGGATGGCGGCCGCCGCTCCCAGGATGAGCGACAGCACGAAAAGGATATGGGCCCAATATGGCTCAATGAAAGTCAGCATGACGCCGCAACATAGGTTTGACTTCCGCGACAGCAATCGGCCGCGCTGCACTTGGCTTGCGGCCGATGGCTTAGCATCATGCGGACTCGAGTTGCGCCTGGAAAGCGTCCAGCGAGGCCTCGAACGTGTCGAAGATCGTGCCGATCTGATGCTCGTCGATGATCAGCGGCGGGCAGAGCGCAATGCTGTCGCCGATCGCCCGACCGATCACCCCCTTCTCGAGCATCAGGGCGGCGAACTTGGGTCCGAGCTGGCCCACGGCAAAGCCGTCCCGAGGCTTCAGTTCCAGCGCACCGATGAGACCGACCCCGCGGGCCTCGATGGCAATCGGATGGCTTTCGAGTGCTTTCAGCCGCTTGAGGAACAGGGGGCTCAGCGTCCGCGCATTGCCGACGAGGTCGCGCTCCTCGATGATCGCGAGGTTTTCGAGCGCAACGGCAGCCGCGACCGGATGTCCGCTCGCGGTATAGCCATGCCCGAAGGTGCCGATCTTTGCCGACTCGTCGGCAAGCGGCTCATAGACCTTCTCGTTGATGAGCAAAGCGGAAATCGGCTGGTAGGACGACGACAGCTGCTTGGAGAGCGTCATGATGTCCGGCTGGAGGCCGAATGTCTGGGTGCCGAACATCTCGCCGGTACGTCCGAAGCCGCAGATCACCTCATCGGCGATGAGCAGGATGTCGTATTTGCGCAGCACCGTCTGAATGGCTTCCCAGTAACCGGCAGGAGGGACGATCACGCCACCGGCCCCCATCACCGGCTCGCCGATGAAGGCAGCAACCGTCTCCGGCCCCTCGCGCAGGATGAGATCCTCGAGGTCCTGGGCGCAACGGGCGACGAAGGCCTCTTCCGTCTCATTCTCCTGGGCAAATACCCGGTAGTGTGGGCAGGTCGTGTGGAAGATGCCAGCGAGCGGCAGGTCGAAGGACCGGTGATTGTTTGGCAGCCCCGTCAGGCTGGCACTGGCGATGGTGACGCCGTGATAGCCCTTGATGCGCGAGATGATCTTCTTCTTTTCCGGCTTGCCGAGCGCGTTCGACCGGTACCAGATCATCTTCAGGGCCGTGTCGTTGGCCTCCGATCCGGAATTGGTGAAATGGACCTTCGACATCGGCACCGGCGCCATCTGGATCAGCTTCTCGGCCAAATCGACAGAAGGACCATGCGTCCGGCCGGTGAAGGTGTGGTAGTAGGGCAGCTTCGACATCTGCCGCGTGGCGGCCTCGACCAATCGCTTCTCGCCGAAGCCGACGGCCACGCTCCAGAGACCGGACATCGCCTCGATATACTGCTTGCCGTTGTTGTCGTAGACATGGACGCCTTCGCCACGTTCGATCACCAGTGCTCCGTCTCGCTCGAGTGCGCGCGCATTCGTGTAGGAGTGCAGCTGGTAGGCCTGGTCGCGGGCCTCGACGGAATTGGGCTGTACGGTCACGGGTTCGTCTCCTTGCTGGATCGGCCGCCCACTCATAGACCGACGCGCGGCACGCGTCAGCCTCTGAATGGGACGATATGGTCTCTGGGCGCTACTTCGCGGTCATGGCCGCAACGGGCGGTTCGGCGCCCTCGGGAATCGGGCTTTGGTAGACCTGCCCCCTGTGGCGGCGCTTGAGGTCTGCCCAGGCCGCCTCGCGCAGGTCCGGGTTCTGCAGCGCAGCCATTCCGGTCGCCGCCATCACCTTGGCCGTTGCCACCATGCCCTTGTGCGCCAGCGGGCTCTGGCCCTGCGTGACCACCTGCCAGGTATGAAGCTGCGTGCCGATGGCGAGCGTCGGCCCATAGGCCTGCACCGTGGGGACGACCCAGCTGACATCGCCGACGTCCGTCGAGCCGCCCATCTGCCGAACTTCGTTGTGCGGCGGGAGGATGAAGTCGGCGAGCGGCACATCCCTCTGCTCCAGCCGCTCCTGGTTCCAGCTGGCGGCAATATCCTGCGGTGTCAGCGTCGCGCGGATGTCGCGGGCAAAGGCCAGATCGGCCTCGTCGTAGGCCGGTGGTCCGAGGCTTTCCCAGATCCCCTGCATGGTATCCATCAGCGGCGTGTTGACGACAAGGTTGGAGACGCCGGCCAGGATCGTGCTCTTGACCGTTGTCTCGGTCATCAGCGCCGCGCCTTCGGCGACCTTCTTCACCCGCTCGATCAGCGTCAGCAGGCCGGCCAGATCCGGCGAACGGACCACGTAGCGGACCTTCGCGTATCCCTGCACGACGTTGGGCGAAATGCCACCTGCATCGAGAATGGCGTAATGGATCCTGCAATCGGACGGCATGTGCTCGCGCATGTAGTTGACGCCGACGCTCATCAGTTCGACCGCGTCGAGCGCGCTTCGCCCGAGCTCCGGAACGGCCGCTGCGTGGGACGATCGACCGGTGAATTCGAAGTCGATGCGGCAGTTTGCCAGCGAGGTCTCCCGCTGCACGCCGGCGAAATTGCTGGGGTGCCAGCTGATCGCGATGTCGACGTCGTCGAAGGCGCCGGCGCGCACCATGAAGGCCTTGGCCGCGCCGCCCTCTTCGGCCGGGCATCCGTAGTAGCGGACGCGGCCGGGAGTTCCTGTCTGTTCGAGCCATTCCTTGAGGGCTGTTGCCGCCAGAAGCGAAGCCGAGCCAAGCAGGTTGTGGCCGCAGCCGTGACCATTGGCGCCGGCCGTCAGCGGTTCGTGACGTGTCGTGCCCGCCGTCTGGCTGAGGCCGGCGAGGGCGTCGTATTCGCCGAGGAAGGCAATCACCGGGCCGCCTTCTCCAGCCTCGCCGATGAGGGCCGTCGGAATGCCCGCGACATTGTCGGTGATCCGGAAGCCCTCGGCCTGCAGCATCTCTCGATGTGCCGCCGCAGACTTCGTTTCCATGTAGCAGGTTTCCGGCGTCTCCCAGACACGGTCGCTGAGACGGATGAAATCCTCTTTCCTTGCTTCGACCACATCCCAGACCGGTGGCTGATTGGAAGTCCCTGCTGTCATGAAATCCTGCCCTTTGCTGCAACGCACAGATGGCTGACCGTAGCGCCATTCAGCGGTCGCCGCAAACCGCCGCTTCTGCAAAATGTGACACCGCGACGGTCGTCGCGGTGTCTTGCTTGTTCTCCTGTCGTCGATGCGCCGGAGGCATCTCGACAAGTACGACTTATTCGCTATTCTCCGCCGCCGCTGCCTGCGCGCAATTTTCGCGGAAGGGTGTCCTTGTGACAAGATTCTGAGATTTTCTGCGCAACTGAAGGATTTTCTTCTAAGATAAGGCAGCCAGTTGAAACCCGGGGTGGGAAGCCGCCACGGGTTGAATGCGAGGACGTCGGAAGGAAATCCGGCGACGGACTCGATCAGGCGAAGTCGACAGCTGCTCGGGCAACGTCACGGCAGGCTGGCGATGAGCCAAAGGACGACGTGCGTGCACAGAGCGCGTATCGATGTAGTATCGGCGGGACCGGTAACATCCGGACCGCCTAACTGGGAGAAAGCCCGTGAAACACAAGTTCGCCATTGCCGCAGCGCTGCTGTCGGCAACCTTCTTCGCAAGCGGCGCAAGCGCCAAGACATTCGTCTATTGCTCGGAAGGCTCTCCGGAAGGATTCGACCCCGGTCTCTACACCGCCGGCACGACCTTCGACGCGTCCGCGCATCCGATCTACAGCCGCCTGCTCGAATTCGAGCCGGGCACCACGAAGCCGGTTGCAGGTCTTGCCGAAAGCTGGACGGTCTCCGAGGACGGCACCGAGTACACCTTCAAGCTGCGCCCGGGCGTCAAGTTCCACACGACCGAGTTCTTCACGCCGAGCCGCGAGCTCAATGCGGATGACGTCGTGTTCTCCATCGACCGCCAGATCAACGCGGAAAACCCCTGGAACCAGTACGTTGCTGGCGCATCCTGGGAATATGCCGCCGGCATGGGCTTCCCGGAACTGATCAAGTCGATCGAAAAGGTCGACGACATGACGGTCAAGTTCGTGCTCAACCGTCCGGAAGCCCCGTTCCTTGCCAACCTGGCGATGCCTTTTGCATCGATCATGTCCAAGGAATATGCCGACAAGCTGCAGGCCGACGGCACCATGGAGCAGCTGAACCAGATGCCGCTCGGCACCGGTCCGTTCTCCTTCATCGCCTACCAGCAGGATGCCGTCATCCGCTACGCGAAGAACGCCGACTACTGGGGTGGCGCACCGAAGATCGACGACCTGGTCTTCGCCATCACCACCGATGCCGCCGTTCGCTATCAGAAGCTGAAGGCCGGCGAATGCCACCTGATGCCGTACCCGAACGCGGCCGACGTCGAAACCATGCGGTCCGACGACACCCTGACGGTGATGGAACAGGAAGGCCTGAACGTCGCCTACCTCGCCTACAACACCACCCAGGCTCCGTTCGACAAGGTCGAGGTCCGCAAGGCGCTGAACAAGGCGATCAACAAGGAAGCCATCGTCGATGCGGTCTTCCAGGGCATGGCGACACCGGCCAAGAACCCGATCCCGCCGACCATGTGGTCCTACAACGACGCCGTTGAGGAAGATGCCTACGACCTCGACGCTGCCAAGAAGATGCTCCAGGATGCAGGCGTCGAAAACCTGTCCATGAAGGTCTGGGCCATGCCGGTCTCGCGTCCGTACATGCTCAATGCACGTCGCGCCGCTGAAATCATCCAGGACGATTTTGCAAAGATCGGCGTTACTGTTGAGATCGTATCCTACGAATGGGCCGAATACCTCGACCGCTCGAAGGCCAAGGATCGCGACGGCGCTGTCATGCTCGGCTGGACCGGCGACAACGGCGACCCGGACAACTTCCTCGACACGCTGCTCGGCTGCAATGCGGTCGGTGGCAATAACCGCGCCCAGTGGTGCAACGAGGAATTCGATGCGCTGGTGAAGAAGGCCAAGGTCACATCCGACCAGGCAGAGCGCACCAAGCTCTACGAAGAGGCACAGGTTGTCTTCAAGCGCGAAGCGCCCTGGGCAACGGTCGATCACTCGCTGTCCATCGTTCCGATGCGCAAGGAAGTCAGCGGCTTCGTTCAGAGCCCGCTGGGTGATTTCACCTTCGAAAACGTCGATATCGCCGAGTAATCGTGCCTAGTTGACGAAAATGCCGCGGGACGCGTTGCGTTTCCCGCGGCATTTGCTTTATGAGCCCAGAAAAAATGAAGTGAAACCACTTCAAGCGCCACGAGTAGGGTCCAACACCTGCCGCGGCTCAAGGACACAGAAGGTTTCCTATGTTCGGCTTTCTCCTGCGGCGCTTCGCCGTCCTGATCCCGACTTTCATCGGGGTTTCCATTATTGCTTTCTCCTTCATCCGGCTTCTGCCGGGGGATCCCGTCGCGCTCCTTTCGGGTGAGCGGGTCATGTCTCCCGAACGCCATGCCCAGATCAGCCAGCAGCTCGGCATGGACCGGCCGCTGGTCGTCCAGTATTTCGACTACCTCGGTGGCGTGATGACGGGCGACTTCGGATCTTCGATCGTATCGAAGACACCGATCCTCGATCAGTTCATGGCGCTCTTTCCAGCGACCGTGGAATTGTCCCTCTGTGCGATCATCCTCGCCATTGTCATCGGCATCCCGGCTGGCGTCATCGCGGCCATCAAGCGAGGTTCGTTCTTCGACCAGTCGTTGATGGGTATTGCCCTGGTCGGATATTCCATGCCGATCTTCTGGTGGGGCCTGCTGCTGATCATCCTGTTCTCCGGCATCCTGCAGTGGACGCCGGTGTCGGGACGCATCTCGCTCCTGTTCTACTTCCCGCCCGTGACCGGCTTCATGCTGATCGACTCGCTGCTGTCGGGCCAGAAGGGTGCCTTCACCTCGGCGCTCAGCCATCTTGCGCTGCCGTCGATCGTGCTCGCCACCATCCCGCTTGCGGTGATTGCGCGCCAGACGCGGTCGGCGATGCTGGAAGTGCTGTCTGAGGACTACGTTCGGACGGCACGCGCCAAGGGCCTCTCGCCCTTCCGCGTTGTCGGCATCCACGCGCTGCGCAACGCGATGATCCCGGTGATCACCACGATCGGGCTGCAGATCGGCGTCATGCTCGCCGGCGCCATCCTGACCGAAACGATCTTCTCCTGGCCGGGCATCGGCAAATGGATGGTCGATAGCGTCTTCCGGCGCGACTACCCTGTCATCCAGGGCGGTCTGCTGCTGATCGCGGCGATCATCATGTTCGTCAATCTCATTGTTGATCTGCTCTACGGCCTGATCAACCCGCGTATCCGGCACTAGGAGGATCATCCATGGCCGATACTATCCCTGATATCGACAACTCCCCGGAAGTCCTGTCGAGCGCGGCACTGCGCCGCCGGATGCTCAAGGATTTCTGGTTCTACTTCTCCGAAAACCGCGGTGCCGTCATCGGGCTCTACGTCTTCGTGGCGCTTGTGCTGACGGCCATCTTTGCGCCGCTGATCGCGCCGCATTCGCCGTTCGAACAATACCGCGACGCCGTTCTCATGCCGCCGGTCTGGATGGAAGGCGGCAGCTTCACCTACCTGCTCGGCACCGATCCCGTGGGCCGCGATATCCTGTCGCGGCTGATCTACGGCGCGCAATACTCGCTGTTCATCGGCGTATTCGTGACCACCCTATCGCTGACCAGCGGCATCCTCATCGGCGTCATCGCCGGCTACTATCGCGGCTGGATCGACACCGTCATCATGCGGCTGATGGATATCATCCTTGCCTTCCCGTCGCTGCTGCTGGCCCTGGTGCTCGTTGCCATCCTCGGACCCGGGCTGATCAACGGCATGATCGCCATCGCCCTCGTGCTGCAGCCGCACTTCGTGCGCCTGACGCGTGCCGCCGTGATGACCGAGAAGTCCCGCGACTATGTGACGGCCTCGCGCCTAGCCGGCGCAGGTCCGCTGCGGCTGATGTTCAAGACGATCCTGCCGAACTGCACGGCACCGCTGATCGTCCAGGCGACGCTCTCCTTCTCGAACGCGATCCTGGATGCGGCAGCACTCGGCTTTCTCGGCATGGGCGCCCAGCCGCCGGCGCCGGAATGGGGCACCATGCTCGCCGAAGCCCGTGAGTTCATCCTGCGCGCATGGTGGGTCGTCACCTTCCCGGGCCTCGCGATCCTGATCACCGTCCTGGCCATCAACCTGATGGGCGATGGCCTGCGCGACGCGCTCGACCCCAAACTGAAGAGGTCCTGACATGGCGCTTCTGCAAATCGACAACCTGACGGTCGAGTTCGAGACGTCGTCCGGCTGGTTCCGCGCCGTCGATGGCGTGTCCGTTTCCGTCAACTCCGGTGAAGTGCTGGCCATCGTCGGTGAATCCGGCTCCGGCAAGTCCGTTGCCATGCTGGCCGTCATGGGGCTTCTCCCCTGGACGGCGAAGATCACCGCCGACCGCATGCTCTTCGAAGGCCGCGACATCCAGAACATCAGCCCTGGCGAGCGGCGCAAGCTGATCGGCAAGGATATCGCGATGATCTTCCAGGAGCCTGTCGCCAGCCTCAACCCGTGCTTCACGGTCGGCTTCCAGATCGAGGAGGTGCTGCGCATCCACCTCGGCCTCGACAAGCAGGCCCGCCGGGCACGTGCGATCGAACTGTTCAACCAGGTTGGCCTGCCAAACCCGGAGGAGCGGCTGAACCACTTCCCGCACCAGATGTCCGGCGGCCAGTGCCAGCGCGTCATGATCGCCATCGCGATTGCCTGCAATCCGAAACTGCTGATCGCCGACGAGCCGACCACGGCACTCGACGTGACCATCCAGAAGCAGATCCTCGATCTTCTGATGGCGCTTCAGGCCAGGAACGGCATGGGCCTCATCATGATCACCCACGACATGGGCGTGGTTGCCGAAACTGCAGACCGCGTGATCGTGCAGTACAAGGGCCGGAAGATGGAGGAAGCCGACGTGCTGACCCTCTTCGAGAACCCGAAGAGCAACTACACCAAGGCCCTGCTTGCGGCGCTGCCCGAAAATGCCACCGGCGACCGTCTGACGACCGTTTCCGACTTCTTCGACGGCACGCCTGAACCAGCGGAAACACGCGTATGACCGACCACGACACGAACATCATGCTTGAGGTCCGCGACATCCGGCGCGATTACGAGCTGCCGGGCGGCCTGTTCAAGCCCAAGAAGATCATCCATGCCGTGAAGGGCGTCTCCTTCGCGCTGGAGCGCGGCAAGACGCTGGCGATCGTCGGCGAGTCCGGCTGCGGGAAGTCGACGCTCGCCCGCATGCTGACCTTCATCGACGAGCCCACCGGCGGCGATCTCATCATCGACGGCAAGAAGACGGACACGCGCCCCGGCCATCTCACCAAGGAAATGCGCCAGAAGGTCCAGATCGTCTTCCAGAACCCCTACGGCTCTCTCAATCCCCGCCAGAAGATCGGCGACGTGCTGGGCGAGCCCCTGCTGATCAACACCGACATGTCGTCCGCGGAACGTCGCGATCGCGCCAACGAGATGCTGGTCAAGGTTGGCCTGGGGCCGGAACACTTCAACCGCTACCCGCACATGTTCTCCGGCGGCCAGCGCCAGCGCATTGCGATCGCCCGCGCCCTGATGCTGAACCCCAAGCTTCTGGTGCTCGACGAGCCCGTCTCCGCGCTCGATCTTTCGGTCCAGGCACAGGTGCTGAACTTGCTCGCCGACCTGCAGGACGAGTTCGGGCTGACCTATGTCTTCATCAGCCACGATCTCTCCGTGGTGCGCTACATTGCCGACGAGGTGATGGTCATGTACTTCGGGGAAGCCGTGGAGCACGGCACCCGCGAAGAGGTCTTTTCGGACCCCAAGCACGAGTACACGCGCACGCTGTTTGCCGCGACGCCGCGGGCGGACCTTGAGTCCATCCGCCGCCGTGTGGCCGGCAAGAAGGCGACCAGCGCCGCCTGAGACTATTCGACGAAGATCCTGACGCTGGCGGCATGGCCGTCGGCGTCGATCACCGTCAGCGTCGCGTGCCCCGCCCCGTCCGGCAGCCATTCGCTTGATCGGCGACGGGAGACAGCCTCCAGAGGCTGTCCGTTGGCGAGCCAGCGGAACGGCGCCCTGCCTCCCTGCAGCTTCAGCACCAGCGGCATCAGCTCCCCCTTCTCCCCCATGCTGAGGTCCACCCTTGCTCCTTCGGGAGGATAGACGATCTGTGGCGCAGGCTCGCGTCGGGACGCGGAGATCAGCCCGTTCTCGCTCGTGGAGAAACGCCGCTGGCTCATGGGCAGATCGGACTGGGAAAGGCGCAAGGCCCCGGCTGGCGGATTTGGCAGGGCGACCGGCACCACGCCCGACCGCGCAAAGGCGTCAAACAGGATGGGAGCAGCCGTCTGATAGCCGGAGATGCCCGGCACTGCCCCGTTGTCGGGCCGGCCGACCCAGACCCCCAGAACATGCTGCCCGTCGAAGCCGATCGACCAGGCGTCGCGGTAGCCGTAGCTGGTGCCGGTCTTGTAGGCGATGCCGAGCCGACGGCTGCCCTGCGGCGGCAAGACGTCGGAGAGGATGTCGACCACGTTCCAGACGGCCGGCGGTTCGAAAAGGGGCTCGCCGCCGATCACCCCGGGCTGTTCCTCGATGCCGTTGCCGAGCCGGACCGGCTGTCCGCGGTTGGCCAGCGCAGCATAGGCCTGAACCAGGTCCTTGAGCGACATGCCCACGCCGCCGAGACCGATGGCGAGGCCGGGCGCCTCGTGGGTCGGCAGGACAGGATGCACCTCCGCGCGTCTCAGCCGGACCATCAGCCGCGACGGCCCCACCGCATCGAGCAGCCGCACCGCCGGCACGTTCAGAGACAGTTGCAGCGCCTCCCGGACCGACACGTCGCCCTGGTAGCTCATGTCGAAGTTCTTGGGCCGGTAACCGAAGAAGTTCGCGGGCCGATCCTCGATGATCGTCTCCTGCGACACGAGCCCCTGCTCCAGGGCGAGCCCATAGATGAAGGGCTTCAGCGTCGACCCCGGCGAGCGGTTGACGCGCGTCATGTCGATCCAGCCCGAACGGCTCGCATCAAAGTAGCCAGCCGACCCGACCTCCGCGACAATGTCCCCGGTCGAGGCATCGGCCATGACCATCGCCAGTGACACCTTGGGATCCAGTGTCTCCGCGACCTCGCGCGCCACCTGCTCCAGGGCTCGCTGGACGGTCATTTTCAGCGTCGTCCGATGCACCGGAGCGCCGGGCTGTATTCGGATGGCGGCTTCGGCCACATGCGCGGCATGGGCCGGCAACTGTTGCCGACGGCGAGGCACAGGCTCGCCGGCCGCCCGCTCCGCCTCGCCGTGACCCGTGACCGCGGCCACGGCCGGCCGGGAGAGAACGCGATCGCGCGCCGTTTCCGCGGCCCCGGCGTGACGGTCCGGCCGGCGGGCTTCGGGCGATTGCGGCAGGGCGACGAGGAGCGCCGCTTCCGCCACCGTCAGCCGCCGGGGCTCCTTGCCGAAATAGGCAAGACTTGCCGCCCGCACGCCTTCGAGGTTGCCGCCGTAGGGTGCATGCGTCAGGTAGAGCTCCAGAATCTGCTGCTTGCTCATGCGCCGCTCGATCTGGATCGCCCGGATCAACTGCAGCACCTTGGCGGACAGGGAGCGCGCCGGGCGCGGCTCGATCAGCCGCGCCACCTGCATCGACAGCGTGGAAGCGCCCGAGACGACGCGACCGTTGCCGACAAGCTGCAGCGCAGCCCTTCCCATCGCCAGAATGTCCACGCCAGAGTGCTGGAAGAACCGCTGGTCCTCGTAGGCGACCAGCATCTCGACAAGCCTCGGATCGACATCGCCGAGGTTGGTCTTCAGGCGCCAGCGCCCCTCCCGTGTCGCGAAGGCACGCAGCAGCTGCCCGTCGGAATCCACCACTTCGCTCGAGACGAGGGCCGCCGTCTCCAGGGGCGGCGGATAAGCCCGGTCGGCGGCGTCGAGCCCCGCGGCCAACCCTGCCATCAGGACGAGAACCGAAAACAGGTTGACGGAAATCTTGTGCCAGGGCTTCATCTCAGGGCGCCGCCACGACCTCCATGCGTCCGGCCGAAGTCGTTGCAAAGAGCTGCGGCCGATACATGTCCTCCACCTGCGCCGCCGGATGATCATAGACCCCCGGCGCCACCGCCCTCACCACATAGGCGAGAGAGATCTCGCGGTTGTCGCCGGTGTTCCGGTTGAAGGTCGCAACGAAGCGGTCGTTGCGGAACTCCGTATGCGCCGGCTCCACCTCGCCGACCCAATCGAAGTTGGCAAGCTGGGCGCTGTTGACGAGGCTGGGGTTGTCGATTTCAAAGCCCGCCGGCAAGAGATCCTGCACCAGGATCCGGGAGGGCCAGTCGTTCGTCTCGTTGATCGTCAGCACGACCACATAGCGATCGTTCTGGCGGGCCTCCGACACGTTGGCCGGCTCCCCGTCCAGCGTGTAGTAGCTGCGATCGATGCTGAAGCCGTCACCCCCGGCCGCAAGCGGCTGCACCGGCGCGGCCACAGTGGTGATGGCAGCAGACAGGGGATCGGCACTTCTGTTCGTCACCGTCAGCGGATGATCGAGCACTGCTTCCCCCGCCATGCGCGTCATCAGGCTGCCGCGGTGTTCCGCACCATTGACGTCCAGAAGCAGATCGTCGTCGCCACCTTGAAGGGCATTGGCCGCCAGCAGCATCCAGGTCTGCTCCTGTGTGCTGGTATAGGCCTTCTGCCGCCACTCCTCGGCAACGATCTCCGCCAGCGCCGGCACGATCGGCGGCACCGGCCGGCTTTCGGCGGCAAGAGCCAGCACGGCCGCGCCATCTCTCAGCGCAGATCCGTAATCGGAGCGGGCAAGGCTCACCGGCTGGACCTGGGATTGCTCCGCCATGCCGAGAGCGTCGACGAAGAGACGTCTCGAGCGCTGCCCGTCGCCATAGAGCGAGAGCGCCGCCGCAAGATGAGCCTTGGCGAGCGGTGTCGGAAACTCGTCCAGCAGCGTATCCGCATAGTAGCGCAAGTCACTGATCGCTGCCTTGCGATTGCGGGCCAGCACATAGAGCGCATAGGCGATCTCGCTGCCCTGGTCGCGGACATTGGTGGTATAGGCGAGCGTGTTCTGCAGGTTGTCCAGCGCCTGCACCAGGGCCGGTTCGGACACATCGTAGCCCTGCTCGCGCGCCCGCGACAGGAAGTCGGTGACATAGGCGTCGAGCCAGAGGTCGCCGCCGCCAGGGCCCCAGAGCCCGAAGCTGCCGCCGGACGACTGGTTCGACAGGATCCGCCGCACCGCCTCCTGCACGCGGCCCTCCACCTCCGCATCGTCCGCCAGCCCGTTCTGGACGGCAAGCTGGCTGAGATAGAGCAGCGGCAGCGCCCGGCTGGTGGTTTGCTCCGTGCAGCCATAGGGATACCGGTCGAGGCTCATCAGCAGCGCCGGAATGTCGAAGGCGTTCGAGCGGCTGACGTTCACGCTGACGGATGCACCGGGCAGGATGCTGTCGGCCAGCAGGTCGCCGCTCACGGTGAGGCTGTTGCCGGGCGAGAGAGCCACGATCCGGCGCTCCGTTTGGGGCAGCGTCGCCGGCCGCACCGGAATGTTGAGCACCTGCTCCAGCGAAAGGCCGGACGCATTCTCCAGGCGGATGGTGACCTGGCCGTTCCCCGGTTCCACGCCCGTCAGCGGAACGTTGACGTCCAGCTTGCCGTCGGAAACCAGGTCAATCCTCTGCGTGGCCGCCTCCGGCGCGATCGCAATGGGATCATTGCCCGTGACGGTAAGCTCATACGAACCGGTCGGTGCATCGGTATTGGCAATGTCGAGCCGCAGCCGGCTCTCGTCCCCCGGCGCCAGGAAGCGCGGCAGGCTTGCCGTCACGACGATCGGATCGCGGATCACCACGTCCTTCACCGCATGGCCGATGCCGGACTTCGACCATGCGACCGCCATCAGCCTAGCGGTTCCGTTGAACTGCGGAATGTCGAAGGAGACTGTCGCCCTACCGGCATCGTCGAGCCGCACGGGGCCGGAGAAGAAGGCGACCAGTCTTTCCGTCGGGGGACTGCCTTCGATGGCCATGCTGCCGCCATCGCCGCCGGTGCGGATTCGACCCGCGGCGCCGAGCGATCCGTCGATCAGGCGCCCATAGAGATCGCGGATCTCGAGGCCGAGGCGGCGCTGGCCGAAATACCAGTCGTCGGGCGCCGGCGGCTCGTAGCGCGTCAGGTTGAGTATGCCGACGTCGACGGCCGCAAGGGTGACATACGCCTCCTCACCAACACCGGCGCCGACGGCGTTTATAGAGATGTCGAGTGGCTGGCGCGGCAGGGTCTGCTCGGGGGCTTCGATGGCAATCTCGAGATCGCGATCCGCCGGATCGACCTTGAGCCAGGTGATGCCGATCGCCCGCATGGGCATCCGGCTGTCCTGCGCCTCGCCCGGGCGGTAGAGCGTTGCCGTGACATAGGAACCGGCGCCCCAGTCTGCGGTCACCGGAATCTCGACCTCGCCGCCGTCGGCTCCAAGGCTCGCGGTCTGGACGGAGATCAAGGCCTCCGCGCCGGCGGCCACCATCAGCTCGCCGGCATAGCGCGAAGAAATCTTCAGCTTCGCGGTCTCGCCGACCGTATAGCTCGGCTTGTCGAGGGCGATCTCCAGGGCATCCGGCGTTTCCGTGGAGCTCGCCGTAACGAACCAGCCGGCGTCGAATTCGACGCTGGTGGCAGGTCCGTTCGGATCATCGCTCTCGATCTCCAGCCGATAGCGGCCCCATGTGACCGGTGCGGAAACGGTCGCTCCCTCCGCTGAAACGGCAAGCACGCCATCCGCCACTTGGCTGGTGCGGCTAACCGGCTCGAACCGCCAGGCGCTGCCCTCCCGGTACCACTGGTAGTCCTGCTCGACCTTCAAGAGCGTCCAGGACAGATCCGTCAGGCCCGTCTTCTGGCCGCCCGGATCGACGGCAATGACGTCGAAGGCCGCCATGGCATTCTCCGGCAGGTCACCGAAAAACTGCGGCTTGATGCCGATCCGGGCCGCGTCTGCCTTGACCGGCAGCGTCAGCGTCCGCTCGACGGCGCGACCGCCTGCCTCGCGCATGCGCACCACGATATCGGCGGCAAGCAGCTGCGTCGTCGCCGGAACCTCGTCGACCGAAACCTCCAGCACGGCCTGTCCATCCTCATCGAGATCGGCCAGGTCCTGCATCGGGATCCGCACGGCTTCGCTGGCCTCCTCGTCGGTCAGTCCGAACTGGTACCCGGGGAACGCCGTCGCCTCTCGAACCGGTTTCAGAACCACCTCGCCTTCCAGCGAGAGACCCGCAGCCGGCGCGCCGTAAAGATAGCGGCCGTCGATCGTCACCGGCAGCGCGACCCCCGGCTCGATCTCCTCGCCTGCAGCTGAAATGTCGAACTCGATGCGATCGGGAACGAAGTCGTCGACCAGGAAGCTATGCTGGCCGATCGCCGAACCCTTCGGATCGGTGAACACCTGCATCGTCCAGGTTCCGCGCATGGCGGTCTCCAGCAGCGGTAGCTCGAGGGCATGGCCTCCGAGCGTACCGTTGTCCACGATACGCCTGTCCTCGACGCCATCCGGCCGGAGGAACACGAAGGTCAGCGGCAGGTTCTCGATCGCCTCCGCCTCTGTGTCGCGCGCCAGCACCGAGGCGTGGACCGTCTCACCCGGTCGATAGATGCCACGTTCCGTCCAGGCCATCACGTCGATGGCACCGGGCGCTGGCCGCCCGGTGACGCCACGGTCTGAGAGGTCGAACCCGGCCCGGGTCATGTCGAGAAAGACGTAATCCTCATCACCGTTCCTGGCGGTGATCATCGCCGGGGCCATGGCCGCCGTTCCGCGGATCAGGCCTGCGGTAAACACCGCCCGTCCGTCTTCGTCCGTCGTGGCCGTTCCGAGGATCTCGTTGTTCTTGGCAAGCAGCTGCAGCTCGATGTCGGCGAGCGGCTTGGCGGACCCGAGCGACCGGACGAAGACGTTGAGACCGTCGGTACCGGCGAAGGTCGACAGTCCAAGGTCGGACACGACGAACCATTGCGTCGCCTTGCTGTCCCAGTCCCGATTGGCGCCGGTGGAAGCGACCGCCGTCAGCACGTAGACGCCCGGCTTGCGCGACGGCAGCGCCTCGTCGACCGGGAAGCTGGTAACCACCTCCTTGTTGAGATCCTGGGCGACGTCGATCGACCCCTGCCAGACCAGCTCGCCGCTCTCGTCCTCGATCCGCGACGCACTGTAGCCGTCCATCTGCGTCAGGAACTGCGAGCTCGTCAGCAGCGACACGACATTGCGGTCGCCGACCCGATAGAGCTTGAGGTCGGCCTTGTCGGTGTTGACGGACACGATCGGAATGCCGCGCCGTGCCGTCGACGGAAGCACGAAGGCATCGCCGGTAAAGCGCGCCATCGGCTGGCGGTCCTTGACGTAGAGGTCGAGATCGACCTGCGCCTCCAGGCTCTCCTCGACGGAGGACGGCAGCCCCCGCCGAAGCGACAGCTTCAGCCGCTGGCCATGCGCGAGCCCTTCCAGGCAGATCTGGTTGTCCTTTGCCTCGATCGCCGCCGGGGCCTGCCCGTCGACCACCACGAAGAGCGTATAGTCGAAGGATTTCACCAGCGGCTCGGAAAACTGAATGCAGGCTCGCGGGTTTGCGCTGTCGGCATCGATCGTATTGCCCACGACTCGAAAGCCCTGGCGCTCGCGAAGGTCGGCATAGGCCATCTGGACCGTGCGGGCACTGACGAGTGCGAGGCTCTGCTTATAGGCACTCAGGGCTGAACGGTAATTCTCCTGTGCCTCAAGAGCTGCCGCCAGCACGGCCAGCGCATCAGCACGCGCCCCGGCCGTGCGGCTGAGCTTGTAGCCGTTGATGCCGGCAAGCACCGCCTCACTCGCCATGTCAGGATTGTCCGCCGCCGATCCCGCTGCCCGTGACAGTTCCACCCAGAGAGCACCATCGTCCGGGTCGAGCGAAAGCGCACCCCGGTAGTTGTAGACGGCGTTATCGACATTGCCGGCCAGAAGCTCGCTCTGGGCAATCGTCGCCAGCTCGTCGCCGCCATAGCCCTGCTGGTTGTCGCCGAGTTCCAGCCCGTCCTTCTGCGCAGCGGCCTGCTGCAGCAGATCGTCGGACAGGAAGGAGAGGCGAGGGGCAGCACCCAGGTCCGGTTCGCTCGCCACCTCGACGACTTTGCCTGCAACGGCACCCGGAAAACTCATGAGCTGGTTGAAGTCGGACTTCAGGAAACACCACTGCGCCTTGGTGTTGTAGGTGAAGGCCTTGCAGGCCTTGTCGCCGATGCAGGCCGCCTCGCATTGGTCCTGCGACACGCTCTGTACGGTCCTCAGGTCAAAGCCGAAGTAATCGGCGTCCGGCGTTGTCTCGATGCGCCGGTCGGCCGCAATCGAGAGGGAACTGAATGCGCAGAAGAGAAAGACAGAAAGGCTGAAGAATACGCGCTTAGACATCATGTCCCCCCGAACGCAGTCGCCGTGACGGCACTCTTCTGCTTTGGCAGACGGATGTCAACGCGCGATATGAGGGTGCATTCGCCTCGCCGAAGAGCGAACGCGGAGCATGATCTCGGTGGCGTTTTCAAACCGTGCTTGCGTGTGTCGGATCCCCCAGAAGCGCGCGCCGTTCCCAGTCAATCCAGATCGCCCGGTTAACCGACCCATGGCCACTCCGCCGCCGATCGCAGAACGACGATCCCCCCGGGAACATTGACCCCCCGGGAGGTCTCCAGTAGAAGGCGGCATCCTGCCTCGGCAAGACTGAGGCTCGCACGCTCGGAGTTGCAGCGGATGGCGCTAATCCCGCCGACATCGCGGGTATTCGATCAGCATTGCAAATCCCTGCGGGATTGCTGGCTCTCGCTGGCGCTCGGCCTGTTCCTCATGGCGTTTCTTGGTCTGGTGGTCGACACCGTCCGGGAGGTTCGCCTCCGGAGCGGCGCCGTTGCGACCCAGAACTCTTCCGATGTTCCGCATCTCTCCAAGCGCGATCCTGCACGTCTGATGTCGGCAGAGGCGCGACGGGATGGGACAGCCTCGACACCTCTGGACAGTTCCGGTGGCCTTCTGCCGCGCCCGACAATGATGTCTGGCGCTCGGTGCGGCAGGCCGATAGCGGGCGCCTGGTGCGCCAGCCGCGGCCCTTCCGGCGCAATCGCCGCCTCGTTTCAGCCCCGGGCGCCACCGCTCACAGCCTGACGCCTAGCCAGCTGGACTGGCCGTACCGCCTTTGAAATTCAGTGCCCTTGCCGCAATGCGCCAAAGGGCTCAGCAGGAACAGATTTATGAGAAATTCCCCCTGGGTGATGGCGAGCTACGCCTTCATCATCTTCCTAGGCGTTTTGATCGCCTTGCCGAACGTGCTTCCACAGTCGACACTGGACCGGATGCCGTCCTGGCTTCCTCACAGCCGCGTCTCTCTGGGTCTCGACCTGCGCGGCGGTTCGCACCTCGTCCTGGAGGTGGACCGCGCCGATCTCGTCAACGAGAGGCTCCAGAACCTCCTGCAGGACAGCCGCCAGGTCCTGCGCGACAACGGCATAGAGCCCTCGGGTATCCGTCGCAGCGGCGATATCATCACGGTGACCCTGCGCGATCCGGCACAACGGGACGAGGCGGTGACGCAGCTCGAGACGCTGGCCAATCCGGTCGGCCTCGGCACCAGCGTCGGCCAGTCCGACCTGGACGTCGAGACGCCAGGTCCGAACGTCATCACGCTCGCCTACACAGAAGCCGGCATCACCTCCCACGGGAGTGCCGCGGTCGAGCAGAGCCTCGAGATCATCCGCCAGCGCGTCGACCAGGTCGGCGTCGCCGAACCGACCATCCAGCGCGTGGGTTCGGACCGGGTTCTCGTTCAGCTTCCGGGCGAGCAGGATCCCTCGCGCCTGCGCCAGCTTCTCGGTTCCACCGCCAAGATGAGCTTTCACCTTCTCGGCAACGGCCCGAACGAACCGGGCGTCACCATGCTGTCGGACGAACAGGGCAACCCTTATCCTGTGATGGACCGGGTGGAACTGTCCGGCGACCGGCTGACGGACGCCCGCGCCGCCTTCGATTCCCAGACCAACGAACCCGTCGTCAACTTCCGTTTCGATACGGCCGGTGCCAACCGCTTCGCCCAGATCACCCAGGCGAACGTCGGCCGACCCTTCGCCATTGTCCTCGACGACAAGGTCCTGAGCGCGCCGGTCATCCGGCAGCCGATCACCGGCGGTTCCGGGCAGATTTCCGGCGGCTTCTCCGTCGAGGAAGCAAACACGCTCTCGGCCCTGCTGCGCGCTGGCGCCCTGCCGGCAAAGCTGACCGTCATCGAGGAGCGTACCGTCGGCGCCGACCTTGGGTCCGACGCCATCGAAATGGGCATCTTCACCGGCTTCATCGGCTTCCTGCTGGTGGTTGGCTTCCTGGTCCTGCTCTACGGCGGATGGGGCGTGATCGCCAATATCGCGCTGTTCATCAACATCATCCTGACATTTGCGGCCCTGACCATGCTCGGGGCGACGCTGACACTGCCCGGCATCGCCGGTATCGTGCTCGGCATCGGCATCGCGGTCGATGCCAACGTGCTGATCAACGAGCGCATCAAGGAAGAGAGCCGGAAGGGTCGCAGCGCCTTTGCAGCCATCGACGCCGGGTTCCAGCGTGCCTATTCCACCATCGTCGACAGTAACGTCACGACACTGATCGCAACGGTCCTGCTCTTCTGGTTCGGCTCCGGACCGGTGCGCGGTTTTGCCGTCACCATGGGCCTCGGCATCGTCATCTCGATGTTTACGGCCGTGGCCATCGTTCGCGTGGCCATGGTCTGGACCGCCAGCCGTATGAAGCTCAAGAAGATCGACATCAAGCCTCTCCTGCCGATCAAGCTCGTCCCGGATGGGACGCAGATCCGCTTCATGAAGGCCCGCTTCTTCGGGATCGGCGTGTCGCTCTTCCTGTCGACCGCCTCCGTCATCCTGTTCTTCACGCCAGGCCTGAACTATGGCGTCGATTTCAGGGGCGGCATCCAGATGGAAGTGGTGACGGAAGGGCCGGCCGACCTTGCCGCCTTCCGCAGCCAGCTGGATCAGCTTGAGCTAGGCGATGTGGCCCTCCAGGAATTCGGCAGTCCGAACCACCTGCTCGTTCGCGTCGAGCGCCAGCAGGGCGGCGAAGAAGCGCAGACGGAGGCAGTCCAGCGTCTGCGTGCCGCCGTGGTCCAGATCGACCCGACGGCGGAGGTGGAGCGGACCGAAGTCGTCGGTCCGAAGGTGAGCGGCGAACTGGCCACAGCCGGCATCCTGTCCGTCGTGCTCGCCTCGCTTGCAATGCTGATCTACATCTGGGTCCGGTTCGAATGGCCCTTCGCCGTAGGTGCCATTGCAACCCTTGTCCTCGATGTCACTAAGACGATCGGCTTCTTTGCCATCACCGGCCTCGACTTCAACCTGACGGCCATCGCCGCGGTGCTGACCCTGGTCGGCTATTCGGTTAACGACAAGGTCGTGGTCTACGACCGGATGCGCGAAAACATGCGGCTCTACAAGAAGATGCCGCTGCGGGAGCTGATCGATCTTTCGATCAACGAGACGCTTGCCCGAAGCCTCTACACATCCGCGACCACCTTCCTCGCCATGCTACCCATGGCGATCTGGGGCGGCAGCGCCGTGTCGAGCTTCGCGATCCCGATGGTCTTCGGCATTCTCATCGCGACCTCCTCCTCCGTGTTCATCGCTGCACCGATCCTGCTCTTCCTCGGCGACTGGCGCACGCGCCGCGCCAAGGAAGCCGCAGCTGTTGCCGGCGAGGCCGCAACGGAGGAACGCGACGAATTCCGTCAGGCCTGAGGCCCACGATATCTGGACAAAGGAAGGGGCGGTCGATCCGCCCCTTCTCTTTTGGGAGGAAGAGCAAAATGTTGCTGACCATCGGCGCCTATGCCGGCCTCTTCGGCGCGGCCTTCGTGGCCGCCACCTTCCTGCCGATGCAGTCGGAGGCCATCCTTGTCGGGCTGATCCTCTCCGGCGACTACTCCCTTCCGGTCCTCGTCGCCGTCGCCTCGGTGGGCAACACGCTGGGTGCCGTCGTCAACTGGTTCATCGGACGCGGCATCGAGCGTTTTCGGGACCGCCGCTGGTTTCCCGTCTCACCCAAAAAACTGGAAGACGCGCAGCGCTGGTACCGGAAGTACGGCAAGTGGTCGCTTCTCCTGAGCTGGCTGCCCATCGGCGGCGACGCGATCACGGTCGTCGCAGGTGTTCTGCGAGAGCCGCTTCTGCCTTTTGTTCTTCTGGTCTTCATAGGAAAGACGGCCCGTTACGTGGCCGTCGCCGCCGTGACGCTCGGCCTAGTGTAAACCCGCTTGCAGGCAGCAAGCGCTTACCACGCAGCACGATAGATCGCGGCGGCGTCTGCCTCGGCGAGCTCCCGCGGATTGTTGACGAGCAGCCGCGTCTGCATCATCGCATCGCTGGCCATCTGCGCCAGATGCTCCACGCCGATTCCCACGTCCCGCAGCCGGACCGGCAGACCGAGCCGCCGCGGCAGGTCCGCCAGTTGCTCGATGAAGGCGCTGCACCGCGCTTGCGGTTCCGGTATGGAGGCGAAATCCGGAAAGACGTCGACCGCAAGCTCGGCATAGGCCGACGCCGCCTCCGCTGCGTTGAAGCGCAGGACATGCGGCAGCACGAGCGCATTGGAGAGGCCATGCGGAATGTGGAACCTGCCACCGATCGGATAGGCCAGCGCATGGACGGCGGCGACCGGGGAGTTGGCGAAGGCCTGTCCAGCCAGCATAGAACCGAGCAGCATTGCACCCCGCGCCGGCAGATTGCTTCCGTTGAACACGGCTTCCTCCAGATTGGCCCCGAGAAGACGAAGAGCCTGACGGGCAAGCATTTTCGACATCGGATTGTTGTTGGGGCTTTTGGAGGTATAGGCCTCGATTGCGTGGACCATGGCGTCGATCCCTGTTGCTGCCGTGATCTGCGGCGGCAGGCCGAGCGTCAGGTTCGGATCGAGAACGGCGATGTCCGGCAGCAGGATGGGAGAGGATATGCCGCGCTTCTCCACGCCGCCCACCGTGACGATCGCGACCGGCGTCACCTCCGATCCGGTGCCGGCGGTGGTCGGCACCAGGATCAGCGGCAGGCGCGGCCCCTTGGCATTTCCCACGCCCCACGCATCGGCGATATCCTCGCCCGAACCGAGAAGTAGGGCGGCAACCTTGGCGACATCGAGAGAGGAGCCGCCACCGAAGCCGATGACGCCCGTGACCTCCCCCTGCCGCCCGGCCGCCACAGCCTTCAGGATCGTGTCCAGCGACGGGTCGGCCTCGACCTGATCGAAGACCATGGCCTCTGAACCCGTCGCTTGCAGGGACGCGAGCGGCGCATCGCAGAGCCCGAGAGCTCGAAGCCCGCTGTCGGTCACGAACAGGATGCGGCCTCGACCTGTCGTCCTGGCGATACTGCCGATATCGCTGCCGGCACCGGCGCGAAAGATGATCTGCCCCGCGGTATGAAAGACGAACGGATCCATGGCACTCCCCCCTGCTGAGGCTGCCGGCGGAACCCGCCGACAGCGGCGTCATCAAAGACGCTGTCATCATCCGGTGCAAGTGCCGGCTCGGCTAACCGATCGCCATCAGGCTCGCGTTGCCGCCCGCTGCGGCCGTATTGATCGAGGTCGAGACCTCTTCCAGCATCCAGTTGAGGCAATAGGCGTCAGGGCGATGCATATCGTCGGCGGACGCTGCCTGGACCAGCACCAGCGGACCCGGAAGTTCGGCAATGCGCGTCGTGATGGATCGTATCCGCTCCGCATCGCCCTCGATCAGCGCTCCGGCATAGGGTCCGTCCGCCGCCCAGTCCCTGGACCAGCGAAGCCGGGCGGCAACGGAGGCGGGAAGGCTCTCCAGCGACGCCCTGAAAGGAGCGCCCTCGTCGATGACGGCTGTATTGCCGGTCGCCAGCACCGCAGCGAACTGATGATGGAGCCCGGCTTCCGTCTCCGGCACCAGCAGGATCTGGCCGCGCGCATGCAGGCCGTAGAGGTTGCTCTCGCCGACGGGACCCAGCAGCTGGATGTTCAGCCCGAGCGCGGAGGCGCTTCCCATGCCGGCGGCAGTTTCGGCTTCCGCGGCTTGGCCGCGGCCCTGGAGCCAGCGGACATAATCGTGCAGAGCCGGATCCGTGTGGACCGAGCTGTGTTGCGGCGGAACGGGAGCGGACTGCACGAGGCGCCCGATGTAGAGCGGCCCGCCGGCCTTCGGCCCCGTGCCGGAAAGGCCGCGGCCACCGAATGGCTGCACCCCGACCACGGCGCCGATGATGTTGCGGTTGACGTAAAGATTGCCGGCCCGGATGCGGCTCGTGACATGGGCGATGGTTTCGTCCAGGCGGGTGTGAAGCCCGAAGGTAAGCCCGTAGCCCGTGGCATTGATGTCGTCGATCAACCGGTCCAACTGGTCACGCCGATAGCGGATCACATGCAGCACGGGGCCAAAGACTTCCTTTTCGAGATCCTTCAGCGAGGTGAGTTCGATGATCGTCGGCGCGACGAAGGTGCCGGCTGCCACTTCGCTCGGCATTTCGGTCTGTTCGACCTTCAGCCCCCGCTCGCGCATTGCTTCGATATGATCCTCGAGGGTGCGCTTCGCCTCGGCCGTGATCACCGGCCCGATGTCGACGCTGAGGCGGTCGGTGCGGCCGATCGAGAGCTCTTTTAGGGCGCCCTTCAGCATCGTCAGCGTCCGCTCGGCGACCTCCTCCTGCAGGCACAGCACGCGCAGCGCCGAGCAGCGCTGGCCGGCACTGTCGAAGGCCGAGGCGATCACGTCGCCGACCACCTGTTCGGCAAGCGCCGAGGAATCGACGATCATGGCATTCTGCCCGCCGGTCTCGGCAATCAGCGGAATGGGCTTGCCGCTCGGCAGCAACCGGCCGGAAAGCTGCTTCTGGATCAGCCGCGCCACCTCCGTCGAACCGGTGAACATGACGCCGGAGGTTTCCGCTGCGCCCACCAACGCGGCGCCGATCTTGCCGTCGCCGGGGACGAACTGCAGGACGGCGGCGGGAATGCCGGCCTCATGCATCAGGCGTACCGCCTCGGCTGCGGTCAGAGGCGTTTCCTCCGCCGGCTTGGCGAGCACCGGATTGCCGGCCACCAAGGCCGCTGCGATCTGCCCGGTGAAGATGGCCAGCGGAAAATTCCAGGGGCTGATGCAGACGATGGGGCCGAGCGGCGCATGCGCGGTCCCGAGGGTCCGCCGGGCCTGCTGCGCATAATAGCGCAGGAAATCGATGGCCTCGCGCACCTCGGCAATGGCGTTCGGCAGGGACTTTCCGGCCTCGCGCATGATCAGCCCGAGCAGGATCGGCATGCGCGCTTGCATCAGGTCCGCCGCCCGCTCCAGGTGAGCGGCCCGCTCCGACGCGGACGTTCCGGCCCAATCGGGTGCTGCCTGTGCCGCATGACGGGCGGCGGCCCTGGCTTCCTCTTCCGTCGCCTCGGTGACATGCCCGACGATGTCTTGATGATCTGCCGGATTGGCAACCGGGCGCGGGCTGTCGCTGCTTGCGACACCGGCAATCATGGGCGCCGCGATCCAGTCGAGCGTTGCGCTTCGCTGCAACTCTTCGGTCAGACGCTCCAGGGTGCTTTCGTCGGACAGGTCGAGGCCGGCTGAGTTGCGACGGCCAGAACCGAGAATGTCCTGCGGCAGGGCAATCTTGTCGTGCATGCTGCCGGGCGCGGCCATCGTCCGCACGAGGTCGACCGGATCTGTGGTGAGCTCATCGACGGAAACGGCTGGATTGGCGATCCGGTTGACGAACGACGAATTGGCGCCGTTTTCCAGGAGCCTGCGCACGAGGTAGGCGAGCAGCGTCTCATGCGTTCCGACAGGAGCGTAGATGCGGCACGGACGGTCGAGCTTCTCCTTGCCCACCACCTCGTCATAGAGCGGCTCGCCCATGCCATGCAGGCACTGGAACTCGTAAGTGCCGCGCTGGAAGTCCGGCCCCGCCAAATGGTAGATCGTCGCCACCGTCTGCGCATTGTGGGTGGCGAACTGCGGAAAGATCACATCCGTTGCGGCCAGAAGCTTCTTGGCGCAGGCGATGTAGGAAACGTCGGTGTGCACCTTGCGGGTAAACACGGGAAAGTCAGAGAGACCATCGAGCTGCGCACGCTTGATCTCCGCATCCCAATAGGCCCCCTTGACCAGCCGGACCATGATGCGGTGATTGGAACGGCGGGCGAGATCGATGATGAAATCGAGCACGAAGGGGCAACGCTTGCCATAGGCCTGGACGACGAAACCAATGCCGTCCCAGCCGCTGAGCGCCTCGTCGAGGCAAAGCTCCTCCAGCAGGTCGAGCGACAGCTCGAGCCGATCCGCCTCTTCTGCATCGATGTTGAGCCCGATGTCGTAGGACTTGGCGATCAGCGCCAGCGCCTTCACCTTCGGCAGCAGTTCCTCCATCACCCGCCAGGCCTGCGCCCGCGCATACCGGGGGTGAAGCGCCGAAAGCTTGATCGAGATGCCAGGGCCGTTGTAGACGCCGCGACCGGCGGAGGCCTTGCCGATGGCGTGGATCGCCGTCTCATAGTCCCTGTAGTAACGGGCGGCGTCGCTCGCAGTGGTCGCAGCTTCCCCCAGCATGTCGTAGGAATAGCCGAAGCCGCGCTCCTCGAGCCGTTTCGCCCGCCGTAGCGCCTCCTCGATCGTCTCTCCGGTGACGAACTGCTCGCCCATCATCCGCATGGCCATGTCGACGCCCCGGCGGACGACAGGCTCGCCGCATCGGGCGATCAGCCGCGTCAGCGCGGCGGCAAGGCTGCGGTCGTTGACGGTGGAGGTGAGCTTGCCGGTGACGACGAGCCCCCAGGTCGCAGCATTGACGAAGAGCGAGCGCCCGCCGCCGATGTGGGACTTCCAGTCGCCATGCGAGATCTTGTCGCGGATCAGCGCATCGCGGGTCGCCGCGTCGGGAATGCGCAGCAGCGCCTCCGCAAGGCACATGAGGGCCACGCCCTCCTGGCTGGACAGCGAGTATTCCTGCACCAGACCCTCGATTCCGGAACCCCCGCCCTTGGCGCGCAAGGCCTCGATCAGCTGTCGGCCGGTGGCCTTGATCGTCTGCCGGGTCTGTTCGGGAAGCATGGCCGCATCGGCCAGTGTCTCCACGCATGCGACCTCCGGCAGGCGATAGGCGGACGTGATGGCTTTGCGGAGTGGTCCTTGCGGTCGGACCGGAGGGGCGAAATCGGAAAAGGGTGGTCGGGCTGCGGGGACGTCGGTCTGAAACTGGGTGCTCATCTGAGGATCCGGGGCGAGAGACAGATTTTGACCCGATATTACCTCAAGATATTTCCGCACTATGACTTTTCATGACCCTGTTCGAGGTGATATTCACCTTTCAATGCGGCCATAGAGGTGAATTTCACCATGAAAGTCCCGAAAGAAAGCGAACTTGACACCTACGACCGCAAGATCCTCGAGATTGTCGCGGACGACGGGCGGATTTCGCTGACCGATCTGTCAAATCGCATAGGCCTGTCGAAGACGCCGTGCACCGCACGCCTGAAACGCCTGATCGACGAAAGCTATATCCAGGGCTTCCGGGCCGTGCTCAATCCGCAAAAGCTGGGGCTGGATCACGTGGCCTTCGCGGAGGTCACCCTCTCCGACACCCGTGAAAAGGCACTTCTGGAATTCAATCAGGCGGTGAGCAGGATCAGGGAAGTCGAGGAGTGCCATATGATCGCCGGCCGCTACGACTATCTGCTGAAGGTGCGGACACCGAACATCCGACGCTATCGGGAGATCCTCGGGGAACGCATTTCCAGCCTGCCGCATGTCGCCAGCACGTCGACGTCGGTTGCGATGCAGTCCGTGAAGGAGAGATAGCGAGCGCACGCGCTTCGGCTGCGCTGATCCGGCGACATCAGCAATGCCACCGGATCGGTAGTCTGTAAGGCCTTACTCGGCCGTGTCTGCGGAAACGGCGTTCAGCAGGCCGTAACGCTCCTCGCCGATCTTGCCGAGCAGGTCGAGCTGCGTTTCGAGGAAGTCGATATGACCTTCCTCGTCGGCAAGCAGTTCTTCGAAAAGCTTCATGGAGACATAGTCTCCGACCGCGTGACAGACATCGCGCGAGGCCTTGTAGGCCGTGCGGGCATCGTATTCGCCGGCGAGATCCGCCTCGAGCACTTCCTTGACGTTCTGGCCGATGCGCAGCGGCGCCAGCGTCTGGAGGTTGGGATGGCCTTCGAGGAAGATGATGCGGTCGATGATGCGGTCGGCGTGATGCATCTCCTCGATGGACTCTTCACGCTCTTTCTTCGCCAGCTTGGCAAAGCCCCAGTCCGACAGCAGACGATAGTGAAGCCAGTACTGATTGACTGCGCCGAGTTCGAGGAAAAGCGCCTCGTTAAGCCGCTCGATGACGCTGATTTCGCCTTTCAATGTCCGCTCTCCTGTTTTCTTCGTGGAATTGTTTCAGGCGGGACATATAGTCGATAACTTCCGCTTCCGTCGAGTGGCGGTGAGCGTGATAATCCTCGGTGGTCTTGATGATCAGCTCGACAACATTGGGGAAGCAGCCGCAGCAACGACCGCGCTTGCTCATGGCGTGATACACCTTGGCCGGAACGATCAGCTGCCAGCAGTCCTGGTCCAGGAGCTCGACGATGACCTCGCGGATATCCTTGTCGGTGATGTAATTGCAGCTGCAGACTAGCATTCTCGGTCAACCCATCAAACATGACCCTTAACATCCGCTTTTTGCGAAAGACCACCGCTCCTGTCAAGAAAATTTCGCTCACTTTATGAGTGATCGGTTGCCGCAGCTGTGACGCAAGGCGAGTCCTAGTGGAAATTTCGGCCCCTTGGCATGACGTCCTCCGGCCGCAGATCCAGCTGAGGTTGCCCTCCCTCTACAGTATGGCCTGACGGCTGCCCGTCGCCGTCGGGGCTTCTGCGCTTGCGATAGCTGCCACCGCCGGATCCCAGCGTCTCGTCGGCGCGCGGCGAGCCGAAGCGACGCCCCTCCTTCTGGAGGATGCCGAGCATGGAGGTGATATCCTCGATGTGCTCAACGACCGTATGGATGACGCCATGCATGCTCTGCAAGCGTCCCTGTATCTTCACCAGTCGTGCTCCCATGACGACAGCCCGGTAGCGCTCGAAGGTTTTCGGCCAGACGATCGCATTGGCAACCCCGGTCTCGTCCTCCAGCGTCATGAAGATCACCCCATTGGCCGATCCCGGGCGCTGGCGCACCAGCACCAGGCCGGCAATCACCGTCCTTCGCCCGTTGGGCACCGAAAACAGGTCGACGCTGCGTGTCACGCCCATCCGGATGAAATCCTGCCGAAGGAAGGATGTCGGATGCGCCTTCAGCGACAGCGACAGATAGCGATAATCCTCGATCACCTGCTCTCCGGGCAGCATGTCCGGCAGCTGCGTAACGGGTTCCACCTGCAGCTCGCCCTGCCGCACCTGATCGAAAAGGGGCAGCTTGTCGACGGCCTTCCGGGCATCGAGCCCCCGCACCTGCCAGAGCGCCTCGCGGCGGGAAATACCAAGGGAGCCGAAGGCATCGGCATCCGCCAGCCGTTCGACATCCGCCTTGTCGAGGCCGGAGCGCAGCCACAGGTCGCGGATGGAAGCATAGCCGCACCCACGATTTTCTATCAGGCGCTCCTTGATCACCCGCTCCGAAAGCCCCTTGACCTGCCGCAGGCCCAGCCGCACCGCCTTCTTCGTGCGGATCACCTGGCGCATCTCCCGGTGCCGCGGATCGATCCTGTCGCGCCGGAAGTGTGCCTCTTCCAGGCCGCAGTCCCAGTCGGACAGATTGACATCGACCGGCCGCACCTCGACCCCATGTTCCCGTGCATCGCGCACCAGTTGGGCTGGAGCGTAAAAGCCCATCGGCTGCGAATTCAGCAGCGCAGCGCAGAAGACGTCCGGGTAATAGGCCTTGATCCAGCAGGAGGCATAGACGAGGAGGGCAAAGGAGGCCGCGTGGCTTTCCGGGAAGCCATATTCGGCAAAGCCTTCGATCTGGCTGAAGCAGCGTTCCGCAAACTCCTTGCGGTAGCCCTTCTTCAGCATGCCCTGGATCATGTCGTCCTTGAACTCCTCCACCCGGCCGGAGCGTTTGAAGGTGGCCATCGAACGGCGGAGCCTGTCGGCCTTGGCCGGTGAAAATCCTGCCGCGGTGATGGCGATCTGCATGGCCTGCTCCTGGAAGAGCGGCACGCCGAGGGTCCGCGCCAGAACCGCCCTCAACTCCGGCCGCTCGTAGGTGATTTCCTGTCCCCGATCGCGCTCCTCCCGCCGCTTCAGGTAGGGATGCACCATGTTTCCCTGGATAGGCCCCGGCCGCACGATCGCCACTTCGATGACCAGATCGTAGAACTGTCGCGGCCGCAGGCGCGGCAGCATGCTCATCTGCGCCCGGCTTTCGATCTGAAAGACGCCGATCGTGTCCGCCCGGCAGATCATGTCGTAGACCTCGCCTCTCTGGTCCTGGAGCAGGCCGGCCAGTGTCTCATTCTCCTGGTAATGGCTGCGCATCATCTCGAAGGCCTTCCTCAGGCAGGTCAGCATGCCGAGCGCCAGGACGTCGATCTTCAGGAGCTTCAGCGTGTCGAGGTCGTCCTTGTCCCATTCGATCATGTAGCGGCCGGGCATGGCCGTCTTCATGATCGGCACGACCTCGTCCAGCCGGTCGCGGGTGATCAGGAAGCCGCCGACATGCTGTGTCAGGTGGCGGGGGAACCCCAAGAGTTCGCGGGCATGCGCAATCACCTTGCGGGTCACCGGATCGTTCACGTCGAGCCCGGCCACCTTCGCCTCGCGCTCCGAGATCCCGTCGTCCGACCATCCCCAGACGGTGCTCGACAAAGCCGCCTGCACGTCCTCGGAAAGACCGAAAGCCTTGGCGACCTCCCGCCCGGCCATCCGGGTGCGATAGCTCGTCACCGCCGCCGTCAACCCCGCATGACGATAGCCGTAATGCTGGTAGATATACTGGATGATCTCTTCGCGCCGTTCATGCTCGAAATCGACGTCGATGTCGGGCGGCTCATTTCGTTCGGTCGAAATGAACCGCTCGAACAGGAGGGTCGTGAAGCTGGGATCCACCTCGGTAATCCCCAGACAATAGCAGACGGCCGAATTGGCTGCCGACCCCCGTCCCTGGCAGAGGATCTTCAGGACATGGCGGGCATGCCAGACGATGTGGCGGACGGTCAGGAAGTAAGGCTCGTATTGCATCTCGGTGATCAGCTCGAGCTCATAGCGGATCAGCTGCGCGACCTTGTCCGGGATCTCATCCGGATACCGGTCTCGGGCCCCTTCCCAGGTCAACCTCTCCAAGGTCTCAGACACCGTTTCGCCTGCGACGCTTTCATCCGGATAATTGTGCTGCAGTTCCTCCAGGGAAAAATGAAGCCGACTAAAGAAAATCTCGGTATTGGCCACCGCTTCCGGGTATTTGCGAAACAGACGGGCCATCTCCAGGTCCGGCTTCAGGTATTTCTCCCCGTTCGGAGCCAGGAGAAAGCCCGCCTCCGCCACCGCGACATGCTCGCGGATGGCGGTGACCACATCGGCCAGCGAACGCCGGTCGGGATGATGGTAGAGCGGCTGGTTGGTGGCGAGCAGCGGCAGGCGGTGCCGCTCCGCAAGCCGCGCCAGAATGGCAAAACTCACACTGTCGCGGCCGTCATAGGCCGGCGACAGCGCCAGGAAGAGCGACCCGCCGAAGCGCTGGCGCAGCCGCGGCAGGCGATCCTCCAGAATTTTTCCGTAAGCATCGTCCTCCAGGCGGGCATGATCGGGCACGACGGCGAGCATCATCTCCCCGCCCCATTCGAGGATGTCCCATTCCTCCAGAATGCATTCGCCCTTTTGCGCGCGCAGATTGCCGCGGCTCAACAGGCGGCAGAGATTGCCCCATCCCTTGCGGCTCCTGGGGTACGCGAGAATATCGGGCGTGCCGTCGGCAAAGACCAGCCGCGCGCCCGGCTGGAACCGGGTTGGCTGCATAGCCTCCGGCTCCTCCGGCCTGCGGCCGTGCTGCTGCTGGTGCTGCGCCATCTCCTTCATGTCGCGGACGCGATTGAAGGCCCGCACGACGCCGGCCACGGAGTTGCGGTCGGCAATCCCGAGACCTGCCAGGCCGATGGCCGACGCCTGCTGCACCATCTCCTCCGGTCTGGACGCACCTTCCAGGAAGGAGAAATTGGTCCGCGCGCCGATCTCGAAGAAGGCAGCCGCAGCCGTCATGCAAAGACCCCCTGCACGTACCAGCCGGGCGCCGTGTCCTGATGGTAATGGCCCTTGCGGTAGAGCCACAGGCGCTGGCCGGTCCTTACCTCGAGACGAAAATAATCGCGCTCCCCCGGATCCTCCTCGTCCAGCCACCATTCGGGAGAAATCCGCTCCGGCCCCTCTGCGCGCAGCACCTCGTGAAGGATGCGCCGCCAGCGGAAGCGGAAGGGCGGCCCGTCCGGAACCTCCGCCACCGCCTCGACCCGCTCGGGGTAGCGGAACAGGCGCACGGGCCTGTCGTGGACCTGAAAACCGAAACCGAGATCATCCCGCTTCGACGCGGCAGGCATGTTCAGGGCCGGCTGGAAGACGGACGCCCGCTCCGGGACATGGCTTTGACGCAGCGCGACCCCCTGCAGGACATGGCACCCGAGCCGCGCACTGACCCGGTCGACAAAATCACCCAGTGACGCCGCCTGCTGCCCCTGCCCCTCGAAATCCGTCTGGGTGGATCTGAAATCCTCGTGCCGGAGCACGTTGAGGCGAAGAATCTCGAAACCGAAACCCGCATCGAGATCGTCATGGACCGCCTTGAGGCGTTCCGAAAAGAGGGCGGCAATCCTTTGGGGCTCCCGCAGCGGCTGGGAGGCACCGGCCTCGATCCGGAAGACCTTGCCGTCCACCCGGAAGAGCACCAGTTCGAAGACGCGGCCGCCGGCCCCCCGCGCCTCCAGGCTTGGCAGCAGGAGAAGCGCCACCTGGCCGGCCAGATGCAGGATGTCCTCCTCCGCCCGGATCGGTTCCAGAAGCCGCCGCTCGCAGGACAGCACCGGCACCGGGCGGCGCGGAGAGATCGGCTCCTCCACCCTCCCCATCATCTGGTCCAGCCGCAGCAGGACCTGTGCGCCAAAGCGGCGGGCGAGCGGTGCGCGCGGGAGGGGAAGGATATCCCCGATGCGCTTGAGGCCAAGCTTCCGCAACGCGCCCACCAGATCCTGCTCCAGCCGGAGGGCAGCCACCGGCAGCGGCGCGGCAATCGTTTCCCTTTCCCTGTCGGCCACCACACCGCCATGGCCGAACCGACACACGGCCCAGGACAGGCCGGGCCATCCGGAAATGGCGCCCCTCGCATCGAAACCCATCTGGAACAGCCGCAACATCACGTCGTTCAGCAGCAGCTCCTCGCCACCGAACAGATGGGCGCAGCCGGTAATGTCGAGAAGCAGGCCCTTCTCCCCGTCGATCGCCACCAGCGGCGTGTAGCGGTCGCACCAGTCCGCAATGGCTTCCAGCAGGCTCCGGTCGGCAGCCGGGTTCTCGTCCACCACCTCCACCGACGGATGAATGGCTCGCGCCTCCGCCAGTCCCTGCCCCAGCCTGAGGCCCAGCGTCTCCGACATTTCGTCCAGCGACGTCAGCCGCATGGCATTCTCGTGCCGCCCGGCGCAGAGGATCGGCGGATGCTCAGGACGCCCGGTCGAACGCCAGGAGGGACCCCACTTGAGCCGGGCGATCCGGTCGGTCGACAGATGCGGGAGGACGATCGACAGGATGCGCTGTCCCGGGCGTGACAGAGACAGGGAGGGCTGGTGGACGGGCGAGGAGAAATTGACGGTCACGGGAATTCCACTCCAGGGTGAAAGAGAGCGGAGCCGGATTGCGGCTCTTCTCCAGGGTCAGACGGAAAACGGGATGGCCGAGGCTGCCGCCCAGCATCGAACCATCGGGGAGGCGCCGTTCCAGAGCCGGCGCCGGCTCGGCACGAAAGCGGAAGGCGGCACTGCTTGCCTCTTCATCGCCCGCATGCCGGAGCACGAAAAGCGGCCGCCCCGCCGCCTTTGCTCTGAGAGCAAGCCGCCGGCTTTCGGTCAGGCCGAACCCCGGAAGATTGCCACGGACTTCAAGAATGGTGGCTGCAAGCGCTCTGCTGGCCAGTGCAAGCTCGGCAATCCAGAGGGCGTCTTCCAGCTTTCGCGGCAGGGCAAACAGGAGCTGACCGGGCCTCAGCCCGAACTCCCTCAACCCCAGGGCATAGGGCAGGCCGGCCTCCTGCACGCAGGCCGTATCGCCGATCCACAGGACGGGTTCCCCTGTCGCCTTCTCATCCTTTCCGGGCGATCCCATCAACCGCGACGTCAGCGCCAGAAGAAGAGCCGTTGCGGCACCGGAGTCCCGGAAAAGCTGCGTCCTCACCTCTGTCAGCCCGTCCCGGGGCAGCCCGCCGTCCAGCAGGCAATCCACCTCCTGGACTCCAAAGCAAAACCGGTTTGATGATCCCGCAGCGGCTCCTTCCGCCGCAACGGCAGCGTCAGCCTGTCTGGCCGCTGCCATGGCGGGCAAGGCCTTTCCTTCCAGGCGGGCGATCGTTTCACGCAGGGCAAAAAGTCTCTCCTGCGCCGTGGCATCTTCAGCCATGGCGTCAGCTCCATTCTGTATGTTCTCTTTATGTTCTAATGGATTCCAGAGCTACCCAGAAGAGTCAACAGCCATTTTGGCGCCGACGCCCGTTTGCTCGGGCAGGCTGATGAATCCTCTCGAAAATTTCCTGAAATGAATTATATGAGCTCCCACAAGGAGCATGTATGGCCCGTATTGACCAAACTGACGACTGGCGGGACCGCCACGCGCCCACCATCAGTGCCTTCGAGTCCTTGGCGATCGAAGCCTATGGCAACCTGCCGGAAGAATTCCGGGCGCTGACCACGAACCTGACCATCGAGATCGAGGAATTTCCCGACGACGATATCTTCGAGGACATGGCGCTCGAAACCCCCTTCGACCTGCTCGGCCTCTTTGAGGGACGCGGCATCTCGGAGCGTTTCACCATGGAAACGGGCGAACTGCCGAACCGTATCCGGCTCTATCGCCGCCCGATCCTGGATTACTGGGCGGAAAACGAGGAGACACTGGGCGATATCATCACCCATGTGCTGATCCACGAGATCGGCCATCACTTCGGCCTGAGCGACGACGACATGGAGCGGATCGAGGCCAGCGCCGAGGAAGCCACCGAGCGCTGACCTTGGCCTGAAGCGGCCTACTGCTCGCCGAGCTTGATGTCGGGATGATAATCCTTGCCGTGCACTGTCTTCACGACGGCCTGGCCGCAGTACATCTTGTTCTCGGCGGCGTTGAAGCTGTGGCTGGGCGACCCATGCAGGTCCCAGCCCTTGTTCAGGGCATCCGTGACCCGGTGGCAGAAGGAAGAATCGTCGGGACCTGTGAGGAAACGGTAGACTTTCATGCGCTTGTCTTTCTGCTTTCGATGAGATGCAGCCGGGCGAGAAGCCTTTCGGCTTCTTCCAGATGCAGGCGTTCGACCATCCGGCCGTTGAGGTTGATGACGTTGAGGTCTGCCGTGTTTGGCTGCCGGAAGGCGGCGACGATGGCTTCAGCCTCGGCGATCGCTTCCGGAGCCGGTCCGAAGCTTTCGTTGGCGGCTTCAATCTGTGCCGGATGGATCAGCATCTTGCCGTCGAACCCCATGGCGCTACCCTGGGCGCATTCGACAACAAACCCGTCGGCGTCGCGAAAATCGTTGAAGACGCTGTCGATGACGTCCAGGCCATGTGCGCGCGCAGCCAGGACCACCTGCATCATCCAGGGCACCAGATAGACCCGTCCCGGCTGCGGCGGAACACCCGTTGCCTTGCGCAGATCGTTGAGGCCGATCACCAAGCACTCCAGCCGTCCTCCCGCCTCCCGTGCTGTCGCGGCGATGGCGGCTGCGTTGAGCACGCCCAGTGGCGTCTCCATCATCGCCCAGACCCGCAGGCTTTCCGGCGCGTTCGCAAGCGCTTCGGCCATCTGCCGGATTTCGCCCGGATCCTCCACCTTCGGCAGAAGCACCACATCCGGTTCAAGCTCCAGGACCAGCTCGACATCCTGGCGGCGAAACTGCGAGTCCGCGCCATTGATGCGGATCACCGTTTCCCGCGCCGCAAGCGGCGTCTCCCGAAAGAAACGGCGCAGGTTGTCGCGCGCTTCGGCCTTTTTGTCCGGAGAAACAGAATCTTCGAGGTCGAAGATCACCAGGTCGCAGTCCAGCCCGTGCGTCTTGTCGAGGGCGCGCCGGTTGATCGCGGGCACGCTGAGGCAGGAGCGGCGAGGGGGCGAAACGGGCGCCGAAGGAAAGGTCACGAATGTCATCGCGATTTTGTGACAAGCTTTTCGGCGCGGCGCAATATCGCAACCAGAGGAAAAGCCTTGCAAGGCAGACCGGCAGGGACCACATTCAGGTCCACAGAAAGGTCTGGACCATGCAAAACATTCGTTCGTTCTTCCTTTTCACCACCGGTGTCGCTCTCTTCGCACTGGCTGCTCTGCTGACCGCCTCCCTGACGGTCGCCTTCATGGGCATCGTTGGCGCGATTGCGGCAGGCCGCCTCCTGTCGGCGCGGCTGAAGCCCGTCCCGGTGAAAGCCAAGGCGCAGAAATCCGACCTTCGCGTCTGGAATGACGGCCGCGGGACCATCATCGACCTGTAAGCAGGGTCGACCAGACAAGCCGGGCAGCCTGATTTCAGGCGCCTGGCGTACCGCCTTGGGCCAAAACGGACCTTCAAATCGCTCCCGATTTGCTTTAAGGGCTTCCGCAGACAGTCGATGTGGAGGCAGATCATGGAAAAGTTCGTCAAGCTTACGGGCGTTGCAGCGCCGCTTCCGGTCGTCAACGTCGACACCGACATGATCATTCCGAAGGACTACCTGAAGACGATCAAGCGGACCGGCCTGGGCCAGGGACTTTTCGCCGAGGCCCGTTACAATGAAGACGGGTCGGAAAATCCAGACTTCGTGCTCAACAAGGCCGCCTATCGCAATGCCAAGATCCTCGTGGCCGGCGACAACTTCGGATGCGGCTCGTCGCGCGAGCATGCGCCTTGGGCGCTTCTTGACTTCGGTATCCGCTGCGTGATCTCCACGAGCTTTGCCGACATCTTCTACAACAACTGCTTCAAGAACGGCATCCTGCCCATCGTTGTCAGCCATGACGATCTGGACAAGCTGATGGACGACGCCTCGCGCGGCTCCAACGCCGTTCTGACGGTTGACTTGGAAGCCCAGGAGATCACCGGTCCCGACGGCGGATCCATCCGCTTCGACATCGACCAGGCACGCCGTCATATCCTGCTCGAGGGTCTCGACGACATCGCCAGCACGCTGAAGAGCGAGTCCATGATCGGCAGCTTCGAACAGAAGACGACCGCCCAGCGGCCCTGGCTCTGAGCCGGTCTTCCGCCGATGGTCAAGCGCATCTCCTCAGGCTCCCCTTTTGAAGCCCGCATCGGCTACTCCCGCGCCGTAGTGGACGCAGACATGGTCTATGTCTCGGGCACGACCGGCTATGACTATGCGCGCATGACGATGCCTGACGACGTGGCCGACCAGACGCGAAACGCTTTGGCAACCATCGACAAAGCCCTGCAGGAGGCCGGCAGCAGCCTGAAGGACGTCCTTCGCGTCCGCTATTACATCACCGACATGAACGACTACGACGCGATCGTCGAGGTCCTCGGAGAGGCATTTGCCGAAATCCGGCCGGCGGCCACGATGATCGTCTGCGGCCTGACGACGCCCGAGATGAAGGTCGAGATCGAGGTGACCGCCCGCATCGGAGCCGGAACGTCCTGAATCACAGAAGTCGACCTCCTCCGTGCGGAGGGTTCAGTCGGCCAGTCAGAGGAACACACATACATGACCAAGTCTCTCTTCCTGCTTCCCGGCGACGGTATCGGCCCCGAGGCCATGGCCGAGGTCCGCAAGATCATCGCCCACATGAACAGCGCGATGGACGCCGGTTTCGTCACGGACGAGGGCTTGGTCGGCGGATGCGCCTACGATGCCCATGGCGCCGCGATTTCGGAAGCCGACATGGCCAAGGCCAAGGCCGCGGATGCAGTTCTCTTCGGTGCCGTTGGCGGACCGAAGTGGGATGAGGTCCCCTACGACGTGCGCCCTGAGGCCGGCCTTCTGCGGCTGCGCAAGGATCTGGAGCTGTTTGCCAACCTTCGTCCCGCCATCTGCTACCCGGCGCTCGCCTCCGCCTCGTCGCTGAAGCCTGAACTGGTTGAAGGCCTCGATATCCTGATCGTGCGCGAGCTGACCGGCGGCGTCTATTTCGGCGAACCGAAGACGATCACCGACCTCGGCAACGGCCAGAAGCGCGCCATCGACACCCAGGTCTACGACACCTACGAGATCGAGCGCATCTCCAGTGTCGCCTTCGAGCTGGCCCGTACCCGCAGCAACCGCGTCTGCTCCATGGAGAAGCGCAACGTCATGAAGTCGGGCGTCCTCTGGAACCAGGTCGTGACGGAGACGCACAAGCGCTCCTATTCGGACGTCAAGCTCGAGCACATGCTGGCCGACGCCGGCGGCATGCAGCTGGTGCGCGCGCCAAAACAGTTCGACGTGATCGTCACCGACAACCTCTTCGGCGACATGCTGTCCGACGTTGCGGCCATGCTGACCGGTTCGCTTGGCATGCTGCCGTCCGCGTCGCTCGGCGCCCCCGATGCGATGACCGGCAAGCGCAAGGCCCTCTACGAGCCTGTCCACGGCTCTGCGCCGGACATCGCCGGCCAGGGCGTCGCCAACCCGATCGCCATGATCGCTTCCTTCGCCATGTGCCTGCGCTATTCCTTCAACATGGTTGCGGAAGCGGACCGCCTGGAGAAGGCCATCGCCAACGTCCTCGAACAGGGCATCCGCACCGGCGACATCATGGCCGAGGGCTGCCGCCAGGTCGGCACCGCCGAAATGGGCGATGCCATCCTGAAGGAATTTGCCAGCCTTTCCGCCTGAGGCTTCGAGCATGCAACCTGGCGTCCCGAAAAACGGGACGTCTCCTGAAGCTGGAGGCCCAGATACCCGCTCGTGGGGCGTGGCTGCGGTCTCAGCTTGACTCCGGATCAAAATCTTCTAAAGACCTCACCAAACGGGAAGCATCCTATGAACCGCCGCGAGTTTGACATCGCTGCAGATTTCCAGCCGGCACAGCGTGCCCGACTGAGCGATTGCTTTTCCGCATCCAACACAACCACGGCCAAAAAGACGACGAAAACCGTCTGACGTCTCTGGCCACCGCTCTCTCCCCGGTAAGGCCGGGGACCAGGAAACCGCGATGTTTTGCGGCTTTCCCCCTCACGGATCGAGGAGAGACAGAAAGAGAGCAAAGAGCATGGGTTTCAAGATTGCAGTCGTCGGCGCCACCGGCAATGTCGGCAGGGAAATGCTGAACATTCTCGCCGAGCGCGCCTTTCCCGCCGATGAAGTGGTTGCCCTGGCGTCCTCCCGCTCGCAGGGAACGGAAGTATCCTATGGCGACAAGACCCTGAAGGTCTCCAACCTCGAGAACTACGATTTCTCCGACACCGACATCTGCCTGATGTCGGCTGGCGGCACCATCTCGCAGAAGTGGTCGCCGAAGATTGGCGCGCAGGGCTGCGTCGTCATCGATAACTCATCCGCCTGGCGCTACGACCAGGAGGTTCCGCTGATCGTCCCGGAAGTCAATGCCGACGCCATCACCGGTTTCCGCAAGAAGAACATCATCGCCAACCCGAACTGCTCGACCGCGCAGCTCGTCGTTGCGCTGAAGCCGCTGCACGACTTCGCCAAGATCAAGCGCGTCGTCGTCTCGACCTACCAGTCGGTGTCCGGTGCCGGCAAGGAAGGCATGGACGAACTCTTCACCCAGACTCGCGCCGTCTTCGTCGCCGACCCTATTTCGTCGAAGAAGTTCACCAAGCGTATCGCCTTCAACGTCATCCCGCACATCGATAGCTTCATGGAAGACGGCTACACGAAGGAAGAGTGGAAGGTTCTGGCCGAAACCAAGAAGATGCTCGACCCGAAGATCCGCGTGACCTGCACGGCCGTGCGCGTGCCCGTGTTCATCGGCCATTCGGAATCGGTCAACATCGAGTTCGAGAACGAGATCACCGCCGACCAGGCGCGCGACATCCTGCGCGAAGCACCGGGCTGCCTCGTCATCGACAAGCATGAGGACGGCGGTTACATCACGCCGGTCGAATGCGCCGGCGAAGACGCGACCTATATCTCGCGTATCCGCGAGGACGCGACGGTCGAGAACGGCCTGAACATCTGGGTCGTCTCCGACAACCTGCGCAAGGGTGCGGCGCTGAATGCGATCCAGATCGCAGAGCTGCTCCTCAACCGCGGCCTGATCAAGCCCAAGAAGGCGGCCTGATCGGTTTCGCGAGTCATTCTGCCGGTGCATCTCGTCGATGCATCGGCAGTTGCCGTTTTGATCTCACGAATAATTCACCCGGGATCGGTTGAAGCGCTCGCTGAGAACCCCATAAAGCTTCATTCAACGATTAACGGGGCGACTGCCCAATGGAAGCGAAACAATTCATGATGAATATTCTGCGTGCAGCCACGCTTGTTGCAGCCCTCGTGTCCACGGCCATGCCGGTCGCTGCAGCCCAATGCGGCAATGACAGCGCCGGTTTTGCCAACTGGGTGCAGGACTTCAAGCCGCAGGCGGTTGCAAGCGGCATCCATCCGCAAGCGGTCGAGCAGGCCTTCGCCAACGTCTCCTACAACCGCGACACGATCCGCGCCGATCGCGGCCAGCGCAGCTTCAAGCTCTCCTTCGACCAGTTCATGGAAAAGCGCGGCGGCCCGACAATCATCGCCCGCGGCAAGAAGATGAAGAACACCCACGCCCAGCTGTTGACCGCGATCGAGCGCCGCTACGGGGTGCCGGCCGGACCGTTGATGGCAATCTGGGGCATGGAAACCGGCTTCGGCAGCTTTCTCGGCGATCAGCACACGCTGTCGTCAGTTGCCACACTGGCTTACGACTGCCGCCGCTCCGACTATTTCACCGAACAGCTCTATGCTGCCCTGACGCTCGTCCAGCGTGGCGATCTGAGCCCGGCAGCCCGCGGCGCCGCGCATGGTGAAATCGGTCAGACGCAGTTCCTGCCGGCCAATGTCGTCCGCTACGGTGTCGATGGCGATGGCGATGGCCACGTCGACCTCGTCGGCTCACGCGCCGATGCGCTCGCATCGACCGCCAACTTCCTTGTCGGCCACGGCTGGCAGCCAGGCGCGGGATACCAGCCGGGCGAGCCCAACCACGTGGCCATCCAGGGATGGAATGCGGCAACGGTCTATCAGCAGGCCATCGCCCATATCGGTGCGGAAATCGACGCGCGCTGAAGCGAAGCAATCAGGCGGCAGGTTCCGGATCTGCCGCCGGCATCGTATCCGACGGCCGGAAGAAATCTCCGCTCTTACCGTCCATGACCCAGAGTTCGCCGCTCGAAATATCGAACCAGGCGCCATGCAGCTGTAGCGTCCCCTCGTCCTCCAGGGCGCGGACGTTGGGGAAGGTCCTCAGGTTGCTGATCGAATTCCGGATGGACACGCGCTCCAGCGCCGTCTGACGCTCCGATTGTGTCATCAGGTCATTGCTTTGGATCTGGTGTGCTGCCGGGCGAACGAGCCCCATCCACTTGCCGATGAAATCGCCGGGCGACAGCGGCTCCATGTTGGGATCCAGCGCCGCCTGGATGCCGCCGCAGCGGCCGTGGCCCATGACGACGATGTTGCGGATCTTCAGCACCTGGACCGCGTATTCCAGCGCTGCAGAGGTCGCATGATACTGACCGTCCGGCTCGTAGGGCGGCACCATGTTGGCCACGTTACGAACCACGAAGAGCTCGCCGGGGCCGCAGTCGAAGATCGTCTCGGGTGCCGCCCGGGAATCGCAACAGGCGACGACCAGCGTGTGAGGCGTCTGTCCGGATTCCGCCAGAGTCCGGTAGCGTTCACGCTCGGCTGTATAGCGGCCGCTCATGAACTCAAGGTACCCGTTTAGAAGGCGCTCTGGAAATTGCTGCATGACTTTAGGATTATCCTGAGGTTGTCGTAAGATCAACGGTGGCTGGAGCTACCGTCGCACCCGCTGAAGCGGATGCACGAGGCGCCGCATGTGAACCATCGCCATTGGCGTCATCAGACTTTCGGAGTCCGTCTCCAGCGTGAGCTCGTCACTGCCCCGCTTGGCCGTCCTGGCCAGAATTTCATAGACACTGGCGGTCGCCAGTTGAAGCGCCCGCTCCTCGTCCACGCCCGACAGCAGCCGCGCCAGAAACAGGGCCGACATCAGATCGCCCAGACCGTTCGGCGGATTGTCGATCAGCCTGTGCTCCGCCAGCAGGGCGTGTTTCCCGCTCAGATAGAGATTGCCTGTCCCGCCGGCCATCATCGGCACGGCCGAGGTCACCAGCATTCGCGACGGACCGAGCGCGAGTGCAGCCTCCATGATTGCCGTGTTGCTGTCGAGCGCGCTTCCGGCGAGCCAGGCGAGTTCGTAGCGATTGGGTGTTGCCACGTTCGCCAGGGGCAGCAGTTCATCGCGAATAGCTTCAGCCGTGTCCTGCGGCACGTAGAGACCGCCGAGATCGCCGATCACCGGGTCGCAGACATAGAGGAGATCGGCGTTGCGCTCCCGCAGGGATCGAACCAGCCGGGCGACTGCCCTCGGCTGACCGGCATTGCCGAAATAGCCCGTCAGGACGGCCTTGATTTCTCCGGCCCAGCGCGCCTGTATCAGGTCGTCGATGACCTTGTCGAAATCGTCTTCCGAAAATGTCAGGCGGGTTGAGGGACCATGGCCCGGATGCCAGGGGAGAACCACTGTCGGCAAGGCCCAGACGGGAAATCCCAGTGTCTCCAATGCGAACACGGCAGCGCGGTTTCCCACCGAACCGCGGACCACATGGCTGGAGATGACGATAACCGCGCCGGGATTTTCCATCTTCGCATTTCCGTTTCGGTCCGCTTGATCGTTTTTTCATGCTCGCTTGTCAATAACGCTGATCCATATGCGGTGTCGAAGCAGAGCCATCCGGATCCAAGGATCTTGCATAGGATTGCAGGTGGCAGCTGTTGACGGATCGCTGTTTGCAACAGCATGTTGGATCATCACGGAGAGAATGACATGGGCAGGCAAAACCCGAAACGGGAAAAGCAGATCGAAGCCGCGCGGAAGATCGCTGCGGAAGGGTCGCGGCCCTTTCTCGACCCATTCATCCTGTTTGGGCGGGCAAGCGGTGACGATATCGAGCGCTATACGCCCGATATGTTGGCAGCCTCGGCAACCCATGCGACGGATTGCCTGACGAACTGGACCAGGGTCCGACCGTCCATCACGCTTCAGGCCGTCGAAGGCGTCGAACCGGATGGCAAGGCCGCCTGGATCCTGACGGTGATCGACCGGAACATGCCATTCCTCTTCGATTCCGTGATGGGCGAGGTCACGGCCAGCCACCGCGACCTGTATCTGGCTGTCCATCCGATCCTGCTCCTGGAGCCGGGAGCCGAGCCGGTTCTGCGTTCCGGCGACAACCCCGGCAATCCTGCACACCACGTCAGTCTGATCCAGATCCACCTGCCCCCCCTTTCGGATGCGGACGCAGAGACGCTGATCGGCCGGATCCGCTACGTCCTGGAGCAGGTTCATCTGGCGATCACCGACTGGACACCGATGCTGGATCTCCTGCAGGGTGCCGCAGAACAGCTCCGTTCCTATTCCGCGAGCCGAAAGAAGGCCGATCGGGACGAGGCGCTTGCCTTCGTCGACTGGCTGCGCGACGACAATTTTACTTTCCTCGGGATGCGCGAATACGTCTATTCCGGCAAGGGTGCGACGGCGACGGTGGAGCGTAGCAAGGGGCGCGGTCTCGGCATCCTCTCCGATCCCGACGTTCGGGTTCTGCGGCTGGGCAAGGATTCCGTCACCACCACGCCCGAGATCCTGGAATTCCTGGAGGGGCCGGACTTCCTCATCGTCACCAAGGCCAACGTCAAGTCCGTGGTCCACCGTCGCGCCTACATGGACTATGTCGGCATCAAGCGGTTCGGACCTGATGGCGAGGTGACCGGCGAGCTGCGCATCGTCGGGTTGTTCACGGCAACCGCCTACACCCACTCCGTGCGCGACATCCCTTTATTGCAAGCCAAGGCGCAGCGTGTCGAGGAGCACTTCGACTTCGACCCGAACAGCCATTCCGGTCGAATGCTCGACAACGCGCTGGAATCCTATCCCCGGGATGATCTCTTCCAGATCGACGTGCCGACACTGGTGCGTTTCTGCGAGCAGATCATGGAGTTGAGCGAGCGGCCGCGGGTCAGGGTCCTGCCCCGCATCGATCACTTCGACCGTTTCGTTTCGGTCATCGTCTATGTCCCGCGCGAAGACTACAACTCGCTGGTGCGCGAGAAGGTGAGCGACCATCTCGCCCGCGTCTATGACGGGCATGTCTCGGCCTATTATCCGGCTTTCCCGGAAGGCGGCGTGGCGCGCGTCCACATCATCATCGGTCGCCGTGGTGGTCGCACGCCGCGGGTTCCCCAGGCAAAACTCGAGGAGGCGATCCGGCTGATCTCCACGCCCTGGGAGCAGCGGTTCGCGGCGCTGAGCGAAGAGGGAATGCGTCTCTCGGTCAACCAGGCCTTCCAGGAAGCCTTCACGCCGGAAGAGGCGCGTGCGGATCTTGGCCATTTCGCAGCCTGCGCCGCGGGCGACTCGATCCGGATCGCCTTCTACACCCGCGCGGGCGACGACCAGACGACGCTGCGGCTGAAGATCTTCCACCAGCCCGAACATCTGTCCCTGTCGCGCCGCGTGCCGCTTCTGGAGAATCTCGGCTTCCGCGTCGTCAGCGAGCAGACATTCGACATCGACGTCCGTGCCGACGACCACCTGAACCCCGTGGTCCTGCACGACATGGAACTTCAGCTGCGCAACCAGCCCTCCTTCGCTCTCGAACGGGACGCCCGGCGACTTGAGGAGGCATTCTTGGCGGCCTTCGGAGGACGGGCGGACAACGACTCCTTCAACCGTCTCGTCCTGCTTTCGGAACTGACGACACGGGAAGCAACGGTGCTGCGGGCCTATGCCCGCTATCTGCGGCAGGCCGGCATTGTCTATTCGCAGGCCCTGATCGCCGACACGCTCGCCAAATATCCTGCGATCACCGCCGGGATCTTCCGGCTGTTCTACGACAGCTTCGATCCATCCCTCGCCGAGAAGCCGCGGGCCAGGAAGCTGGCAAGCCATCATACGGCACTTGAAGAAGCCCTGGCCGGGGTTCCGAGCCTGGATGACGACAGGATTTTCCGCCGCTATATCAACGCCATCGATGCCACGGTACGGACCAATTACTTCCAGAGAGCCGAAGACGGTCAGCCCCGGGCGACGCTCGCCTTCAAGTTCGACCCGAAGCTGCTCGATGGCCTGCCGCAGCCGCGGCCCTTCCGCGAGATTTTCGTTTACGGGACCGAGGTGGAAGGTGTCCACCTGCGCTTTGGAAAGGTTGCCCGCGGCGGCCTGAGGTGGTCCGATCGGGGAGAGGACTACCGCACCGAGGTGCTGGGCCTGGTGAAGGCACAGCAGGTCAAGAACGCGGTGATCGTGCCGGTCGGCGCAAAAGGCGGCTTCGTTCCCAAGGCTCTGCCCCAGGGCGGCTCACGCGACCAGATCTTCACCGCGGGTCGAGAGGCCTACAAGACCTTCATCCGCACGCTTCTCTCCGTCACCGACAACATCGTCGGTGACGACGTGGTGGGACCGGAACAGACACTGCGCGTCGATGGCGACGATCCCTATTTCGTCGTGGCCGCCGACAAGGGCACGGCAACCTTCTCCGACACGGCCAATGGACTGGCCCAGGAAGCCGGCTTCTGGTTGGACGATGCATTCGCATCGGGCGGTTCGGCGGGCTACGACCACAAGAAGATGGGCATCACCGCCCGCGGTGCATGGGAGGCCGTCACCCGCCACTTCCGCGAGATGGACATCAACATCCAGACGACACCGTTCACGGTGGCCGGGATCGGCGACATGTCCGGCGACGTCTTCGGCAACGGCATGCTCCTGTCGCCGCACATCCGCCTGATCGCCGCCTTCGACCATCGCGACATCTTCATCGACCCCGATCCGGATATAAAACGCTCCTTTGCGGAGCGTCAGCGGATGTTCGAGCTGCCGCGTTCGAGCTGGCAGGACTATGATCGCTCCAGCCTCTCCGAAGGCGCGATGATCATTTCGCGCACGGAAAAATCGGTCAAGCTGACGCCGCAGGCCATGGTGGCGATCGGCATCGGCAAGGCTGTCGCGACGCCCTACGAAATCATGACCGCGATCCTGAAGAGCGAGGTGGATCTTCTTTGGTTCGGGGGCATCGGCACCTATATCAAGGCTGCCTTCGAGACGGATGCCGAGGTGGGCGACCGGGCAAATGATCCGATCCGTGTCGTTGCCACGGAAGTTCGGGCCAGGGTGATTGGCGAAGGCGCCAACCTGGGTGTCACCCAGAATGGCCGCATCGCCTACGCACTGTCGGGAGGGCGGATAAATTCCGACGCGATCGACAATTCAGCCGGCGTTAACTCCTCGGACGTCGAGGTCAACATCAAGATCGCCTTCAGCTCCGCCATGCGCAGCGGCCGCCTCACCCGCGAGAAACGCAACCAGATCCTGTCGGCGATGACGAGCGAAGTTGCCGATCTGGTGCTACGCAACAACTACCTGCAGACGCTGGCCATATCGCTGGCGGAATGCAAGGGAACCGGCAATCGGGAAGAGCTGTCACGCCTGATGTCCGTTCTGGAAACTCAGGGCCATCTCAACCGCGCGGTTGAAAGCCTGCCGAACGACATGGAACTGGCGGAGCGCTATCAGGCCGGCAAGCCGCTGACCCGTCCGGAGATCGGCGTGCTGCTCTCCTACGCCAAGATTACCCTGTTCGACGATCTGCTGGACAGCACCCTGCCGGATGAGCCCTATTTCGCGGACGTGCTGAAGGGCTATTTCCCTGCCAAGATGCAGAAGACCTTTGCCGCCGATATCGAAGGCCACCGGCTGCATCGCGAGATCATCTCGTCGGTGCTGGCCAACGAGGTGATCAACCGCGGCGGACCCGGGTTCGTGCAGGCCATGATCGACGCCACCGGCGCCTCGCCGGCCGAGGTCGTCAAGGCAGCCTACCTCGCCCGCGACGGCTTCGAGCTTCCGCGCCTCTGGGCCGCGACGGACGCCCTGGATGGCAAGATCTCCGGACGCATCCAGAATGACGTCTATGCCAGGATCACCGGGATCTTTGTCGACGCGACCCATCTGATCCTGCGGACGCGATCCGGCACCGGCGCGATCCAGACCCTGATCGGCGCGCTGCGGACCGGAGCAAAGGAGCTCCGCGCCACCATCGGCGCGCTTGGACTGGCCCCCGAGATCCGTCAGCAGGCCGCAGAATTGCAGGCGGAAGGGATACCGCCCGCTCTGGCCGAGGATGTCAGCCGCCTGCCGACCCTCGTCCTCGTCCCCGAGATGCTGCTCATCGGCAGCCGCACCAACAGGGACCTCGGCAATGTCGCCCAGACCTACTTTGCCGCAACCGACACCTTCCGGATCGATCGGCTGCTTGCCCTGGGAGAGGGCATCAGCCCGACCGATCACTACGAAAGCGTTGCGCTGGGCCGCAGCCTCGACCAGATCTCGTCGGCGCGCCGCGATATCGTGGTGTCCGCACTGACGTCGCATCCGACCGACAAGAAGCCTCTGGAAGCCTGGTACGCCAGCCGGCGTCAGCAGGTGAACCGGCTGGTCAGCGAATTGCTGGTTCTGAGCGAAACGACGGATTTCAACCTGTCGAAGCTTGCCGTCGCGGCCGGATTGGTGAGCGATCTGGCGGAGTCGCGATCGTCATGAGGAAGGCCGCGCCGCCAATCGATGCGAGGCTGCCCAAGTGGTAGTGTCGGTCGCCCCGGACATCCCGCCGCCAAGAAGCATCTCCCGGCGTGGGATCTGGGGATGGATGACCTTCGACTGGGCGGCGCAGCCCTTCTTCACCGTGGTCGTCACCTTCGTCTTCGGTCCCTATTTCGTGGCCCGCCTGACGCAGGATCCCGTCTCGGCGCAGGCGGCATGGGCAAACATGGCGACGATATCCTCGCTGGTGATCGCGATCCTGTCGCCGGTGCTAGGCGCTGTTGCCGACCGATCCGGGCCCCGCAAGCCCTGGATCCTCTGCTTTGCGGCCGTCAAGATCGTCTGCCTGTCGCTTCTCTGGTTTGCGGCACCCGGCTCGCCCCTAATCTGGCCCCTGGTGCTGATGATTCTGGCCTCCATCGCCGCGGAATTCTCGATCGTCTTCAACGATTCCATGATGCCGCGGCTGGTTGGTCCGGACGACGTGGGCCGGGTATCGAACATCGCGTGGGGCCTGGGATATCTGGGCGGCATGATCGTGCTGATCCTGGTGGTGACCCTGCTTGCCGGCAGCCCGGACACCGGACTGACGCTGATCGGCATTGAACCGCTCTTCGGGCTCGATCCGGCGCTTGGCGAAGACGCCCGCATCACCGGTCCCATCGCCGCCGTCTGGTACCTCCTGTTCATCCTGCCGATGCTGCTGTTCACCCCGGACGCGAGGAAGGGCCAGCCCATGCGCCAGGCCGTGCGCAGCGGCCTTCGCGACCTGCGCGGCACCATCGGGGAACTGAGGGAAAAACCCGGGATCGCGAAGTTCCTGATCGCGCGCATGCTCTATCAGGACGGCGTCAACGGGCTCCTGATCCTCGGCGGGGCCTTCGCCGCCGGCATGTTCGGCTGGGCGACGATCGAGATCGGCGTCTACGGCATCCTGTTGAACGTCATCGCCATCTTCGGCTGCTTTATCGCCGGGCGGCTCGACCTGCGCCTCGGATCGAAGGTCGTGGTCGTGATCAGCCTCGTGCTGCTGCTGATCGCCACCGTGGGGATCGTCTCCACCGGTCCGGGCTTCGTCTTCTTCGGCCTCCTGCCTCTTGGGCTGGAGGACTCGGGGGGATTGTTCGGCACGGCGGCGGAAAAGGCCTATGTGGCGTTCGGCCTGCTGGTCGGCATCGCCTTCGGCCCCGTGCAGGCCTCGTCGCGCTCCTATCTGGCGCGCAGCGTCAGCCTTGGCGATGCCGGCCGCTATTTCGGCATCTATGCCCTGTCGGGGCGGGCCACCAGCTTCATGGCGACCCTGCTCTTCTCCCTGGTGACCTATGCCAGCGGCTCGGCGCGGCTCGGCATGGCAACGCTGATCCTTTTTCTGGCCGGAGGCCTGCTGCTTCTCTTGCGCACGCCCTACCCCGCCAACGGTCCGGATCGTTGATCCGCTAGTGCCGGAAATGCCGCATGCCGGTAAACACCATCGCCACGCCGTGCGCGTTGGCGGCATCGATGACTTCCTGGTCGCGCATCGATCCGCCCGGCTGGATGACGGCGGTCGCACCGGCGGCAATCGCCGAGAGCAGACCGTCCGCAAACGGGAAGAAGGCCTCCGACGCCACCGCCGATCCCTTCGTCATCGGCTCCGGCCAGCCCATCGCCTGCGCTGCCTCTTCCGCCTTGATGCCGGCAATGCGGGCCGAGTCGATGCGGCTCATCTGGCCCGCACCGATGCCGGCCGTCTGCCCGTCCTTGGCATAGACGATGGCGTTCGACTTGACGTGCTTGGCCACCCTGTAGGCGAACTTCATGTCTTCCAGTTCGCGATCATTCGGAGCACGCGTCGTCACGACGCGCAGGTCGATGTCCTCGATCATCCCGTTGTCACGGGTCTGGACCAGCAGGCCGCCCGAGACGGTCTTGGCCGTGATCCCGCGCGAGCGCGGATCCGGCAGCCCGCCGGTCTCCAGCAGGCGCAGGTTCGGCTTCCTGGCAATGATGGCCTTCGCCTCGTCGGAAACCTCGGGGGCGATGATCACTTCGGTGAAGAGCTTGACGATTTCCTCGGCCGTCTCGGCATCGAGAAGTTGGTTGAGGGCGATGATGCCGCCGAAGGCCGAGGTCGAGTCACAGGCAAGCGCCCGCAGGTAAGCATCCTTCAGTGACGGACCGGTGGCGACGCCGCAGGGATTGGCGTGCTTGATGATGGCGCAGGCTGGCCCCTGGCTTGGAGAAAACTCGGCAATCAGCTCGAAGGCGCCGTCCGTGTCGTTGATGTTGTTGTAGGAAAGTTGCTTGCCCTGCAGCAGCTTGGCGGTCGCGACGCCTGGCCGGTGCTCTCCGGTCACATAGAAGCCGGCGCTCTGATGCGGGTTCTCGCCATAGCGCATCTCCTCCTTCAGCACGCCGCCGATCGTCCGGTACCGCGGGATTTCGATGTCGAGCGCCTCGGCGAACCAGTTGGAAATGGCCGTGTCGTAGGCTGCGGTTCGGGCGTAGGCCTTGGCCGCCAGCTTCTGGCGGAAGGCATAGACTGTCTGGCCCTCGTTGGTGCGCAGCGCCTCGATCAGCGCCAGATAGTCCGAAGGATCGACGACGACCGTAACATAGGCATGGTTCTTGGCGGCCGCACGGATCATCGCCGGGCCGCCGATGTCGATGTTCTCGACCGTCGTCGGATAGTCGCCGCCCGCCGCCCGTACGTCCTCGAAGGGATAGAGGTTGATGACGGCAAGATCGATCCCCTCGATACCGTGCGCCTTCATTGCCGCGACATGCTCCGCATCGTCGCGGATGGCCAGGAGGCCACCGTGGACATTCGGGTGCAGGGTCTTCACCCGGCCATCCATGATTTCCGGAAAGCCGGTGACGGCGGACACGTCGGTGACCGGCAGCCCGGCGGCAGCGATGGCCTTGTGGGTGCCGCCGGTCGACAGAAGCCGAACGCCCTGTGCATCGAGCGCCTGGGCCAGCTCGACAATGCCGGCCTTGTCGGACACCGACAGCAGCGCAGTGCGGATCTTGATCTGATCCGGGGCGGGAATCTTCTTGGAAACGACGGCCATCGGGATGCTCCTCGGGATGATGCCGCCACGCGGCAAGGGCAGTTGGCGCCGCGTTAGCATAGCTTTCCTCTGGAAGAAACGCCTATTCCATACGCTTCAACATCCACCGGATCTCCGCAAGCTCGGGCGCAGAAAACGGGATGACGATCTGCTGGCTTTGCCGCAGACCGGAGGCATCGGCGAAGAAAATGTCCTGTTCGATCGCGATCGCCAGCCCCGGCGCCGAAAAATGCCACGCCTCGCCATCGGGAGCCACCATCAGCACGCTTTCCTGATCCTGCCGCGACAGCGAGATCGTCGGATGGATATGGAAGCGCGCTTCGGCAACAGCCCGACCGTCCGGGACCCGGCCGCCCTCGGGCGCAAAGAGGCGGTCATGGCCCTTGATCTTGCTGCCTGTGCTGCTGAGACCGATTTCCCGCTCGTGGAGGTAACCGAACTCCCGCAGATAGCCGTCGTGGACGGCCCGCAGCCAATCGGCGCCATGCTGGTCTTCGGAGCGCTCCACCTCGCCGGGATTGGCGCTGGCAAGGATCGAGGCACCGCAGAAATGCGAGCGGAGGAAACGGCTCGAGGAGGTCTCGTTCAGCGTCACCGTCGAATGCGCCGCCGTGGACCGGGCAAGCCGGTGATAGTCGCGCCCGGCAAACTTCGGTGCGCCGCAATTGACGATGAAGCGGTGCCGGGCCGACGACATCTCGAACGAGAGGCAGCCGGCATGGGCCCGGTGCGAAAGATCAGGTGAAAGCGGCTTGCCCGTATCGACGATGATCGTCACGCCGTTTGCCGCCAGCCGCTGATAGTTCCCATGGGGCAGCGACTTGAACGGCTTGCCGCCCGTCTCGTCGTAGCGCAGCACCGACATCAACTCGCTCGCAGGCGTCGACGTCGCGCCATTGAAGAGCGCCAGGTCTCCGTCCTGGTGCCGGAAGAACCGCAGCGCCGGATACATCCGGTCGATGGTCGGGATGAGTTTCGGCGGAACGTCATGCCCCAGGTTGATGTAGGTCTGGCGCAGCGGCAGCAGGTCGAGAAGCAGGTCGAGGACCGCACGCGGACTGCGCGATACATGGGCCCCGTCCGGCAGGATCTGACGCTCCAGCTCCCGGTCGAGCCGGCCGCCCTCGCGCCTGATGTAGGCGTTGCGGGTCGGCATGGAGACGGAGGCCATGGCAAGCGCGATGCGGATCCGCAGCCGTGTCTCGTCCATCGGCAATCCGCGCACGATCCGGCGCAGATAGCGCACCTGGAAGCTCAGGCTTTTCATGAAGCGGCGGTAGAAGCCCGCCTCGGCCCCCTGCAGCACCACCGTCGAATGCGACAGCCAGGCGATGACCCGCTCCGCAACCACATTCGGCTCCCAGGCGATACCTCTCGTCCTGCGCCCATGCAGCATGATCCAGCTGGCAACGATGGTGCGGGTGCGGGCACAGGCGACTTCGGTCCTCTGTGCCCGCATGTGCCGCAGCCAGGCAAAGGAATGCAGCCGCTCGGCGAAAGCCTTCGACGGAAGCTCGACCGCGAAAGGAGACGCACCTTCCGTATCCAGGGAAAAACCGGCGAGCGGAAAACGGCCTTCGGCGATCTCTTCCGCCACGAACGGATCGATGGCCCGCAGGTCCGTCGGTGCAACCAGCAGCCGATCCGGAACCTGTGCGGCAAATGGGGAAAGGACAAGCCGCAAGCGCGCCGTGCGTCGGTAGCAGCGACGGACGACCTCCCGCAAGCCGACAGACATCAGTCTTCGGCGATCCGCGAGCTGCATGATCAATTTGGAACACTCCGCAGGATCGAACCTCCGCTCTCGCGAGCCGGCTCCCCCTTTAGCCTCTTCGAATACAATCGGCTGCTATGGTAAAGAAAGACTTACCGCCGCCGCAGGACGCTGGCGAAGAAGCCGTCCATGCCGCCGGTGAAGCCATCAGTCGCAGGCAACATCGCAGGCGTGGTGCGAAACTCGCCGACCGGCGAGATTGCCTCCTCGAGGCCCGGCCATTGCGACGGATCGACGGGGACGCGTTCGAGAGATGGATCGTCCCTCAGCAGATTCGCCACCAGATCTTCCCCTTCGAGCGGATCGAGCGAGCAGTTCGAGAACACGATCAGGCCACCCGGCCTGACAAGCGTCACGGCATGGCGAAGCATCTTGGCCTGCAGGGCGGCAAGTTTGGCGATATCCTCCGGACCTTTGGTCCAGAGCACGTCCGGATGCCGCCGCGTGGTGCCGGTCGACGAGCATGGCGCGTCCAGGAGCACGCCGTCGAGAAGCTGTTCAGGCCGGAATTCGAAGAGGTCGCCCTGGACCAGCTCGGCATCGAGTGCAAGCCGCGCCAGGTTCTCCTTCAGACGAACCAGCCGGTTGGCCGATTGCTCGACGGCGATGACCGTGGCGCCGGCGGCCGCGAGCTGGGCCGTCTTGCCGCCGGGGGCAGCACAAAGGTCGGCGATGCGCCATCCCTTGATGTCGCCGAACAGTTTTGCCGGGATGCTGGCTGCCACGTCCTGCACCCACCATTCACCCTCCTGGTAACCGGGCAGCGACACGACCGATCCCTGAAAGACCGGCAGACGGATGCTGCCGGTCGGCAGGACACGGCCGGCGAACTTTTGCGCCCAGCCGTCGGGATCGGATTTGACGGTGATGTCGATGGCGGGCGGGATGAGCTGCGCCTCGGCAATCCGCTGCGCCTCGTTCTTGCCGTAGGCGGACGAAAGCCTGCTCATGAACCAATCCGGCACGGGTGACACGGTAGCGGTTCTATCCAGAACGTCCTGTCTTTCCCGCACCAGCCGCCGCAGCACCGCGTTGACCAGTTTGGCAAAACGCCTGTTGCGGGGGTCGCGATGCGCCTGTTCCACGGCGATATCCACCACCGCATGGGCCGGCACATCGAGATGCAGGATCTGCGCGGCGGCAACGATCAGGACGTGATGAAGAGCGCGGGCGCCTTCGGGCAGCGGGCTGTCGAGCATCGAACCGATCGCCGCCTCCAGCCGCGGCAGGTGCCGCAGGGCCGAGTTCAGTATGGCACGTGCCAGTGCCCGGTCGGCATCGCTCAGCTGCTTGTAGGCGGCATTGCCATGGACCAGGTCGAGCATGCCGTCGAGCGGGATTTTCCGGTCCACAGCCGCCGCAAGGACCTTCGCGGCCGTGGCACGCACATCGAACCCCGCCTTGTCGGATGGTACCGGGGCTTCTTCCTGACGGTGCGCCGCTGCCGGCTGTCTGGACTGGAACGATCGCTTGCTTTTTTTCTCTTGGTTCAAGACCAGGGTCCCTTGCGCGGCTCTGAGGTGCCGCGGCCCGAGCCGGTTTCGGGGACGGTGCGCGCGGTGCGCGTCGGTCTAGCAGCACGCAGGCCGGGCGTCGAGCCACCGGCATCAAAGCCGCTCGCCATCTTGCGCAGCTCGGCAATCCGGTTGTCCGTGTTCGGGTGGGTCGAGAAAAGGTTGTCCATCCGCTCTCCCGACAGCGGATTGATGATGAACATATGGGCCGTCGCCGGATTGCGTTCGGCATCGTTGTTGTGGATCACCTGGGCGGCGCCGGCGATCTTGCCGAGCGCGGACGCGAGCCACAGCGGGTTGCCGCAGATCTCCGCGCCGCGCCTGTCGGCCGAATATTCGCGGGTCCGGCTGATCGCCATCTGCACCAGCATGGCAGCGAGCGGTGCCACGATCATGGCGACGATGACGCCGATGAAACCGAGCGGATTGTTGTTGTCGCGGTTGCCGCCGAAGAAGAAGGCGAAGTTGCCGAGCATCGAGATGGCACCGGCAAGCGTCGCGGTCATCGTCATCGTCAGGGTGTCGCGGTTCTGGATGTGGGCAAGCTCATGGGCCATCACACCCGCCACTTCCTCCGGCGTCAGGCGCTGCAGCAGGCCGGTGGATGCGGCCACGGCGGCATTCTGCGGGTTGCGGCCTGTCGCAAAGGCGTTCGGCTGCGGGCTGTCATAGACATAGACCTTCGGCATCGGCAGTCCGGCATTGGCCGAAAGCGTGCGCATCATCTGGAAGAGTTCGGGCGCATTGCCTTCGTCCACCGGCTGTGCCCGATAGGCAGACAGCACCATCTTGTCCGAATTCCAGTAGGAGAAGAGGTTCATGCCGGCGGCGATGAGGAGGGCAATCATCATGCCGGCGCGGCCGCCAATCAACAGGCCGACGCCCATGAACAGGGCTGTCATGAAGGCCAGAAGCATCGCGGTGCGCATCATGTTCATCGTCAGTCTCCAGAAGGCTTTATTGCCGGGGTCGAACCGTCTATGATGTGGTCTGTCCCGCTTTTCTTTTCAATATGACCCACGGCGGCGTGAATGATCCAGGAACCCGACAACGACAACAGCAGCACGACGGACAGCGAGCCGGCCGTGAAGAAGCCGCTTTCGCCCGCTGCAAAGCGTGCCCTTGAGGAAGCCGAACAGCGGCGCCAGCAGGAAGTTCAGGCCAGCCTGCCGACCGAACTCGGCGGCCGCGGCGGCGCCGAGCCGTCCCGCTTCGGCGACTGGGAGATCAACGGCCGGGCGATCGACTTCTAGAGGCTATTAGTCCTATTGACTTCTACTACAGGAAGGAATTTATTCCTTCCATGAAACGCCTGCTGCTGATTCTTCCTGTCCTACTGCCCCTCGCTGTCGCCGCGAACGCGGCACCGCGTGACGAGATCGCGGGACCTGTGGAGGCGGAAATCCTGCGGATCATCGATGGCGATACCCTGCTCGTCGAGGCAAGGCCCTGGCCGCAGCAGAAGGTTGAAGTCTACGTGCGCATCCGTGGTATCGATACGCCAGAGATCCGCTCCAAATGCCTGAGCATTCGCCAGGCGGGCGAGACGGCGCGGCGGGCTCTGGAGCAACTGGCGGCAACATCGTCGCGCATCCAGCTCAGCCGCATTTCCGGCGACAAATATTTCGGCCGGGTGGTTGCGGATGTCACGCTCGACGGCGGCGTGCAGGCGGCCGACTACATGCTGCTCGCCGGACTGGCGCAAAGCTATGACGGCGGGCGAAAGGCTCCGGTCGTCTGCAAACCGGAGTGAGATCTCCTCCAGCCTTGCATCACCGCAGTCGCGAGCAGATGGAAGAAATTCAGTCCCGGATTGGCTGTTGAAGGCCGCCCCCTCGAGCGAGGGCGGCCCTTGGTCGATCACACCGCCTTGTTCTGGCGGTTCTCGATCAGATCCTCGACAACGCCCGGATCGGCCAGCGTCGAGATATCCCCCAGTGCGCCGAAATCGTCTTCGGCAATCTTGCGGAGAATGCGCCGCATGATCTTGCCGGAGCGCGTCTTCGGCAGGCCCGGCGAGAACTGGATCTTGTCCGGCGTGGCGATCGGTCCGATCTCGCTGCGGACGTGCTTGATCAACTCCTGGCGCAGCGCGTCGTCACCCTCGCTCCCGGACATCAGCGTCACGTAGCAGTAGATGCCCTGCCCCTTGACGCTGTGCGGATAACCAACCACCGCCGCTTCCGAGACCTTGTCATGCGACACCAGAGCCGATTCCACCTCGGCTGTTCCGAGACGGTGACCGGAGACGTTCAGCACGTCGTCGACGCGGCCGGTGATCCAGTAATAGCCGTCCGCATCGCGGCGGCAGCCGTCACCGGTGAAATACTTGCCCTTGTAGGTCGAGAAGTAGGTCTGGATGAAGCGCTCGTGGTCGCCGTAGACCGTGCGCATCTGGCCGGGCCAGGAATCTGCGATGCAGAGATTGCCGTCTGCCGCGCCTTCCAGCACCTTGCCCTCACTGTCCACGAGCTCGGGCTTGACCCCGAAGAACGGCACCGTCGCCGAGCCGGGCTTCAGGGCGGTCGCACCCGGCAGCGGCGTGATCATGTGGCCGCCGGTTTCCGTCTGCCACCAGGTATCGATCACCGGGCAGCGGCTGTCGCCGACCACCTTGTAGTACCACTCCCAGGCCTCCGGGTTGATCGGCTCGCCGACGGTTCCAAGCAGCCGCAGGCTGGCCCGCGAGGACCGTTTCACGAACTCGTCGCCGGCACCCATCAGCGAGCGGATGGCGGTTGGCGCCGTGTAGAAGATGTTGACCTTGTGCTTGTCGATGACTTCCCAGAAGCGGCCCTGGTCGGGAAAGTTCGGCACGCCCTCGAACATCAGCGATGTGGCGCAGTTCGCCAGCGGACCATAGACGATGTAGGAATGCCCGGTCACCCAGCCGACGTCGGCCGTACACCAGTAGACGTCCCCGTCGTGGTAATCGAAGACGTATTCATGGGTCATCGCCGCGTAGACGAGATAGCCACCGGTCGTGTGCAGCACGCCCTTCGGTTTGCCCGTGGAGCCAGACGTATAGAGGATGAAAAGCGGATCCTCCGCCTTCATCTTCACCGGCTCGCAGTGCGGCTTCGCCTTGGCGACTTCCTCATGATACCAGAGGTCACGGCCCGGCGCCCAGTTGACCTTGCCACCGGTGCGGCGGATCACCAGCACGTTGTTGACGGTCGCGTACTGGCGCGCCGCAATGTGGATGGCCTTGTCGGTGTTTTCCTTCAGCGGCACCGGCTTGCCGCCGCGCACACCCTCGTCACAGGTGATGACGAAGCAGGACTGGCAGTCGACAATGCGCCCCGCCAGTGCCTCGGGCGAGAAGCCACCGAAGACCACCGAATGGACGGCGCCGATGCGGGCGCAGGCGAGCATCGCATAGGCCGCCTCCGGGATCATCGGCATGTAGATGGTAACGCGGTCGCCCTTCTTGACGCCGCGCTGTTTCAGGACGTTCGCGAGGCGACAGACCTGATCGTACAGCTGGTTGTAGGTGATCTTCTTGTCGATATACGGGTTGTCACCTTCCCAGATCAGGGCGGTGCGCTCGCCGTGCGTCTTCAGGTGGCGGTCGATGCAGTTGTAGGAGACATTGGTAAGCCCGTCCTCGAACCACTTGATCGACACCTTGCCCTTGAAGGAGGTATTCTTGACCTTGGTATAGGGCTTGAACCAGTCGATACGCTTGCCGTGCTTGCCCCAGAACTTGTCGGGGTCCTCGATGCTTTCCTCGTACCACTTCTCGTATTTGTCCTTGTCGATCAGCGCCATGCTCTTGGTGGCGCGCGACACAGGATAAACCTTCTCGGACATGGTCTCCTCCCCATTTCGTCACGACGAAACCGGACAAAAATTCCGGATCATGAATCATACATATCAGGTGGAACCGGACCAGCAATTAGACAAACGGTTCATGTTGCGCGATATTTGCAATTCCGCCGTTTTCCGGATATAGACGCGTCGAATTCCCGGAAATAGTGGTTGATACCCACGGCCCGCGACACCGGCGCGGACGGACAGAGGATCTATATCTATGGCTCAACAATTGCTTATGCCGAAGGCGACGGCGGTCTGGCTTGTCGACAACACGGCACTTTCCTTCGACCAGATTGCGCAGTTCTGCAAGCTGCACCCGCTGGAGGTGAAGGCAATCGCTGACGGCGAAGCAGCGCAGGGGATCAAGGGCCTTGATCCGATCGCCACCGGGCAGCTCTCGCGCGACGAGATCCAGCGCGGCGAAGGCGACATCAATCACCGGCTGAAGCTGTCCGAGCCGAAGGTTCGCGTTCCCGAATCAAAGCGCCGCGGCCCCCGCTATACACCGGTGTCGAAGCGCCAGGATCGCCCCAACGCCATTCTCTGGCTGGTGCGCAATCACCCGGAATTGAAGGACGCACAGATCTCGCGTCTCGTCGGCACGACCAAGTCGACGATCGAGCAGATCCGCGACCGCACCCACTGGAATGCCACGAACCTGACGCCGATGGATCCGGTGACCCTCGGCCTTTGCAGCCAGATCGACCTCGACCTGGAAGTCGAGCGCGCCTCCAAGGGCAAGCCGCTTCCCACCGCAGCCGAAGTCGGCGCGACGCTGCAATCCGCATCGGAAACGGAAAACCTCGACTTCAACTATCGCAATGATCGCGAAGAAGAGAAGGAAATCGATGCGGACGCTGTCTTCGCCAAGCTGAGCTCGCTCAAGTCGGCCCCACGCGACGAAGACGAGGACGACAATCGCTACTGATCTCCGGTAGCGATTGCACCACTTCGAAACCCCGGCCCTGCCGGGGTTTTTTCGTTATGCGTCCTGTCCGATCGCCGGCGCCGCCCGCGCATATCCCCGTTGCCGCAGGATCTCGGCGATCTCCTCGAGAATGCCCGGGTCGTCGATGGTCGCCGGCATGGTCCAGGGCATCCCGTCGGCAATCTTCTGCATGGTGCCGCGGAGGATCTTGCCGGATCGGGTCTTCGGCAGGCGCTGCACCACCATGGCGGTGCGGAAGGCGGCCACGGGACCGATCTCGCTGCGGACGAGATCGATTACTTCCCGTTCCACGAGGCCTTGATCGCGCGATACCCTGTTCTTCAGCACCAGGAAGCCGCAGGGCACCTGTCCCTTCAAGGCATCCGCGACACCCACGACGGCGCATTCGGCGACATCCGGATGCATGGCGCAGACCTCTTCCATCGCCCCCGTCGAAAGCCGGTGGCCGGCGCAGTTGATGATGTCGTCCGTTCGCGCCATCACGAAGACATAGCCATCGTCATCCATCAGCCCGGCATCGGCTGTCTTGTAGTAGCCCGGGAACTCCTCCAGGCACGCCTGGCGGAACCTGTCGTCGGCGTTCCAGAAGCTCACCAGGCAGCCGGGCGGAAGCGGAAGCTTCACCACGATATTGCCCAGCGTGCCGCGTGGCACCGGATGGCCGGCGTCATCCAGCACATCGATGGCATAGCCCGGCATGGGCAAGGTGGGAGAGCCGGCCTTGAAGGGCAGCAGGCCGAGGCCGGCCGGATTGCCGACCATCGGCCAGCCGGTCTCCGTCTGCCACCAGTGATCGATCACCGGAACCTTGAGCACGGTTTCCGCCCATTTCAGCGTCTCCGGATCGGCGCGCTCTCCGGCCAGAAACAGCGCACGCAGGCCGCTCACGTCATGGTGCCGGACGTACTCGCCGTCCGGATCGTCGCGTCGGATGGCACGGAAGGCCGTCGGTGCGGTGAACAGCACCTTGACGTCGTATTCCGACACGATCCGCCAGAAGGTGCCCGCATCCGGCGTTCCGACCGGCTTGCCCTCGAAGAGGACCGTCGTGCTGCCGGCCAGCAGCGGCGCGTAGACGATATAGGAATGACCGACCACCCAGCCGATGTCGGAGGCCGTCCAGAACACTTCGCCGAGCTTTACGCCGTAAAGGTTCTCCATGGTCCACTGGAGGGCCACCATATGCCCGCCGTTGTCGCGCACCACGCCCTTGGGCTGGCCCGTCGTGCCGGATGTATAGAGGATGTAGAGCGGATCGGTGGCGGCAACGGGCACGCAGTCGATGACCGTACCATTGACCTTCTCCACCTCGACCGCCTGCCGGAAGTCGATGTCGCCATGCTCGTAGCGCAGCGGCGCGTGCAGTTCGTCGCGCTGCAGGATGAGGCAGAAGTCCGGCTTCGCCGTCGCCATGTCGATCGCATGGTCGAGCAGCGGCTTGTAGGACACGATCCGGCCCGGCTCCAACCCGCAGCTGGCGCTGATCACCACCTTGGCGCCGCTATCGTCGATCCGCTTCGCAAGCTCGTGTGCGGCAAAGCCGCCGAACACCACCGAATGCACCGCCCCAAGCCGCGCACAGGCCAGCATCGAGAAGACCGCCTCCGGAACCATGGGCATGTAGAGGATCACCCGGTCGCCCTTGCCGACGCCGTGGTTGCGCAGCACGGCAGCGATCGCCTGCACCTCGGCAAGCACCGCGTCATAGGTGAAGCTGGTCTTCGTGCCATTCATCGCGCTGTCGTAGATCAGCGCCCTCTGGCCTCCCCGTCCGGCCTTGACGTGACGGTCGAGACAGTTGTGGCAGGTGTTCGTTTCACCGCCCACGAACCAGCGCCCATAGACGCCCTGATCCGGGTCGAACACCCGCTCGACCGGCTTGGACCAGTCCAGCGCTTCGGCTGCCCGCAGCCAGAAAGCCTCCGGGTCCGCCTGCCATTCGGCATAGACGTCGAAATAAGTGCTCTGCATCTGCTCCTCCCATGGTCCCAGCGCAGCCATGGGACACTTGTAGGATGAGCCAGAAGAGACTGGAAAGCCAGACTTAAGGGCTAGGGCCGCTTAGCGATTGCCAAACACGGCCGAGCCGACGCGCACGCTCGTCGCGCCGAACTCCACCGCCGTCTCGAAATCGCCCGACATGCCCATCGATAGTTTCTCCACGCCGCTCTCGCGGGCGAGCTTGGCCAGCAGAGCAAAATGCGGACCCGGATTTTCGTCTGCGGGCGGGATGCACATCAGGCCCTCCACCGACAGCCCCAGCTCATCGCGGCAAAGGCGCACGAAATCCGCGGTCTCGTCAGGGGCGATGCCGGCCTTCTGCGGCTCCATTCCCGTGTTGACCTGAACATAAAGCCGCGGAAACCGCCCCTGCCGCTTCATCTCGTCTGCCAGTGCGCGGGCAATCTTCTCCCGATCGACCGTCTCGATCACGTCGAACAGCGCAACAGCGTCCGCGGCCTTATTGGATTGCAGCGGCCCGATGAGGTGAAGCTCGATGCCCTCGAACTCTTGCCTCAGCGCCGGCCACTTCCCCTGGCTTTCCTGGACCCGGTTCTCGCCGAACACCCGCTCGCCGGCCTCGAGCACCGGCCGGATGGCATCGGCCTCGAAGGTCTTGGAGACGGCAACCAGGGTGACGGATCCTTCCGGACGTTTCCCGACGCGTTCGGCTGCCGCGATCCGGGCACGAACTTCCTTCAGCCTATCCTGGACGGTCATGCTCTTCCCTCACGCTTGATTGCAGACGACTTAGGCTGCGCGGCGCGGCATGCCAAGAGGCGTGCTGCCGCAACCCGGCCAACTTCCATCGCCAGTATCCCTGTAAAACTTGACGCTTGCAGGCTTTCGTGGTGAAGGTCTGGCCAATCTTTCTGAAGTTTTCCCGGATAATATTGATATGGCGAGTGAACGTTACAATCCGCGCGAGGCCGAGCCACGCTGGCAAGAGAAGTGGTCGGAAGCCAAGGTCTTCGAGGCCGACAATGCCGATCCGCGCGAGAAGTACTACGTTCTGGAGATGTTTCCCTATCCCTCGGGACGCATCCACATGGGCCACGTCCGCAACTACGCCATGGGCGACGTCGTGGCGCGCTACAAGCGGGCGAGGGGCTACAACGTCCTCCACCCGATGGGCTGGGACGCCTTCGGCATGCCGGCGGAAAACGCCGCACGCGACAACAAGGTTCACCCCAAGGAGTGGACCTACCAGAACATCGCCTCGATGAAGCTGCAGCTGAAGGCCATGGGCCTGTCGCTGGACTGGTCACGGGAATTCGCCACCTGTGACGTCGAATATTATCATCGTCAGCAGCACCTCTTCCTCGACATGATGGAAAAGGGCCTCGTCTACCGCAAGCAGTCCAAGGTCAACTGGGATCCGGTCGACCAGACGGTGCTGGCGAATGAGCAGGTGATCGACGGCCGCGGCTGGCGCTCCGGCGCGCTCGTCGAGCAGCGCGACCTGGTCCAGTGGTTCTTCAAGATCACCGACTTCAGCCAGGACCTGCTCGATTCGCTCGAGACCCTCGACCAGTGGCCGGAGAAGGTCCGGCTGATGCAGAAGAACTGGATCGGGCGCTCGGAAGGGATGACGATCCGCTGGGAAGTCGTGCCGGGGACGGCGCCGATCGGCCAGAACGAGATACCCGTCTACACCACCCGTCCCGATACGCTGTTCGGCGCATCCTTCCTCGCCATCGCCGCCGATCATCCGATGGCACGGGATGCCGCGAAAGCGAATCCGGCTATCGAAGCCTTCTGCGACGAGTGCCGCCACCATGGCACGTCGCTGGCAGCGCTCGAAACCGCCGAGAAGAAGGGGATCGACACCGGTATCCGCGTCCGGCATCCGCTCGACCCGTCGTGGGAACTGCCTGTCTACGTCGCCAACTTCGTCCTGATGGATTACGGCACGGGCGCCATCTTCGGCTGCCCCGCCGGCGACCAGCGCGACCTGGACTTCGCTCGCAAATATGGCCTGCCCGTTGTTGCCGTGGTCATGCCGGCCGACGGCGACCCGCAGAGCTTCACGATCGGCGACACCGCCTATGACGGCGACGGCGTCATGATCAACTCCCGGTTCCTGGATGGCAAGACCACGGAAGAGGCGTTCGGCATGGTCGTTGAACGCCTCTCGGGCACCATGCTCGGCAACATGCCGCAGGGCGAGCGCAAGGTGAATTTCCGCCTGCGCGACTGGGGTATCTCCCGCCAGCGCTACTGGGGTTGCCCGATTCCCGTCATCCATTGCGAGGTCTGCGGCGTTGTGCCCGTGCCGAAGAAGGACCTGCCGGTCAAGCTACCGGACGACGTGACCTTCGACCATCCCGGCAATCCGCTCGACCGGCACCCGACGTGGCGCCACGTGAACTGCCCGCAATGCGGCAGTGCGGCCCGGCGCGAAACTGACACGATGGATACCTTCGTCGATTCCAGCTGGTATTTCACGCGCTTCACTGCGCCCTGGGAGGACAATCCGACCGATCCGAAGGCTGCCAACCACTGGCTGCCGGTGGACCAGTACATCGGCGGCATCGAGCATGCCATTCTACACCTGCTCTATTCCCGCTTCTTCACCCGGGCGATGAACGAGACCGGCCATGTGGACGTCAAGGAGCCCTTCAAGGGCCTCTTCACCCAGGGCATGGTCGTCCATGAAACCTACCGCCGCGGCAGCGGCGCCAACGGCGAATGGGTCTCTCCCGCCGATATCCGCATCGAGGAAGTCGACGGCAAGCGACAGGCAGCCCTTCTCTCCACCGGCGAAGAAATCACCATCGGCTCGATCGAGAAGATGTCGAAGTCGAAGAAGAACGTCGTCGATCCGGACGATATCATTGCCTCCTATGGCGCCGACACCGCACGCTTCTTCGTGCTGTCGGATTCGCCGCCGGATCGCGACGTGATCTGGTCGGAGGCCGGTGTCGAGGGTGCTCACCGCTTCACGCAGCGCCTCTGGCGCCTGATTTCTGAGGCCGCCCCCAATCTCATCGACGTCGCGCCAAAGCCTGCCACGGACGGTGAGGCGCTGGCCATCTCACAGGTCGCCCACAAGACCCTGAAGGCGGTACAGGACGACTACGACCGGCTCTCCTTCAACAAGGCCGTGGCGCGCATCTACGAATTCGTCAATGCTTTGGCTGCGCCGCTGACACGGGTTGCCTCCGGTGATGCCGATCCGGCCTTCCGGGCGGCCGTACGCGACGCAGCCGAGATCCTCGTACGGATCGTCGCGCCGATGACGCCACATCTTGCGGAAGAATGCTGGTCGGTCCTCGGCAATTCCGGCATGCTGTCGCAGGCGCCCTGGCCGGCCTACGAGGAATCGCTCGTCCTCGAGAACGAGATGATGCTTCCCGTCCAGATCAACGGCAAGAAGCGTGCGGAATTGACAATCGCCCGCGACGCATCGAAGAATGACATCGAGGCTGCGGTTCTTGCGCTGGACGCCGTGCGTGCCGCTCTTGATGGGCAGGTACCGAAAAAGATCATCGTCGTCCCACAGAGGATCGTGAACATTGTCGTGTGATGCTCGCTCTTATCGCCCCCGGCTGTTGAAACTGGCATTTGGGCTGACTGCCGTGGCCATGCTGGCCGGCTGTCAGGTTCGCCCGCTGTATTCGGAAGCCTCCGGAACCGGCCTCAAGCTGGCGGAAATCGCATTCTCGCCCGCAGATGAGAGGGTGGAGCAGGTCGTTCGGAACCAGCTGATATTCCTCACGTCGGGCGGGGCAGGGGAAACGCCTGCCCCCCAGTACGAGGTCGCTCTGCAGGTCACCGCCGCCTATAGCGACATTCTCGACGACGAGGACGCGGTCGGCTTGCAGCCCGGACGCGTCAACGTCTCCGGTAACTATACGCTTTCGCGAGTCAGCGACGGCGAGGTCCTGAAGGTCGGAACCCGCAGGATCACGTCGCTTCTCGACGTGTCGCGCCAGGAATTCGCCGAATTGCGGGCCGTCAGGGACGCGGAGGACCGGGCAGCGAAGGAGCTTGCCGAACTCATCCGTGCCGACCTCGCCATTGCCCTCTCCAGAGAGCCCCAGCCCCAGCCGACATGGCAGAAATAAAGTCGCACGAGTTTGATCGTTTCGTTGATCGCGGCAGCGAGACCTACCGCATCTTCGTGATCTACGGCCCGGACCGGGGCCTCGTGTCGGAACGTGCCTCTCTCCTCGTGAAGAAATCAGGCATTGCACAGGACGATCCGTTCTCGATGCTGAAGATGGATGTCTCGGATCTCCAGAACGACCCGGGGAGGCTGCTCGACGAGGTCAACTCCCTGGGCCTCTTCGGCGGCGACAAGCTCGTGTGGCTCCGCGGCGCCTCCAACGAAAAGGCGCTCCTCGATGCACTCGGCATTCTGGCAGCCGGGCCAGCGCCCGCCAACATGCTCGTCATCGAGGCCGGCGACCTGAAGAAGGGGAGCGGTCTGCGCAAGCTCGCAGAACCGTCGCGGATGATCGCGGTCATCCCTTGCTATGCCGACGATGCCCGGGCGCTCAATTCTCTCATCGACAGCGAGCTTGCCCTGGACGGCCTGGGGATATCGCCCGCCGCCCGCCGGCACCTGCTGGAGCTCCTGGGCGGGGACCGCATCGCCTCGCGAAACGAGGTGCGCAAGCTCGCCCTTTATTGCCGCGGCAAGGGCACCGTCGAAGAGGAGGACGTATCGGCGATCATCGGCGATGCAAGCAACGTCTCGACCGACGAGGCTGTTGACGCCATTCTGACCGGAAATCTTCCCGCACTCCGTCATTCAATGCAGAAGGTGTCGACCTCCAAGACGCCGATCTTCCTAGTCCTGCAGTCCTGTCTCAAGCAGTTCCAGATGATGGACCTGATGCGCGCCGAAATGGACGAGAAGAACCTGCAGGTCGGGCAGGTCATGATGACGCTCGGGCGGCACATCCATTTCAAGCGTAAGCCATTGATAGAAAAGGCTTTGCGGAGCTGGACGGCCCATGCTCTACAGCGCGAGACGGAACGGCTGCAGGCGGCAGTCCTGCACAGCCGCCAGAAACAGAGCCTGGAGGACAGCATCGCCTTTCAGACCCTGATGGCGATTGCGATCCAGTCGGCTCGCAGCCAGCGTTAGTCGGCTCAGCGCTACCGCCGCTCCAGAAGACGGCAGATTTCTTCCAGCTGCTCGAGGTTGCGATAGGTAATGCGCATCTGACCGTTGCCGCCCTTGTGGGCGATCTTCACCTCGAGGCCGAGGGAATCGGAGAGCGTCCGCTCCAGAGCAAGCGTATCGGAATCCTTCTGCTCCGCCTTGGCGCCCTGAGGCTGCGTCTGGGCCTTGACGTCGTTCTGCGCCAATCGCTCCGCATCGCGAACCGACATCCCCTTGGCGACGATCGTCCGTGCCAGAGCAACGGGATCCGAGGTCGTGATCAGGGCCCTGGCATGGCCGGCAGACAGTTCGCCCGAGGAGAGCATGTCCCGCACCGGCTCGGGAAGCTTCAGAAGCCGCAGGCTGTTGGCCACATGGCTTCGGCTCTTGCCGATGATCCCGCCCAGATCGTTCTGTGTATAGCCATATTCGGCAATGAGCTGATCGTAGCCGAGAGCTTCTTCGAGCGGGTTGAGATCTGCACGCTGAACGTTTTCGACGATCGCGATTTCGAGCGCGGTGCGGTCGTCCACATCGCGGACGATGACAGGGATCTCGTGCAGACCCGCAAGCTGGGCGGCACGCCAGCGACGTTCGCCGGCGATGATCTCGAACTGGCCGTTGACCGTCCGCACGACCACCGGCTGGACGATGCCATGCTGGCGAATGGAGCTTGCCAGATCCTGGAGATCGCTCTCATCGAACTGCCGGCGAGGGTTCCGGGGATTGCGGCTCACATGTTCGATCGGCAGCATCCGATCCGGATTGACCGGCTTCGGCGCCTCATCGACCTGCAGCGGCTGATCCATTTCACCGATCAGGGCTGCCAGACCGCGCCCGAGCCGGCGCTTTGAGAGATCATCGCTCATATCATAACCACCAATATTCGTCAGGCCGCCTTCCGGCGCCGTTCACGCTGAATAACCTCCGACGCCAGCTGCAGATAAGCCTGGCTTCCAGCGCACTTCAGATCGTAGAGAATAGCAGGTTTCCCATAGGAAGGCGCCTCGGAAACCCGGACATTCCGCGGGATCAGCGTGTGATAGACTTTGTCACCCAGGTAGGTCCGCACGTCATTGACGACCTGCTGCGCCAGATTGTTGCGGGCATCGAACATCGTCAGGACGATCCCCTGGATGTCGAGCCCGGGATTCACCGTCTGCTTCACCTGGTTGACCGTCTCCAGGAGCTGGCTCAGACCCTCGAGAGCGAAAAATTCACACTGCAGCGGAACGAGCACCGACTGTGCCGCCGCCATGGCATTCATGGTCAGCAGGTTGAAGGACGGCGGGCAATCCAGGATGATGTAGGAGTAGGGCAGGGCGATCTGCGTCAAGGCGCGCTTGAGACGAAAAACACGGTCCGCCTGCTGGGAGATCTCCATCTCGAACCCCAGGAGATCCATCGTCGACGGCACGATCGAAAGATTGGGAACGGCGGTCGGAAGAACCGTCTCCTGCACACTGTGCGTCCCCATGAGGAGATCATAGGAAGACACGGCACGGTCACGGCGATCGATGCCCAACCCGGTACTGGCATTGCCCTGCGGATCCAGGTCGATGATCAGGACATGCTCGCCGATGGCAGCAAGCGCGGTCGCCAGATTGATGGCAGTGGTCGTCTTGCCGACGCCACCCTTCTGGTTCGCGATGGTGATAATGCGATTAATAGGGTTCATGCCGCACCTGACGAACGAGGGCTATCGATCTTTGGGCCGGAGGTTACTCACTTCAAGGATGATGGAGTCGCTCTCGACGGCACTGGGATGTTCTATCAGATCGAAGTCCCAAGCACCACGCGCTTTACCGATTTCTCGCTGGTAATCCCGCCCTTTGTGAAAAAAGGCCCTTGCACCTGTTCCTGAAAGCCAGGGCGAGGCATGCTCTAAAAGAAGATCCAGTTCCGCCAGCGCTCGCGCCGACAGATAGTCACAGCGCTCGATCTGCCTCACCGCTTCGTCGATGCGCACCGGATGCACCGTGCCCCGCGCCTCGGTTTCCATCAGCGCCACACGCAGGAAAGAGGCTTTCTTCTGATTGCTTTCAACAAGATGGACCCAGCCGCTGCCGGCTTCCTTCAGCAGAATCGCCGTGATAATACCAGGGAAGCCACCGCCGGACCCGAGATCTATCCAAGTCGCCGCCTGCGGGCGAAGCTGGAAAAGCTGGGCACTGTCGGCGATGTGTCGATCCCACAACTCGTTGATCGTGGAAGGTGCCACCAGATTGATGCGGGACGCCCATTTGCGGAACAGACCCGCGAAATGCTCGAGGCGCTCCTGCGTTTCACGTGAAACACGCTTTCCGTTCAGCTGCATCAGGAGACTCGCTTCGCACGATTCGAGTCGCTCTTCCGGATCATCGCGAGCAGAAGTGCAGAGGCAGCGGGGGTCATGCCCTCTATGCGCGCGGCTTGAGCGAGGGAAACAGGCTTCAACTTCATCAATTTCAATTTAAGCTCGTTCGAGAGGCCCGAAATGGCCTGATAATCGAAATCCGCTGGAATCGTCAGGGCTTCATCACGACGCAACACGCCGATGTCCGTTGCCTGCCGGTTGATATAGACCGCATATCCCGCCTCGATTTCCAGGGCCTCGGCGATACGTCCGGGAACATCACCGAGTTCGGGCCAGCACCCGCGCAGGCTTCCGACATCCATCTCCGGATAGGCGAGCAGTTCGTAGGCACTGCGGCGCTGACCGTCCTGGTTGATCTTGAGACCCTTGGCCACAGCTTCCGTCGGGGTCACGGACAAGGATTGCAGCCGCGCACGCCAGTCCGCCAGCTCTCGTACATAGGCGTCAAAGCGCAGGGCGCGAGCCCGTCCGACGACGCCCAGAGAAACGGCCTCCGGCGTCAAGCGGGCGTCGGCATTATCGGCCCGAAGCGAGAGGCGATACTCGGCGCGGGAGGTGAACATACGGTAAGGCTCGGTCACGCCCCGGGAGGTCAGGTCGTCGATCATCACACCGATATACGACGTCGACCGGCTGAAGTGATAGGCTGCACCGCCGCCTGCGCGGAGGCCTGCATTCAGGCCTGCCGCGAGGCCCTGGGCAGCAGCCTCTTCATAGCCCGTCGTTCCGTTGATCTGCCCGGCCAGGAACAGGCCGGAGATCTTCTTGACCTCGAGAGCATGTGACAGCTCGCGGGGATCGACATGGTCATATTCGATCGCATACCCCGGCTGAACAATCTTGACCCGCTCCAGGCCCGGCATGGTCCGGATAAACGATTCCTGAATGTCGGCCGGCAGGGATGTCGATATCCCGTTCGGATAAACCGTCGTATCGTCCAGGCCTTCCGGCTCCAGGAAGACCTGATGACCGTCGCGCTCGCCGAATCGCACGATCTTGTCCTCGATGGACGGGCAGTACCGTGGGCCGACCCCTTCGATCTGCCCGGAGTACATCGCGGACAAGTGCATGTTATCACTGATGATTTTATGCGTTTCGGCAGTTGTTCTGGTCACGCCGCACGCAATCTGCGGATTGACGATCTTGTCCGTCATGAAGGAAAACGGCACAGGATCCTCATCAGCCTCCTGCAGACCGACTGAACCCCAGTCAATCGTTGCGCCGTTCAGCCGCGCCGGTGTCCCTGTCTTCAGGCGGCCGAGCGCGATGTGGTGGCGCGCCAAAGTTGCTGACAGACCGACGGAGGGTGCTTCTCCAACCCTCCCGGCCGGAATCTTTTCGGAGCCGATATGAATCAGCCCCCTCAGGAAGGTGCCTGTCGTCAGCACGACCGCGGCGCAGGAGAAGACTTGGCCATCGGCCATGATGACGCCGTTGATGCAACCGTCGACGACCTGCAGGTCGAAGGCATCACCCTCGATGACGGTGAGATTTGCATGCTCCGCGATCTCGCTTTGCATGGCCAGCCTGTAAAGCTTGCGGTCGGCCTGCGTCCGCGGGCCGCGCACGGCTGGGCCCTTTTTCCGGTTGAGAAGCCGGAACTGGATGCCAGCCGCATCGGCGACCCGGCCCATCAGGCCGTCCATCGCATCCACCTCGCGCACCAGATGGCCTTTCCCCAGTCCGCCGATTGCCGGGTTGCAGGACATCACTCCGATGGTCTCGCACCTGTGGGTGATGAGCGCCGTACGGGCACCCAGCCGCGCAGCCGCACTGGCCGCTTCGCAGCCGGCGTGCCCACCCCCGATGACGATGACGTCAAATTGCTCTGTCATGGCTGCCTTCCGGATCCGCGTGTTTCACGTGAATCATTTGCCGATACAAAACTGCGAAAAGATGACGTCCAGCAATTGCTCGACATCGACGGCTCCGGTGATCCTGCCCAGCGCAACAGCCGCCGTCCGCAGATTTTCCGCCCGAAGCTCAGGTTGCCCCGCCTTTAACGCTTCTGAAACGGAATTGGAAGCATCCAGCAGCAATTCAAGCTGACGCTGGCGGGTGGGGGCCATCGAGCCCGACCAGATCTTGCGTACCCGTTGCCGAATGGCCTCCCGCAACGCCTCCAACCCATCCTCGTCCCTTACCGAGATACAGAGATCATAGGCCGGCGACGGTCCGTGCAGGTCCAGCTTGCTGCCGACGCGCAGCAAATCCTTGTTCTCGGGGATAACGGTATGTTCCGGTTCCGAATCGATCTCTTCCAACAGCAGGACGAGGTCCGCCTTTCCGATGACATCATGCGCGCGTCGTATGCCTTCCTGTTCCACCACATCGCTGCTCTCTCGGAGTCCGGCCGTATCGAACAGCCGCACGAGGTAGCCGTCCATGTCGAGATCCACCTGCAGCACGTCTCTCGTCGTCCCGGCAACGTCGGTGACGATGGCGACATCTCGGTTTGCAAGCCCATTCAGCAGGCTGGATTTTCCCGCGTTCGGCCGTCCGACGATGGCAACCTTGTAACCGTCCCGGATGATCTCACCGGCCCGCGCCGCCTCGACGTGCCGCCGCAACTCCTGCTGCAGGACGATGAGTTCTCCGCTGACGCTGTCGGCCACGGACCCTGGGACATCCTCTTCATCGGAAAAATCCAGGTCCGCCTCGATCATGGCGCGGGCGTGCGTCAGTCGCTTTGCCCAGCCCTCATAGAGCGCGGACTGGCCGCCGAAGCTCTGTTCGACCGCAAGCCGTCGCTGCATTTCGGTTTCGGCCGCAATCAGTTCCGAAAGACCTTCGGCTTCGACGAGGTCGATCCGGCCGTTCTCGAATGCCCGCCGAGAGAACTCTCCCGCCTCCGCTGCGTGCAGGCCATCGATGGCGGCGAGCTCCTTCATTACGGCGGCCACCACGGCGCGACTACCATGCAGCTGCAACTCGACACAGTCCTCGCCGGTGAAGGACTGCGGCCCCGCGAAGACGAGCACCAACGCCTGGTCCAGCACATAGCCGTCTTGACCCACGATCGTCCTGAGCGCCGCTTGGCGTGGCGCCGGCAGTTCCTTGCGGGTCAGCAAGCAGAGAGCCGGCAACGCCTGCGGGCCGCTGATGCGCACCACGGCGACACCGGCGGGCAATGCACCGCTGGACAGGGCGAAGATCGTCGTTGGCAGCATCGTCATGCGGTTGCACCTGAATGATAGAGGCGGAAATGGAAAACGCCCGACACGAATGCCGGGCGTTCCAACGGATGAATCCGGCTAATGTTTAGGTGTTCATCGAATCGAAGAAGTCGCTGTTGCTCTTCGTCTGCTTCAGCTTGTCGATCAGGAACTCGATCGCATCGGTCGTTCCCATCGGCGCGAGGATGCGGCGCAGCACGAAGATCTTCTGCAGATCCTGGCGTGGCACCAGCAGGTCTTCCTTGCGCGTCCCGGACTTCAGGATGTCCATCGACGGGAAGATGCGCTTGTCGGCGACCTTGCGGTCAAGCACGATTTCCGAGTTGCCCGTACCCTTGAACTCTTCGAAGATCACCTCGTCCATGCGGCTGCCCGTATCGATCAGCGCCGTCGCGATGATGGTCAGCGAGCCGCCTTCTTCGATGTTTCGGGCTGCACCGAAGAAGCGCTTCGGCCGCTGCAGGGCATTGGCGTCCACGCCGCCCGTCAGCACCTTGCCAGAGGACGGTACGACCGTGTTGTAGGCACGGCCCAGGCGTGTGATCGAATCGAGCAGGATAACGACGTCGCGACCGTGTTCAACGAGACGCTTGGCCTTCTCGATGACCATCTCAGCAACCTGCACGTGGCGCACTGCCGGTTCGTCAAAGGTCGACGACACGACTTCGCCGCGCACCGAACGCTGCATGTCGGTCACTTCTTCAGGCCGTTCGTCGATCAGCAGGACGATCAGATAGCATTCCGGATGATTGGCGGTGATCGAGTGAGCGATATTCTGGAGCAAAACCGTCTTGCCGGTCCGCGGCGGGGCCACGATCAGGCCGCGCTGTCCCTTGCCGAGCGGTGCCACCAGATCGATGACGCGTGCGGAAAGATCCTTCGACGTCGGGACTTCCAGCTCCATCTTGAACCGGTCGTTTGGATAGAGCGGCGTCAGATTGTCGAAATGAACCTTGTGGCGAATCTTTTCCGGGTCGTCGAAGTTGATCGTGTTGACCTTGAGGAGCGCGAAATAGCGTTCGCCTTCCTTGGGTCCGCGGATCGGACCCTCGACGGTATCGCCCGTCTTCAGCGAGAACCGGCGGATCTGTGAGGGAGAAATATAGATGTCGTCGGGGCCGGGCAGATAGTTGGCGTTTGCAGAGCGCAGGAAGCCGAAGCCGTCCTGCAGCACTTCCACCACGCCTTCGCCGATGATTTCCACATCCTGGCTCGCCAGAACCTTGAGGATCGCGAACATCAGCTCCTGCTTGCGCATCGTGCTGGCGTTTTCGACCTCGAGCGATTCCGCGAAGGTCAGCAAATCGGTCGGCGATTTGCTTTTGAGTTCTTGAAGCTTCATTTCAGCCATGAAGGGACCACGTTGAGCATAGATGGGGAAAAAGGCGTGCCGGTGAAACTCTCGACCGCGGAGTTTTCCGGGGAGTATGAGCAATTACACGCATGCCACGAGATGAGATCGCGAAACTAGCGGGTCCCGCAGCCCGCCGCAAGGGGCTACGGACATTTCTTCGCCGAATTCGGAGGGGCGTCTAGAAAGGCTTGACGATGACCAGGATCACGATGGCGATCATCAGCAAGGTCGGCGCCTCGTTCATCATCCGCCAGTAACGCGGCGACCTCCGGGGGCCGTCGGCCGCAAATCCACGCACCGCCCGGCTGAACAGGACATGCACCACCGTCAGCAGGACGACCAATGCGATCTTGGCATGCAGCCAGCCCCCCTGGAAACGGAACACGTCCCAGGCCAGGTAGAGCCCAAGACCCCAGGTGATCATCATCGCCGGGTTCATGATCACCTTCAGAAGGCGCTGCTCCATGACCTTGAAGGTTTCCGACTGCTCGGAGCCGGGTGCCGCATCGCTATGGTAGATGAACAGCCGCGGCATGTAGAGCAGTCCGGCCATCCAGGAGATCACCGCCACGACATGCAGCGCCGTCATCCAGCGGGAGAAACTGTCCGGCTGGCCCAGGTAGAGCCCGATGATGATCGCGATGAAGACACCAAGCGCCATATAGGCCCGCAGCCCGGCGCGTCGCCCGGCGGTGGTCGAGACCTGTCTTTCCGTGTCCGCCATCACGTTGTTCCCCGCACGCGCCGCACAAGCTCCGCCACATGCTCAGGATCTGCCTCTGGCGTGATGCCATGCCCGAGGTTGAAGATCAGCGGACCCTGCCCAAGCGCCTGCAGGATCGCATCGATGCCCTCCTCCATGGCCTTGCCGCCGGCCACCACGCGCATCGGGTCGAGATTGCCCTGCACCGGGCCGTCCTTCTGCAGCTCGGCTGCAAACGACAGCGGAACGGTCCAGTCGAGCCCGATCGCATCCGCATCCGTGCCCTGTCGGTAGGTCTTCAGGTTCATGCCGGCACCCTTGGCAAAGGCGATAATCTTGGCGCCGGGTCGGGCTGCCCGCACCGTCCGGATCATCCTCGCCACCGGCTGCAGGGCGTAGCGCTTGAACTCTTCCTCCCCGAGTACGCCGGCCCAGGAATCGAAGATCTGCACCGCGTCAGCGCCTGCGTCGATCTGGGCAATCAGATACTCCGCCGAGATATCCGCAAGCAGCGTCAGAAGCTTCTCGAAGGCTGCCGGATGACGATAGGCAAACAGGCGGGCAGGCGCCTGGTCGGGTGTCCCATGGCCGGCGATCATGTAGGTGGCCACGGTCCATGGCGCGCCGCAGAAACCGAGTAGGGTCGTCTCCGTAGGCAGCTCCTGGCGCAGTCGGCGGACCGTTTCCAGCACCGGCTGGAGGTGATCCAGGACGCCCTTCGGGTCGAGCAGGTCGATCTCCGACTCCGAGATCGGATCCATCTGCGGCCCTTCTCCCTGCACGAAACGAACGTTGCGGTTCAGGGCGTCGGGAATGACCAGGATGTCGGAAAACAGGATCGAGGCATCGAAGCCATAACGGCGGATCGGCTGGAGCGTGACCTCCACCGCATGCTTCGGCGAATAACAGAGATCGAGGAAGCTTCCGGCCTCCGCACGGGTTGCGCGATATTCCGGCAGATAGCGTCCTGCCTGCCTCATGAGCCAGATTGGTGGTGGCGATACCGTCTGGCCTTCTAGGACCGCTATGATCTTCCTGACTGGGGCGGTCAAGGTTTTCCTCCTAAATAATAAAATTGAATCTTAAAGGCTTTCTATTTCTTAGAGTCGGTGACTATCAAGGATTAAACGTCCTCCACTCCAAGCGCGACAATCGGCCACTTCAAGGCCAACAGGTGTACAGCCAACGAGGCAAACCGGCAGCATCTGGGGACAAGTGGAAATATGTGAAATCTTTCCGATAGATGATGCATTCGATAAGAGGCTCCGGACTGTGGATAACGTGGGGAAGGATGAAGTCCAGTTCGATGTTGTCACCGTTATCCACATAGGCTCTGGATTTCCCTGCACCCGGTCCCTTATGTGGACAAGTCGAAGGTTTTCCCCACCCCCTCGGCACCACCTGCATTTGGCGACCGGTTCTCCCGGGTTATCAACAAAGGGTAAATAACAGCGTGGAGAACAAGAAAAACTTCTTTCATTTGCACCTGATTTCTGACTCCACCGGCGAGACGCTGATCTCGGCAGGCCGCGCGGCCTCCGTGCAGTTCCAGGGCTCCACCGCAGTGGAGCATGTCTACCCGCTGGTGCGAAACAGGAAGCAGCTCTTGTCGGTGCTCGAGGCGATAGATCGCCAGCCCGGCATCGTTCTCTATACCCTCGTGGATCAGGAGCTTTCTCATCTCGTCGACATGCGCTGCCGCGAGATCGGCACGCCGAGCGTCAACGTTCTCGAACCCGTCATCGCAACGTTCCAGACCTACCTGGGTTCCCCGTCGCGCCGGCGGGTCGGCGCGCAGCACGATCTGGACGAGAGCTACTTCGCGCGCATGGATGCGCTGAACTTCACGATGGACCACGACGATGGGCAGCTGCCGGAGGATTACGATCAGGCCGATGTCGTGCTGGTCGGCATCAGCCGCACGTCGAAAACGCCGACCAGCATCTATCTCGCCAACCGCGGCATCAAGACGGCCAACATGCCGATCGTCGTCGGTGCCGAACTTCCCCAAAGCCTGCTGCAGGCAAGCAGACCGCTGATCGTCGGACTGATCGCCACCACCGAACGCATCTCGCAGGTTCGCGAAAACCGCGAGCTTGGGACGACGCAGGGCTTCGATCGGCGGTACTACACCGACCGGGCTACCATCCAGGAGGAGCTCAAGCATGCCCGTGCCCTCTGCGCCCGCCATGGTTGGCCGATCATCGATGTCACCCGCCGTTCCATCGAGGAGACGGCCGCCGCAATCGTTGCGCTGCGCGACAAGCTGAGATAAGCCGCCGCAACTGTATAAGGAGAGAAGGCGCCGTGACACCGCAGCTTGTTCTGGCCTCGTCCAGCCCCTTCCGTCGCATGCTGATGGAAAACGCCGGCCTCGTCTTCGAGGCGGTTGCGGCCGATATTGACGAACGGCGGATCGAGGCGGCCCTGGAAGACGCCCACGCCCGCCCCGAACAGGTCGCTGTCGAACTGGCACGCGCCAAGGCGCTCGAGGTCAGCCGCCGCATGACCGGTGCGCTCGTCATCGGCTCGGACCAGACGATGTCGCTCGGCGAGCGCGTCTATCACAAGCCGAAGGATGTGGAGGAGGCGAAGCGCCATGTGCTGTCCCTCTCGGGAAAGACACACCGCCTCAACAGCGGCATCGCGCTGGCAAGGGATGGCGAAGTCCTCTGGGATCATCTCTCGCACGCCGATCTGACGGTCCGGACGCTCTCAGCCGATTTCGTGGAAGGCTATGTCGCCCGGTGCGGCGAGAAGCTTCTGGGAAGCGTCGGCGCCTATCAACTGGAAGGCGAGGGTGTCCAGCTTTTCTCGGAAATCCGGGGAGACTATTTCACCATCCTGGGGCTGCCCATGCTGCCGCTCCTGGACAAGCTTCGGGATCTGCGTGCCATCGATGGCTGATTCACGTGAAACCATGGTTAAGGCTTTCGTCACCGGCTGGCCGGTCAAGCATTCGCGCTCGCCGCTGATCCACGGCCACTGGCTGAGGCAGCATGGCATTTCCGGGGAGTACCGGGCAGAGCCCGTGGCCGTCGAGGACTTTGCCGATTTCATCGCAGACCTGAAGTCCGGGGCATCGCCCTATGTCGGCGGCAATGTGACGATCCCGCACAAGGAGATGGCCTGCCGTCTCGCTGACAAGGTCGATTCCATCGCCGGCGAGCTCGGCGCCGCCAACACGCTCTGGCTCGAAGACGGTCGGCTGCATGCGACCAATACCGACGCCCATGGCTTCGCCGCAAATCTGGACGAGCGGCATCCCGGCTGGGATCAGGCGCAGAAGGCCGTCGTCCTCGGTGCCGGCGGCGCCAGCCGCGCCGTCATCTATGCCCTGCGCGACCGCGGTGTCGATGAGATCCATGTGGTCAACCGCACCCGGACAAGAGCCGAGGAACTGGCGGACCGCTTCGGCGCCAGCGTTCAGGCTCATCCCATGCCGGCCCTGGAGGAGGTAACGCAAGGGGCGGGCCTGTTCGTCAACACCACCTCGCTTGGCATGGATGGCGAAGAGGCGCCCGCCATCGATTTCTCCGCAATGGCCCCGGGCGCTCTGGTGACCGATATCGTCTACGTCCCCCTGAAAACGCCGATCCTCGCGCAGGCGCAATCCCAGGGCCTTGCGACGGTCGATGGTCTCGGCATGTTGCTGCATCAGGCGGTGCCCGGGTTCGAGAAATGGTTCGGCGTCCGCCCGGTGGTGGATGAGACGCTTCGGGCGCTCGTGATCGCAGACATGGAGCGGCACGGATGATCGTCATCGGATTGACCGGCTCGATCGGCATGGGCAAGTCGACGACGGCCCGGATGTTTGCCGAGGCCGGCCTTGCCGTGAACGATGCCGATGCCGTCGTCCATGATCTCTACCGCTCCGAGGCCGTCGAACCGATCGGCAAGGCTTTTCCCGGCAGCATTGCGGACGGAAGCGTGGATCGCCAGGAACTGGCCCGCCAGCTGGCGGTGGATCCGGCGCGCTTCAAGGATCTCGAAGCGATCGTTCATCCCTTGGTGCGTCAGCGGGAGGCGCAGTTCGTCCAGGCACGCCAGGCCGCCGGCGACGATATGATCGTTCTCGACATCCCCCTTCTGTTCGAGGTCGGCGGTGAAAAGCGCGTCGATGTCGTCGTGGTCGTCACCTGTGATCCACGGATCCAGCGCGAGCGGGTGCTTGCACGCCCGGGCATGACTGTGGAAAAATTTGAACTGATTCTGGCCCGCCAGGTCCCCGATCAGGTAAAACGCCGGAAAGCCGATTTCCTGATCGATACGGGGGAGGGTATGGAAGCGGCGCGCAGTCGTGTCGATGAGATCATTGCGGCGCTGCGCGCCGGCAGGAAAAGCGAGACATCCCATGCGTGAGATCATCTTCGACACGGAAACCACCGGGCTGGAGACGAAGCTTGATCGGGTGATTGAGATCGGCGCGATCGAGCTGGTCAACAACTTCCCCACCGGTCGCAGCTTTCACCACTATCTGAACCCCGGCGATCGAAAGGTTCACCCGGATGCGCTCGCCGTGCATGGCTTGACGGATGAGTTCCTCAAGGACAAGCCGCGTTTCGGAGACATCGCGGCAGAACTCCTCGAGTTCTTCGACGGCGCCAAGTGGATCGCCCACAACGCGATGTTCGACATCGGCTTCATGAACGCCGAGTTCGAGCGGATCTCCTTGCCGCCGGTGCCGGCCGAGAACATCGTGGATACGCTCGCGTTGGCGCGGCGCAAGCATCCGATGGGGCCGAATTCGCTCGATGCCCTCTGCCGTCGCTACGGCATCGACAACACCCATCGCACCAAGCATGGCGCGCTGCTCGACTCCGAGCTTCTGGCGGAAGTCTATATCGAGATGACCGGCGGTCGTCAGGCGGCCTTCGGCCTGGTGGAGGTCGAAACCTCGACGACGACCATCGAGATCGACGAGATCAGCATCGGCGGCATTTCCGGTCGTCCCCGTGCCTTGCCCAACCGGCTGACGCCAGCCGAACGGCAGGCGCATGAGGCCATGGTGGCAAAGCTCGGAGACAAGGCGCTCTGGAGCCGGTACGACGCAAAAAGCCCGGATGTTCAGATCCGGGCTTCCTGAAATCAGTCGTGTGCCGAACGATCAGCTGTTGAGCGTCTGGACCTTGGCTTTCGCCTGTTCCTGCGCCATGCGCTGCGTGAACATCTGCGCGAAATCGATCGGGTCGATCATCAGCGGCGGGAAGCCGCCATTGCGGGTGACGTCCGCCACGATCTGACGGGCGAACGGGAACAGCAGCCGCGGGCATTCGATGAACAGAACCGGCAGCATGTGTTCCTGCGGAAAACCGGTGACGCGGAAGACGCCGCCGTAGACAAGCTCGGCCGCAAAGACGACCTTGTCATCTTCCTTGGCGTCGACGTTGAGCGTCAGGACCACGTCGAAATCGCTTTCCGACAGCGGGTTGGCGTTGACGTTCACGTTGATGTTGATTGCCGGAGCCTTGTCTCGCGCCTGCAGCGAACGCGGCGCACCCGGATTTTCGAACGAAAGATCCTTCGTATACTGCGCAAGGATGTTCAGCGAAGGGCTCGGTGCGCCCTGGTTGTTTTCGTCGGCCATGCGATTTCCTCGAGACAAGAGACGTTAGACCGGCGTCTAACATTTCACCCACGGCCTTACAACCCTTGCAGGGCGGGTGAACCAGTCCTAGTCGTCCTTCAGTCGACGGTCGGACCAGGGTGAACTGGGGTCCGGCTCCCGCCTGAAATCGTCATCTTCCAGATCGACCACCGGTCCTTTTCGGGTCTGCGGATCAAAACCCGCGTCCCGGGCGTAAGTCCGGCTGTGGCTGGACGAACGCACGATGACCACCCTCCGGCCGATCGCAGACCACAGCAGGCGGCGAACGGCAGGAATGAAGAGGGCAAGCCCCAAGATGTCGGTGATGAATCCTGGAATGAGCAGCAGCAGCGCGGCAACCACGATCATCGCGCCGTGGACGATCGTGTCGCCGGGCACGCGCCCCTGCCGCCCCTCGTCGGAGAGGGTCCGCAGCATCTGCAACCCTTGCGCTCTCAGCAGCAGCGTTCCGGCGACGCTGGTGAGGATCACCAGGCCGAGCGTGCTCCAGACGCCGACGGCACGACCGACGAGGACGAAGCCCGCGATCTCCGCCAGCGGCATGAGCAGGAAAAGGATGGCAATCCAGCGCGTACGCATAATCTTTAACCTATGGGACGAAAGGCTCTCGCCTTAGCTATTTGAATGATGTGTCTTTGCAGACTATATGAGAACCTCTAGCAACGATTTAAACGGCATTGCGGGTAAAGATGGGTTCCAACGACTTCATAACTCTGTTCTTTCTTGTCGCGGCGGTCCTGATCTTTCTGCAATTGCGGAACGTTCTGGGTCGGCGGACGGGAAACGAGAAGCCGCCGTTTGATCCCTACACCGCTCGCGATGCCGTCAAGGCCCCGGCAAGCGACGACGGCAAGGTGGTCACCCTGCCGCGCCGCGAGATCAGCGACGAGGAGAGATTTTCCGAGATCGACGCTGTTGCCAAGCAGGGAACGCCGCTCAACGCTTCTCTTCGCGAAATGTTGAAGGTGGACCCGTCCTTCAAGCCGGCCGAATTCCTCAACGGCGCTCGCATGGCCTACGAGATGATCGTCATGGCCTTCGCCGATGGCGATCGCAAGACGCTGAAGAACCTGCTTTCCAAGGAGGTCTACGAAGGCTTCGACGCAGCCATTTCCGAACGGGAGGCGAAAGGGGAGGTGGTCAAATCCACTTTCGTGGGCATCGACAAGGCCGAACTGACCCATGCCAGCGTCAAGGGCCCGGAAGAACAGGTGACTGTGCGGATCGTCTGCCAGCTGATTTCCGCGACCTTCGACAAGGATGGCGCGATCGTCGATGGCGATCAGGAGAATGTCGCCGAGGTCACCGATATCTGGACCTTTGCCCGTGATTCCCGCTCCCGTGACCCGAACTGGAAGCTGGTCGCGACCGAATCCGAGCAATGACGGGGGAGGCCTCGGGTTTTTCTCTCCGGCGAACCGGCTTCGGGCAGCTCCCGGGCTGGGCTGAGGACGACCCGAGTACGCTTTTCCAGGGCATGCTCGCCTGTCTCGGGCAGGTCAGGTCGGTAAAACCCTATCGCAGCGGCTCCCTTGGCCTCTCGACGCAGGAGATACTGCCGATCTACGAGGCAGTCCTCGCCGGGGTCCCGCAAGGCGCCTCTGACTCGCGCCGGTTTTTCGAGGAACACTTCCAGCCGTTTCTGATCCGACTGTCGGATGATGCGTCCGGTCTCGTCACCGGCTTCTACGAGCCCGAGGTCGAAGTCTCCGCAACCCCTTCCGGGGTCTGGACGCATCCCTTCTACCGGCGTCCGCCGGATATCATCGATATCAGCGACGAGGATCGGCCCGCGGACATGCTGTCCTCCGCCTTCGGCCGCCGGCAGGACGGAGCGATCCGCCCCTATCCGGACCGGCGCGACATCGACCAGGGATATCTGGCCGGCCGCGGGCTCGAGATCGCCTGGGCCCGCGACCGGGTCGACGTCTTCTTTGCGCATGTGCAGGGGGCCGCGCGCCTGCGTTTCCCCGATGGTTCTCTGCAGCGCATTACCTATGCCGCAAAGTCGGGCCACGCCTTCTCGGGGATCGGCAGGCTTCTTGTCGACCGGGGAGAGATCGACGCGGCGACCGTCTCGATGCAGACGATCCGCGCCTGGCTTGCCAGGAATCCGCAGAGGATCGACGAGGTCCTCTGGCACAACCGCTCCTACATCTTCTTTCGCGAAGCGGCGGTCGACGATCTCGCGCTCGGCCCCGTCGCGGCGGCCAAGGTGCCTTTGCTGCCGGGACGGTCGCTGGCCGTCGATCGGATGATCCATACCTTCGGCTTCCCGTTCTATGTTCACGCGCCGACGCTGACGCATCTCGATGGCGGTCGATCCTTTGCGCGCATGCTTCTGGCGCTCGACACCGGCAGCGCGATCGTGGGCCCCGCCCGCGGCGATATCTTCACCGGGTCCGGTGACGCCGCCGGCGAACTGGCGGGAACCGTGCGCAACGCTGCGGATTTCTATATCCTCATCCCGAAGGCGGTCGCGGCAAGGTATGGCGGATGACGGGACGCAAGCTCAGCTCCGAAGAGCGGATACTCTGGGGAAAGGTTGCCAAATCGACCCGCGCCCTTCCCGGTCGCGCCGAGGAGGCGCGCCAGTTCGACGAGGAGATCGCGGCCATGATGGCGGCTGAGGATGCTGCCCTGCGCAAGCCGATGCCGCTCGAAGCCGAAAAAAACGCCGAGCCACCGCGCGCCACCGCCCGCAAGACGCCGCCACCAAGCCATCATCCGCTGGAAAAGCCCGTCCACCGCAAGCTTGCCAAGGGGCGCCTCGCCATCGAGGGACGCATCGATCTTCATGGCCTCTACCAGTCGCAGGCCCATGATCTGCTCCTGGATTTCCTCTTCCGTGCCCATGACCGTGGCCTTCGCCACGTTCTGGTGATCACCGGCAAGGGAACGTCGATGGGAAGCGAGGGCGCTCTGAGGCGCGCGGTTCCCCTGTGGTTCTCGAAGCCGGAATTCCGCTTCCTGATCTCCTCCTACGAATGGGCGGCGCGCCACCACGGTGGAGAAGGAGCGCTCTACGTCCGCCTCAGCCGTCCGAGGGGGCAGCTGTGACGCCCTTTGGTCAGGCGCTCCGGGACCTGAGGCGTCGCAGGGGCGTGACGCAGCGGGATCTTGCCCAGGGGATCGGCGTCTCGCCGGCCTATCTCTCGGCTCTGGAGCACGGCAAGCGAGGCAAGCCCAGCTTCGACCTGCTGCAGCGCATCGCCGGCTATTTCAATATCATCTGGGATGAGGCCGACGAGCTCTTCATGATGGCGGCGTCTTCCCATCCGAAAGTGGTGCTGGACACCTCCGGACTGCCTGCGCCCCATACTGCTTTGGCCAATCGGCTGGCGCGCGAGATTCGCACTTTGTCTCCCGATATGGTAGAGGCATTGGAGAAATGTCTCGATGATGCCCGTCAGCAGGGCTGAATGGCGTAAATCCCCTGAATTTGGACCGCCAAGCGAGGCTTGAGCTTTAGAAACCGTCCCAAACTCCCTATATTTCATAGCGGATACGCGGGTGATTCGCTTGTCGAGCCCCCGCCGACGGAAAATTGGAAAGATCATCGATGACCGACACACCCGTGAACGAAAACGGCGCGAGTGCAGAATACGGCGCAGACTCCATCAAGGTCCTGAAAGGCCTGGATGCCGTCCGCAAGAGACCAGGCATGTACATCGGCGATACCGATGATGGTTCCGGTCTTCATCACATGGTCTACGAAGTCGTCGACAACGCCATCGATGAGGCGCTGGCCGGTCATGCGGATCTCGTGACGGTCACCCTCAACGCCGACGGATCGGTCACCGTGACCGACAACGGCCGCGGCATCCCGACCGACATTCACACCGGGGAAGGCGTCTCGGCAGCCGAGGTCATCATGACCCAGCTGCATGCCGGCGGCAAATTCGACCAGAACTCCTACAAGGTCTCCGGCGGCCTGCACGGGGTCGGCGTCTCGGTGGTGAATGCGCTTTCGGTGTGGCTGAAGCTGCGGATCCGCCGCAACGGCAAGGTCCATCAGATCTCCTTCACCCATGGCGTGGCGGATGGCCCGCTGGAAATCGTCGGCGACTACGAAGGCCGCTCCGGAACCGAGGTGACCTTCCTCGTCAGTTCCGAAACCTTCACAATGACGGATTATGACTACAACACGCTCGAGCATCGTCTGCGCGAGCTCGCCTTCCTGAACTCGGGCGTGCGAATCCGGCTAACGGACAAGCGCAAGCCCGACGTCCGCGAAGAGGAAATGCTTTATGACGGCGGGCTCGAGGCCTTCGTTCGCTACCTCGATCGTGCCAAGAAGCCGCTGGTCGACAAGCCCGTCGCCATCATGGGCGAGAAGGACGGGATGATCGTCGAGGTCGCGCTGTGGTGGAACGACAGCTACCACGAGACCATGCTCTGCTTCACCAACAACATCCCGCAGCGCGACGGCGGCACCCATATGGCCGGTTTCCGCGGCGCGCTGACCCGCCAGGTGACCTCCTACGCCGATAGCTCGGGCATCACCAAGAAGGAAAAGGTGACGCTCACCGGCGAAGACTGCCGCGAAGGCCTGACCGCCGTGCTGTCGGTCAAGGTGCCGGATCCGAAGTTCTCGTCGCAGACCAAGGACAAGCTCGTCTCCTCGGAAGTCCGTCCCGTCGTCGAAAGCCTCGTCAACGAGGCGCTCAGCACCTGGTTCGAAGAGCATCCGGCGGAAGCCAAGGTCCTTGTCGGCAAGGTGGTCGAGGCCGCCGTTGCCCGTGAAGCGGCCCGCCGGGCGCGTGAACTCACCCGCCGCAAGGGGGCACTCGACATCGCCTCGCTCCCGGGCAAGCTTGCCGACTGCTCCGAGCGCGATCCCACCAAATCCGAACTCTTCCTCGTCGAGGGCGATTCCGCCGGCGGCTCAGCCAAGCAGGGCCGCTCGCGCGAAAGCCAGGCGATCCTGCCGCTGCGCGGCAAGATCCTCAACGTCGAGCGCGCCCGCTTCGACAAGATGCTGTCCAGCCAGGAAATCGGCACGCTGATCACGGCGCTCGGCACGTCGATCGGCAAGGATGAGTTCAACATCGCCAAGCTGCGCTACCACAAGATCATCATCATGACGGACGCCGACGTCGACGGTGCCCATATTCGCACGCTGCTGCTCACCTTCTTCTTCCGCCAGATGCCGGAGCTGATCGAGCGCGGCCACATCTATATCGCCCAGCCGCCGCTCTATAAGGTTACCCGCGGCAAGTCGGTCCAGTACCTCAAGGACCAGAAGGCCTTCGAGGAATATCTGATCGGCAGCGGCCTGGAAGACACCAGCCTGACGCTCGCGTCGGGTGAGGTGCGCACCGGGCAGGATCTCAAGGAAGTCGTCGTCGATGCCATGCGGCTTCGCAACCTCCTCGACAATCTGCACTCCCGCTACAGCCGCTCCGTGGTTGAACAGGCCGCCATCGCCGGTGCCCTCAATCCGGAGCTGACCGACAATCCGGAACGGGCGCAGCAGACGGCGGACGAAGTGGCGCGTCGCCTTGACGTGATTGCCGAGGAAACGGAACGCGGCTGGAGCGGCCACGTGACCGACGAAGGCGGTCTGCGCTTCGAGCGCATGGTCCGCGGTGTCAAGGAAGTCGCCGTGCTGGACGTGGCCCTGATCGGTTCCGCCGATGCACGCCACATCGACCAGCTGACCCCGAGGCTCAACGAGATCTACGGCATCCCGCCGGTTCTCCGCCGCAAGGACGACCATCAGGAGATGTCCGGCGCAGTCGAGCTCCTGGAAGGCATCTTTGCCACCGGTCGCAAGGGCATTTCCATGCAGCGCTACAAGGGCCTGGGCGAAATGAACGCCGAGCAGCTCTGGGAAACGACGCTCGATCCGAACGTCCGCTCGTTGCTGCAGGTCAAGGTCAACGATGCGACCGATGCCGACAGTCTCTTCGCCCGCCTGATGGGCGACGAGGTGGAGCCGCGCCGCGAATTCATCCAGGACAACGCACTGAGCGTGGCCAACCTCGACATCTAGCGCACCGAACCTGTCTCACGTGGATCACGTTAACGATGATTCACGTGAAACATTTTCATTCGCCGACGAAGCGACCCTCGAAGGCAACCTCAGAGAGGGGCTTCCGCTGGCTCTGGACCTCGCGGTCCCGCAGGTCCTCCGGCAGCGTCTCCTTCGGCGCGATCTTGCCGATCGCCGCGGCGGCCTCGACCCGGTAACCCTCCGGGATGCCCAGCACCTCTATCGCCTTGTCCCGGTCCATCCCCTCCATCCCGTGGGCGTGGTAGCCGAGCTTCATGGCCTGACAGGCGATCGAGAACCACGACGAGCCGGTATCGAAGGAATGCGTATAGGCCGGTTTCCGCTCCCCGTCCTTGGACAGCCGATAGGTGCGGGACGCGAAGATGATCAGCGCCGAGGCGTTCTGCGCCCACCGACGGTTGCCGGGTGCCAGGATGTCGAGGAGCGGGGCAAAGCTCTCCGTCTCGCGCAGGGCATAGATGAACCGCCACGGCTGGTTGTTGCCGGAGGAGGGCGCCCAGTGTCCGGCGTCCAGGATCGTCAGCATCGTCTCCCGATCCATGGCCTCGCCGGTGAAGGCCCGCGGCGACCAGCGGTCGAGGAAGAAGGTATCGATCGGATGCTCTGAATGGCGGTGGTTGCTTTCTGTCACGGTTCGTCCTTTGGGCTCCGGGTCTGATCCCCGTGAGCATAGCTCCCCGCCGGCGCAGAGCAATGCGTCTTGCCCGCGACAGGGGGTGACAATCCACCAGCCATCCTCCATAAGGCAGTTGTCAGACAAGTGGAGGCACATCCGTGAAACTCATGCGTGTTGGTCAGCCGGGCCAGGAAAAGCCGGCAATTCTCGATGCGGACGGCAAGGTGCGGGATCTCTCCCAGCACGTCGACGACATCAGCGGTGCAGCGATCTCGCCGGAAGGCCTTGCCCGGATCGCCGCCCTCGATATCAAGAGCCTGCCGGAACTGACGGTCGACCGGATCGGCGCCTGCGTCGCCGGCACCGGCAAGTTCATCTGCATCGGCCTCAACTTCTCCGACCATGCAGCCGAGACGGGTGCTGCCGTGCCGCCAGAACCGGTGATCTTCATGAAGGCCACCTCCGCCATCTGCGGCCCGAACGACGATGTTCTCATTCCCCGCGGGTCGGAAAAGACCGACTGGGAAGTCGAACTCGGCGTCGTCATCGGCAAGACGGCCAAATATGTTTCTGAAGCCGAAGCGATGGATTATGTCGCCGGTTACTGCGTCTCCCACGACGTCTCGGAGCGTGGCTTCCAGACCGAACGCGCCGGCCAGTGGACCAAGGGCAAGTCCTGCGACACCTTCGGCCCGATCGGCCCCTGGCTCGTTACCCGCGACGAGATCGACGATCCGCAGAACCTCGGCATGTGGCTGAAGGTCAACGGTGAAACCATGCAGGACGGCTCCTCGACCACCATGGTCTATGGCGTCGCCTTCGTGGTGTCCTATCTCAGCCAGTTCATGTCCCTGCACCCGGGCGACGTTATCTCCACCGGCACGCCTCCCGGCGTCGGCATGGGCATGAAGCCGCCGCGCTACCTGAAGCCCGGCGACGTCGTCGAGCTTGGCATCGAGCGCCTCGGCAGCCAGCGCCAGACCTTCGTCGCCGACCGTTAACCAGCCGCAGAGGGCGGAACCTTAATCCGCTTCATGCCATTTTGATGCTAGGCGTTCGCGCCTGGCATTTTTGTTGAGCAGAGAACCGGTATCTCCTGATGTTGCACCGCAATGAAAACATGGTAGCCTCTTCCGATGCTCCTGCACCGATGCGCCAGGCGGCAGTCCTGGACGTCGCGTCGAACCTGACAAAAGGCGGCACCTCCATGATCTACCAGCTCTACGAGATGAACCACGCAGCCATCGCGCCCTTCCGTGCGGCCGCGGATGCGATGAAGTTCTTTCATTCCAATCCATTCAACCCGCTGTCCCACACGCCCGCCGGTCGGGCGATGTCGGCGAGCCTCGAGCTCTTCGAGCGGATGACGCGGCGCTACGGCAAGCCGGAGTTCGGCCTGCCGACAACCGTGATCGATGGCAAGACCGTCAAGGTGACCGAAGAGATCGTCTGGTCGAAGCCGTTCTGCAACCTCATCCACTTCCGCCGGGCACTGCCGGCGGGCAGGGCACCGGATCAGAAGCTGCTGCTCGTCGCGCCGATGTCGGGCCATTACGCCACGCTGCTGCGCGGCACGGTCGAAACGCTTCTGCCGAACGCAGATATCTATATCACCGACTGGATCGACGCCCGCATGGTGCCGGTCACGGCAGGGCGCTTCGATCTCGACGATTACATCGACTACCTGATCGAGATGATCCACCACATCGGCCCGGACACCCATGTTGTCGGCGTCTGCCAGCCCTCGGTTCCGGTGCTGGCAGCCGTTGCCGTCATGGAAGCGGCCGGCGATTCGCTGGCGCCCGCCTCGATGATCCTGATGGGCGGACCGATCGACACGCGCGAGAACCCGACTGCAGTCAACACGCTGGCGCAGGAAAAGCCGCTGGAGTGGTTCCGCGACAACGTCATCATGAATGTTCCCTGGCCGCAGCCGGGCTTCATGCGGCCGGTCTATCCGGGCTTCCTGCAGCTGTCCGGTTTCATGTCCATGAACCTCGACCGGCACATCTCCGCCCACAAGGAGTTCTTCGAGCACCTCGTCAAGAACGATGGCGAACCCGCCGAACGACACCGCGACTTCTACGACGAATATCTGGCGGTGATGGACCTGACGGAAGAATTCTATCTGCAGACGGTCGACGTGGTCTTCATCAAGCACGCCCTTCCCAAGGGCGAGATGATGCACCGGGACACGCTGGTCGACACGAAGGCGATCCGCCGGACGGCGCTTCTGACGGTCGAGGGCGAGAACGACGACATCTCCGGGCTAGGCCAGACCGAGGCGGCTCATAAGATCTGCCCCAATATCCCGGACGACAAGCGGATGCACTACATGCAGCCGGACGTCGGGCACTACGGCGTCTTCAACGGCTCGCGCTTCCGGCGCGAAATTGCCCCGCGCATCCTGGCCTTCACCAGCCAGAACGGAAGTGGATCACAGGAAACCAAGGGACCGGTGAAGCGGGTCATCAAGGGCGGCAAGGCCGGTTGACGCCGAATTAGCGATGGCTAATCAGCGACTTCGCCGAATCCGGCGGCAATCTTCTTGAAGCAGATATCGCGACCCCCCAAATCGAATCCAACGGGCTGCATGTGGCCGCCCGGGTAACGAAGGGTGTCACCGATGAACCAGTCTGCAATGATTCGACCGGATTGGACGCCGGCCACCATCGCCCTGATGGTGCTCGGGTTCGTGGTCTTCTGGCCGCTCGGCCTTGCCATGCTCGCCTATATCCTGTTTGGAGAACGGCTGCAGGGCTTCAAGCGCGATGCCAACCGCAAGGCGGACGGCATGTTCGCCGGCTGCCGCCGCGCCAAGTCGCGCTACAGCACGCATTTCACCACCGGCAATGTCGCCTTCGACGACTGGCGGACGGCCGAGCTCGAGCGTCTCGAGGAAGAGCGCAAGAAGCTCGACGAAATGCGCGAGGAATTCGACAGCTACATGCGTGAACTGCGTCGCGCCAAGGACCAGGAAGAGTTCGACCGCTTCATGCGCGATCGCAAGAACCAGTCCAACGGCCAGAATGGCGTCGTCGATCTGTAAGGATTCACGTGAAACAACCGCAGGCCGGCGCCCTCGGGCGCCGGTTTTTCTATGAGCGGACCGTGCGAATCGGCTAGAGGACTCCCATGTTCGCACTCCTCAAGAAGACTGCCCGTTCGGCTCGGAAACCCCAGGTTCCCGAAAAGCGCGTGCTGGAGGTCGGCAGCCGCGCCTTGCCGCTGACGATACGGGAGCATCCGCGGTCGACGCGTATCACGCTGCGCATCGATCCCGGGGCGAGGGGCCTCAGCCTGACCGTCCCGGTCGGTCTGCGCAGGGCGGACATCGACGATTTTCTGGAACGCCATCAGCACTGGCTGCAGGTGAAGCTCGCCCGCTTCTCGGCGCCCGACACCCTGGGCCCCGGCGCCACGGTCATGCTGCGCGGCGTGCCGCACCGGATCGAGCACAGCGGACGGTTGCGCGGTCTCACCGAACCCATGGTCAGGGATGGCGAGCCGGTGCTCTGCGTCAGCGGCCTGGAGGACCATGTCGGCCGGCGCCTCTCCAGCTTCATGAAGAAGGAGGCGCGGGCGGATCTGGAGCGGCTGGTGCGACAGCATGCCGCCTCCGTCAAAAAGCCCGTCCGATCGATCACCATGAAGGACACCCGCAGCCGCTGGGGATCCTGCTCCTGGGATGGCAACCTCAGCTTTTCCTGGCGCATCGTCATGGCGCCGCCCTTTGTCATCGATTATCTCGCCGCCCACGAAGTCGCGCATCTGGACGAGATGAACCACGGGCCGAAGTTCTGGGCCCTCTGCCATCGGCTCTGCCCGAGAAGCGACGAGGCCAAGGCCTGGCTGAAGCGGCACGGGTCGCAGCTGCACGCGATCGATTTCGCCTGAAGGCCGCGCTAGGGCAGGGCGCTTTCGACCGGCCAGGCGAATGGCCGATCCCGGGGACGGTTTGTCGAACCCGCCGCAGCCTAATCAACTACTTGCACGAATTTTCGTCCTCCTTCGTCCACACCCCCATGAGCTGTGCCTAGACTGCTGCCGTTCCGCTTCGGCTACACCGGCCCGCATTGCCGGCGAAGCGGAGCCGGTGCCTGCAGGGCTTGTCGTGATGCAAGCACGTCCTGCAGGGCTGCGCAGAAAATGGTTCCCCTCTCGCCTGCAAACGGCGGGGCGTGCGTGTGTCGCACACAAACCGGTCTCGGCAACGGGGCGGAAGCAGAGGAACCGAAGTTGCGTTGGCAAAGAACACCGAACGGGGCACGTCGCGTGTCACATTATAAAAATTCATTCGAGGCACACGACGTGTCCCGGCCGAACTTTAAAAAAGCGATCCGCACCAAGGGATGAGTCTGTCCGGACTTGGCCTCCGCGGCGGCGCCGCCGAAAGCAGATCCGCGACGATTGCACTGTTTTATCTCGACTCCGCCATGATTTCATGCGAACTCGCGGAGCATGAAACCCGACATCAAGATTTGCGGATTGAAGACGCCTGAGGCGGTCGAGCGGGCCGTCGCGCAGGGTGCGACGCACCTCGGCTTCATCTTCTTCCCCAAGAGCCCGCGAAACGTCGCCCCCGAGGTTGCCGCCGAACTGGCGGACCCGGTGCGCGGCAAGGCAAAGATCGTCGCCGTCACCGTCGATGCCGATGACGACGAGCTCGATGATATCGTCCATCTGCTGAAGCCGGATGTCCTCCAGATGCACGGCCACGAGACGCCCGAGCGCATTCTGCATGTGCGCGCACTCTACGGCTTGCCGGTGATGAAGGCCTTCTCCGTCCGCGAGGCCTCCGACCTCGATCGTGTGGATGCCTTCATCGGCGTCGCCGATCGGTTTCTTTTCGATGCCAAGGCACCGGCCGGCTCGGAACTGCCGGGCGGCAACGGGGTTTCCTTTGATTGGGAAATTATGGCGTCGCTTGACGACAGCGTCGATTACATGCTTTCCGGAGGCCTGAACAAAGACAATGTCGGTCTTGCGCTCGCCTCCACCCGGGCAAGCGGGATAGATGTCTCCTCCGGCGTGGAGCGCGCGCCGGGTGTGAAGGATCTCCGCATGATCGACGCCTTCTTTGACGCCATTGCAGATGCCGGCTCGCCAAGAGCCTGAGGAGTAGAAAGTGAACGAGACGCCGAAACCCAACTCCTTCCGTTCCGGACCAGATGAAGACGGCCGCTTCGGCATCTTCGGCGGCCGGTTCGTCGCCGAGACGCTGATGCCGCTGATCCTCGATCTGCAGGCGGAGTGGGAAAAGGCGAAGACGGATCCGGAATTCCAGGCGGAGCTCCAGTACCTCAACACCCACTACACCGGTCGCCCGAGCCCGCTCTATTTCGCCGAGCGCCTGACGGCGGAACTCGGCGGCGCCAAGATCTATTTCAAGCGCGACGAGCTCAACCACACCGGCTCCCACAAGATCAATAACTGCCTCGGCCAGATCCTGCTCGCCAAGCGCATGGGCAAGACTCGCATCATCGCCGAAACCGGCGCCGGCCAGCACGGCGTGGCCTCCGCCACCGTGGCCGCCCGCTTCGGCCTGCCCTGCGTCGTCTACATGGGCGCGACCGACGTCGAGCGGCAGGCACCGAACGTCTTCCGCATGAAGCTTCTCGGCGCCGAGGTCCGCCCTGTCACCTCCGGCCACGGCACCCTGAAGGATGCCATGAACGAGGCGCTGCGCGACTGGGTCACCAATGTCGACGATACCTACTACCTGATCGGCACCGCCGCCGGCCCGCATCCCTATCCTGAGCTGGTCCGCGAGTTCCAGTCGGTGATCGGCAAGGAAACAAAGGAACAGATGATGGCGGCCGAAGGTCGTCTGCCGGACATGCTGGTCGCAGCCGTCGGCGGTGGATCGAACGCCATCGGCCTCTTCCATCCCTTCCTCGATGACGATTCGGTCCAGATCGTCGGCGTCGAAGCCGGCGGTAAGGGACTGGACGGCGAGGAACATTGCGCCTCGCTGACGGCCGGCTCGCCGGGCGTCCTGCACGGCAACCGCACCTATCTGCTGCAGGATGGCGACGGACAGATCAAGGAAGGCCATTCGATCTCCGCCGGCCTCGATTATCCCGGCATCGGCCCGGAGCATTCCTGGCTGAAGGATGTCGGCCGTGTCGAATACGTGCCGATCATGGACGACGAGGCGCTCGCCGCCTTCCAGATGCTGACCCGCACCGAAGGCATCATCCCGGCGCTGGAGCCGAGCCACGCACTCGCCGAAGTCATCAAGCGGGCGCCAAAGATGGGCAAGGACCAGATCATCGTGATGAACCTCTGTGGCCGCGGCGACAAGGACATCTTCACCGTCGGCAAGATCCTCGGGATGGGCCTCTGATATGACTGCACGCATGGACAACAAGTTCGCCGCTCTGAAGGCCGAGGGTCGTCCGGCCCTCGTGACCTATTTCATGGGCGGCGATCCCGATTACGAGACCTCGCTCCAGATCATGAAGGCGCTGCCCGAGGCCGGCGCCGACGTCATCGAACTGGGCGCACCCTTTTCCGACCCGATGGCCGATGGACCGGCGATCCAGCTGGCCGGCCAGCGGTCGCTGAAGAACGGCCACTCGCTGAAGAAGACGCTCGACATGGCGCGCGACTTCCGCCAGTCCGACGATACGACGCCGATCGTCATCATGGGCTACTACAATCCGATCTACATCTACGGGGTTGAGCGCTTCCTGGACGACGCACTGGACGCCGGCATCGACGGGCTGATCATCGTCGACCTTCCCGCCGAAATGGATGACGAACTCTGCATTCCGGCGCGCAAGCGGGATATCAACTTCATCCGCCTGACAACGCCGACGACGGACGAGAAGCGCCTTCCCAAGGTGCTCACCAACACCTCGGGCTTTGTCTACTACGTCTCGATGACCGGCATTACCGGATCGGCGCTTCCGGATCCGAGCAAGATCGCCGGCGCCGTCGAGCGCATCAAGAAATCGACGGATCTGCCGATCTGCGTCGGCTTCGGCGTCAAGACTGCCGAACATGCCCGCCTCATCGGCGCGTCTGCCGATGGCGTCGTGGTCGGCACCGCCATCGTCAACCAGGTTGCGACATCGCTGGACAAGCAAGACCGCGCCACGGCCGATACCGTGCAGTCGGTCGCGACCTTTGTCCGGGGCCTTGCCACGGGCGTCCGCTCCGCCCGCCTTGTTGCCGCCGAATAGTTTCCCCACATTGGGCGATATTTATCAGGAGTACGCCAGATGAACTGGATCACCAATTACGTCAGGCCGCGGCTCAACTCCATGCTCGGCCGCCGGGAGGTTCCGGAGAACCTCTGGATCAAATGCCCGGAAACGGGCGAGATGGTCTTCCACAAGGACCTCGAGGGCAACAAGTGGGTGATCCCGACCTCGGGCTACCACATGAAGATGCCGGCGAAGGCACGCCTTGCAGACCTCTTCGACGGTGGCGTCTACGAATCCCTGCCGCAGCCGAAGGTCGCGCAGGACCCGCTGAAGTTCCGCGATTCCAAGAAGTACATCGACCGGCTGAAGGACAGCCGCCTGAAGACGGACCAGGAAGACACGATTCTGGCCGGCCTCGGCACGGTCCGCGGCGTCAAGCTGGTGGCCGTCGTCCATGAGTTCAACTTCATCGGCGGTTCGCTCGGCATGGCCGCCGGCGAGGCGATCGTGAAGGCCGGCGAACGGGCGCTTGCGGAGAAATGCCCGCTGGTGATCTTCCCGGCCTCGGGCGGTGCCCGCATGCAGGAAGGCATCCTCTCGCTGATGCAGCTGCCGCGCACGACCGTTGCCGTGGACATGCTGAAGGAAGCAGGTCTGCCCTATATCGTCGTCCTGACGAACCCCACCACCGGCGGCGTGACCGCGTCCTACGCCATGCTGGGTGATGTCCACATCGCCGAGCCGGGCGCCGAGATCGGCTTTGCCGGCAAGCGCGTCATCGAACAGACACTGCGCGAAAAACTGCCCGAAGGGTTCCAGACGGCGGAATACCTCCTGGAGCACGGCATGGTCGACATGGTGGTCAAGCGCCACGACCTGCCGGACACGCTGGCGACCCTGCTCAAGATCCTGACCAAGGCACCGGCCAACGATATCGTCGCCCTGCCGGCAGCCGCTCCCGTCGCGGCAAGCGCCTGACGAACAGACCCTGATGAGCCGGAGCGGCGGGATGAGCGCCACGAACACACCCGCCGTTAGCGCGGCCGAACAGGAAATCGACAAGCTGATGGCCCTTCATCCGAAGGGCTTCGACCTGTCGCTCGACCGGATCAGGCGGCTCCTGGAGGTCCTCGGCAACCCGCACGAAAAACTGCCGCCCGTGATCCACATCGCCGGCACCAACGGCAAGGGCTCGGCAACGGCCTTCTGCCGGGCTCTGCTGGAGGCGGCGGGCCTCGCGGTCCACGTCCACACCTCGCCGCACCTCGTCGCCTGGCACGAACGCTACCGCATCGGCGTCAGGAACGGACGCTCGGCGATCGTCGACGACGAACTCTTCGCCGATGCGCTGCGCCGGGTCGCAGCCGCCAATGCCGGCCAGACGATCACCGTCTTCGAGATCCTGACGGCTGTCACCTTTCTTCTCTTCTCCGAACAGCCGGCCGACGCGGTCATCCTGGAAGTCGGCCTCGGGGGGCGCTTCGACGCGACCAATGTCGTCGACAAGCCCGCCGTCTCCGTCATCATGCCGATTTCGCTCGACCATCAGCCTTACCTTGGCGACCGGGTCGAGCTGATCGCGGCCGAAAAGGCGGGCATCATGAAGCGCGGCTGCCCGGTCGTCATCGGCCGGCAGGAATATGATGCGGCGCTCGAAGTGCTGTCGGATACGGCGTCGCGGCTTTCCTGTCCGGTCGCCATCTACGGTCAGGACTATTCGGGCCACGAGGAATTCGGCCGTCTGATCTACGAGGATGAATTTGGCCTTGCCGACCTGCCGCTGCCGCGGCTTCCCGGCCGCCACCAGATTGCCAATGCCGCCGCAGCCATCCGCGCCGTGAAGGCTGCTGGCTTCGCACTGACGGATGCCATGATCGAAAAGGCGATGTCCACTGTCGACTGGCCCGGGCGTCTGCAGCGCCTGTCGGAGGGCAGGCTGCTGGCGCTTGCGCCGCAGGGATCTGAAGTCTGGGTCGACGGCGGTCACAATCCGGGGGCGGGCGAGGTCATCGCCGAAGCCATGGCCGGCTTCGAGGAGCGCCAGGCGCGGCCTCTCTATCTCGTCATCGGCATGATCAACACCAAGGACCCGATCGGCTATTTCCGCGCCTTTGCGGATATCGCCGAGCATGTCTTCACGGTGCCGATCCGGGGAACGGATGCCGGTCTTGATCCCGTCGTCCTGGCGCAGGCCGCTTTCGACGCCGGGCTGATCGCCGAGCCGATGGGTTCGGTCGAAGAGGCCCTGGTGGAGATTGCGCAGCGCCATACCTCGGAAGAGGAGCCGCCGCGCATCCTGATCGGCGGCTCTCTCTATCTCGTCGGCAATGTGCTCGCCGACAACGGCACGCCTCCCAAATGAAAAAGCCCGGCCTTTCGGCCGGGCTTTTCTCTACAAAAACGGGAAATGTCGCCGGATCAGGCGGCGCTGGAAATCCAGGCCGAGAGCGCGGTCTTCGGTGCGGCGCCCACCTTGATGTCGGCCACTTCGCCGCCCTTGAACATGGCAAGCGTCGGGATCGAGCGCACGCCGAACTTGGCGGCCAGTTCCGGATTCTCGTCGATGTTCAGCTTCACGACCTTGACCTTGCCGGCCATCTCGTTGGAAATTTCTTCCAGGCTCGGGCCGATCATCTTGCACGGGCCGCACCATTCCGCCCAGAAATCAACGACGACGGGCTGGGAGGATTCCAGAACTTCAGCCTGGAAGTTGCTGTTGTCGACTTTCACGGTAGCCATGGGGCTCTCCTTGGAATGTTTGGTTGGGTTCAATGTGAGGCTGTGGGAGGCTGGTTTCAATACCGCTATCTCACTTTGTCCCGAGCGCGGCAAGCGACTGCGCCAGTATGTCGTGACCGAGCGAAATGACGCGGCCGTTTTCGGTATAGGCAAGCACGCAGCGGAATTCATGATCCGGGTAGAGCGGCTGCAGGATCTCGCGGTAGATCGCCAGCTGCGCCCGGTACGCAAGCGGCACGTCCTCTTCCCGGAGAGGCACTTTTCGGTTCGTCTTGTAGTCGAGAATGGTGACGGTCTGCGCGTCCACCGCCATCCGGTCGATCCGCCCGGAGATCGCATAGTCCCTCCCGCCGAGCCGAAGGGTGCCCATGATCGAGACCTCGGCGCGGCTGTGGCCGGAAAAGACCGGCTGCAGCTCTGGCTGCTCCAGAATTCCGCGAACCGAGGCAATCAACGCTTCTCTTTCCGCAGTCGGCCAGAAGCGCGCCGCCCGTTCGGCGTAGCGCCGCGCCGCCGCCGCCCGATCCTCGGCGGGAAAATCGGGCAGCACCTGCAGCATGCGGTGCACTAGGCGGCCCTTCTGGAGCGCCAAGTTGCTCTCGGCCTTCTCGCCAAACAGCGGCGAACCCATGGAGAGGTCGTCGGCATCGTCCTCGATCATCGTGCCGGCGCCGGACGGGCTGAGCGGACGCGGCAGCGAGATCGAAGGCGGCAGCGGTTTGGCAAGTGCCGGTGGCAGGGGAGGGATCGCGACCTCTTCGGGCGATCTCTGCGCAGTGTCCTGCTGCGCCACCAGCCGCATCGGCGCAGGCAGCCGCCAGTGAAAGCCGCCCCATTCGCCCTCCGGTCCGCCGAAGCGGGCCGCAACGCAATGGTCGGGATGGCTGCAGAGCGCATTCGCCACCATGCTGTTCCAGGTCTCCGGGTTCTGCCGGGAGCCGCGATAGCCGCAGACGATTAGCCGGTCGGCTGCCCGCGTCATGCCGACATAGAGGAGACGCCGGTACTCGTCCTCGGTCGCCGCCTTCAGCCGCTCGTCGTCGAGCGCCGTCAGCGCATTGGCAAGCGTCTTGGTCGGCACCCATGCGGGGATCTCGACGCCCTCGTGCGGCAACAGGCGAAGCTTGGGCACATGCGAGGAAATGAAGGCCTTGGAGCCGCTGTCGACGAGGAAGACGATCGGCGCTTCCAGCCCCTTGGAGGCATGCACCGTCATAATGCGGATCTCGTTGCGGCCGCTGTCCTGCTCGCGCTTGATCTCCGGCGCTTCCATCTCCAGCGTCGAGACGAAGGATTGCAGGCCGGGCAGGCCTTTCCCTTCGTGATCGAGCGCGAAGGTCAGGAATTCGTCGAGAATATCGGCGGCCTCCGTGCCAAGCCGGCCGAGGAACCGGCGCCGGCCACCGAGCTCTCCGAGAACCCGGGCAAAGAGATCGTGCGGGCTCATCCGCCGCGACAGCGCCAGAAGGTGCCGCAGATCCCGAACGGCGCTCGAGAAGCGCAGCGGCTGCTCGTCCGACAGCTGCACGAGATGCTGCCAGACGGACAAGCCCTCCGGCCGCAGCGCCGCCACCTCGAAGACATCCTCCTCGGAGAGGTCGAACAGCGGGCTCTTCAGCAGCGCCGCAAGCGAGAGGTCGTCCTGCGGCAGCACGAGGAACCGGCCGAGCGCCAGAAGGTCCTGGACGGCGATATGGCTGGTCAGCCGCAGCCGGTCGGCACCGGCGACGGGGATGTTGTCGCGTCGCTTCAGCGCCCGCGTCAGGGCATTGACGAAAGCATCCCGCTTGCGCACCAGCACCAGGATGTCGCCGGGTTCGATCGGCCGCTCGACGCCCTTCTCGATGATCGTCTCCCGGCCGATCATCTCGCCGACGCGATGCGCGATTCGGGCGGCGAGGATGGCCGAGGGTGCCTTGTCGGGCGTGGCGTCGAAGGGCGCCGTCCAGTCGTCGCCGGCATCTGCCACCTCCGGCACCACCACGTCCCAGAGATCGACGGCACCGGGATGGCCGATGCGGTTCGAGCGGTGGACGATCGGCTCGCCGCCGAAGGTGAGGCCGCGGGCGTTCTCCTCCAGCGAAAACACCTGGTCGACCGCGGCCAGCACGTCGGCGGTCGAGCGGAAGGAGAGCGGCAGGCGCACGGGATTGAAGCCCTGGCCGCTCGCCCGCACGTCTTTTTCGGTGCGGATGCGCTCCTCGGCGAACCGCTCCGGGCGGGCACCCTGGAACGAATAGATGGACTGCTTCTCGTCGCCGACGGCAAAGATCGTCCGGCGGATCTCCCGGGCGCTGCGGCCGGAGTAGAAATCCTCCGCCAGCGACTTGATCACCGTCCATTGCACCGGGCTCGTGTCCTGCGCCTCGTCGACCAGAATATGGTCGATGCCCTGGTCGAGCTTGTAATGCACCCAGGCGCCGACGCCGTCGCGGGTCAGAAGATCGGCCGTCTTGGCAATCAGATCCTCGAAGTCCAGCAGGCTGCGCTGCTTCTTCAGGTCCTCGTAGTCGTCGTTCAGCCGCTCTGCCAGCATCAGCGCTGCCTTGGTCGCCGCCAGCATCCGCATGATCCGCAACCGGTTGCGGCACTCGACGACATGGTTTCGCGCCTGCTCGACGGCCGCGGCCAGCAGGGGCGCCGCGTCGAGCATCTTCTTGGCAACCAGGGAAGTGTCGGCCTTCGGCTTGCCGTCCTTGGTGAGAAAGAGGCCGTCGAGGATGCGGGCGCGGACCAGGGGATCGGCTTCCTTCTCGCAGAGCCGCAGCCCATAGGCGACCTCTAGAACCTTGGAGCCGCCCTTCTCGTCCGAGAGCTGCAGATAGCTTGAAAGCGTGCCGCCGGAGAGGCCGGCGAGCGGCCAATAGCCAGCAGCCACGGTTGCCTCCGTCGCGTCCGGCGGTTGATCCCAGGCCTGCCGCAGCGCCGGATCGATTCCCCCATGGGCCTGCGCATGGGCGAGGAAGCGGCGGATCGCTGTGCGCCGGGCGATGATGTCGCTGAGCAGCGTCTCCAGACCGAACTCGTCGCCGAGGTCGAGCACGTGGGCGAATGCCTCGGCCAGCGCCGGATCGTCTTCCGCCGACGTCGCCGTCAGCAGCGACCGGCGCGCCTCGGCCAGCAGCGCGGAAGCGGAGCGATCGTCGAGGACGGAGAAGTGGCCGGCGACATTGGCTTCCAGGGGGAACTGGTGCAGCAGCGCCTCGCAGAAGGCGTGGATGGTCTGGATCTTCAGTCCACCCGGCGTTTCCAGCGCCTTCGCAAACAGCCGTCGGGCTTCCGCAAGCTTCAGCGAATCCGGCTCATCACCTTCGATGGCCGCAATCCTCTGGGTCAGCGCCGCGTCGTCCAGCACCGCCCATTCCGCCAGCCGCTGGAACACCCGGTTGGACATTTCGGAGGCCGCCGCCTTGGTATAGGTGAGGCAGAGAATGGAGGAGGGGCGGCAGCCGGAGAGCAGCAGCCGGATCACCCGTTGCGTCAGCACATGCGTCTTTCCTGACCCGGCATTGGCAGAGACCCAGGCGGAGCTGACGGGATCCGACGCCAGCGACTGCTGACGCGCCGTCCAGTCGAGCCATTGGTGCGGCTCGTCGCCATCCGGCAGGGCGTCACTCATCGGGTTCGCCCTCCTCGTCATCGGCCGTCGCCCATTCGGCAACGCGCGCCAGATGGTCGTAGTCGCCGCCGTAATCACTCTGCATGAAGGGCACGAGCCGCGAGGCGAAGCCGGCTTCGCCGCTGCGCAGCAGGGCCACGAACTTCGTCAGCTGCTCGACCGAATCGTCTGCGAGATCGACCGCGGACTTGCCGTTCTTGGCGCCCTCGTTGTTGACCAATTCGGATTTGAAACGCTCGCCAGGCTTCAGCCGCACGTAGAGCAGTTCGTCCGGCTCCAGGGCACCGACGGATTTGAAGGCGCCGGCGCGCAGCGCCGCGGCCTCCAGAGCCAGCTGCGGGTCGAGAAGCGAGCGCGCCTGCGACGGGCTGGGATTGGAGCCGGTCTTGTAGTCGATGAGGGTTGCCAGTCCCGACCCCTTGATGTCGATGCGGTCGGCGATCCCGGTCAGTCGGATGCCGGCGCCGGGGATCTCCCAGCCGGCGCCGCATTCGGTGACACTGCTCCGGATGTCCGGCGCCCGCTGCGCCTCCCAGCGCAGGAAGGCCTTGCCGACCTCGACCACGCGCGGCCGCCAGACCCGGTCGATATGCGCCGGAAGCTGTTCGGCGTCGAAGAGTTCGTCGATGATCCGCCGCATGGCCTCCAGCGACACCGGGGTGCCAGGAAGATGACCCTCGCGGGTATAGCGGTCGATGATGGCGTGGTAGAGCGTGCCGCGCTCGGCCGCCCCCGGATCCGCATTGAAGGCGGCGATCGGATCGAGCCGCAGGATCCGCCGGGCATAGATCGAATAGGGATCGCGCCGCAGTCGGGCGACTTCGCTGAAGGAATATTTCGTCGGTTGCAGATCGGCCGGAGGCTTGGGCGACGGACGCCGTGCCGGGCTCTGGTTGTCCCCCGCATCGATCGCACTAGCCCATTGGCGATACTGGTTGCCGCGGGCCCGCAGATTGCCGGCGAGATCGTAGCCGCCAAGAGCCAGAAGCCTCTGCAGCCAGCGCGAGGCGACGGTGGGCGTCGACCCCTGCCGCAGCGACCGTGAATAGATCAGCTGCCGCGTCCCGTTCGCCATCTCGAAATCATGCGCCAGCTGCCCGATTCGCCGCTCGGGTGGCTCGAGCCCCATCTCCGTCTTCATCGTCCGCGACAGGAAGGGATTGTTGATCGTCTGCCCCGGCCAGGAGCCCTCGTTCAGCCCGCCGAGGATCATCGTGTCGACGGTCTGCAGCCGGGCCTCGAGCGTGCCGAAGATGAAGACGCGCGGGTGGCTGAGGGAGCGGGGCTTGACCGCTTCGCCGGTTGCCAGCGCCTGGACGATATCGATCCACTGCGGCCCGTCCGCCTCCATCTGGCCGTCGGTCTCGATGACCTCTCCCAGCAGTCCTGCCAGGCGTTCACCGGCTTCGCCCGACCAGAGCGGCGAGAGGTCGCCCGCCGCGTCGGCGCACAGTGATTCCAGCGCTCGCCCGGTCCGGTCGGCCCAATCGGAGAGGTCCAGCCTGGCCGTCATGCCCCGGCCATCGGCCCGCCGTGCCAGGAGGGCGCTCGCCAGCGGCTCGATGGCGGCAGCGAGACGCTGCGCCAGCCTCTCTGCCGTCTCGAAGGCCTCGTCCGAAAGCGCCAGCCGCCATTGCGGCGGATGCCGGTCGGTCTTCTGGGCTGCCCGCTGTTCGTGCAGCAGTGGTTCCAGGGCAGAGATATCCATGTCGCCGCGCCCGCCGCGCAGCGCGAGGATTTCCAGCGCTTCGGCGGCCTCCCGCAGCTGTTCGTGATCCATGCCAAGCCGCACCAGCGGATGCTTGAGGAGCGAGGTGATCGCGACGGGATCACCGGGACGCAGCGTCGCTTCCAGGAGCAGCTGCACCAGCGTGCCCTGCGGCGTTGCCGAAAGAGGGGTGCCTGCCGTGTCGTCAGCGGTAATGCCGAAGCGCGCCAGCTCGGCCGTCACCCGCCGGGCGAGTGTCCGGTCCGGGGTGATCAGCGCCGCCTGTGATTCGCGTCCGTCCGCCCGGGGCGTCTCGAGCGCCAGACGAAGGGCGATCGCGATCGCCACGGCCTCTTCACGCTCGTTGGCCGCTTCGATCAGGGCGACGTCGGCAAAGGCCTCCTGCAGTGCCTGCCGATCGACCTCCTGACGCCAGCGGCTCCACTGGTCCGTCGCGGTCGCCGGCGCCAGAGCCTGCGACAGCGTCTTTGCCCGCAGATCGAGGTCGGGGGGGACCGAGCCCAGCGTTTCGACCTCATCCCGGTCGACGCCGAGCTTGCGCAGCAGGCGCGACAGACCGAACTGCGGGTGGCTGCGGCTCGACGGATCGATCCTGCCGTCAAAGCCCTCCGCGCTGATCGTCGCCCACTGGTCGTCCGGCATGTCGAGGTCGAGGCCGGGTAGAACCACGGATCCCTGCGGCAGGGCGGCGATGGCCGCGATCAGGTCGGCTGCGGCCGGCACCGAGCCGGTCGAGCCGGCAACGATCACCGGACCCTTGTGCTCCCGTTGCGCAGTCCGCCGCGCTTCACCGCGCAAGAGCGCCGCCTGGTGACGGGCAGGTGAGGAGCGCCGCAGTTCCTCGAGGCGCGCCGGCCAGAAGGCGCTGGCGATCGACAGGAATTCCGCCGTCAGCTGCCACCAGAGCGCATGCTCCGCCGTGTCGAGGTTGCCGAGGTCGGCCCAGTCCCGCTCTTCCGTCTCCACCGAATCGATCAGTTCGGCCAGCGAGCGGGCAAGCCAGATGGCGTCGGCCGGGCTCGCCGGCGCCACCAGCGGGGAATCGGAATGGATGTCGATGACCACCTGCGGCAGGCGGTTTCGCCAGGCGAGGATCAGCCGGCCGAGCTCCAGCAGCCGCGCCACCCCGCCGATCGGCATGGCCAGGTCCATTTCCTCGGGCGCTGCGAGATCGAAATAGCCGCTGTCGTCCTCGGTCTCGCCGAGCGGACGGATGACCGGCAGGATCGCGGAGCGGCCGCCGAGAAGATCGACGAATTCCGATCGCAGCACGCGGGCCGACCGCCGTGTGGGAACGAAGATCGTGACATTGGCGAGGGACAGCGGATCCTCGGGATCATGGCGGAACCCCTCGCTCAGGCGACCGTCGCAAAGCGCCGCGGCCAGCGTCTTGAGGAAGGGCGTTCCCGCCGGAATGGTGAAGATGCGTTTCTGGCGGCGCGCGTCCATCGTCACGCGCCGACGGAAAGGTCGGCGAGCACCTTCTCAGCTTCGTCGAGAGCCTCCGGCGTGCCCACGGTCAGCCAGTGGCCGTCGAGGATCAGCCCGTACAGCCGGCCCTTCTCGATTGCCTGGTCGAAATAGCGGTTGAGGCTGAACGGCGTCTGCGGGGCATCGGCACACAGCGTCGAATGCATGGCGATGGCACCGGCATAGACGAGCGGTTGCGCGCCGTCCGTATACCGGCTGAGCCGCCCGGCGCCGTCCAGCTGGAAGTCCTTCTTGCCGTTGTGGCCGGTCGTCTTCTCCAGCGGTACGCAGAGGAGCAGCATGTCCATCGTGTCCGGGTCAAAGGCATCGGCAAGCCGCTGCAGGCTGGTCGGCTGTCCGGAGGGTTCGCCGACCCAGAAGAGATCGGCGTTCATCACGAAGAGCGGCCCGGGCTGAAGCAGCCTCAGCCCCTTCACGAGCCCGCCGCCGGAATCCATCAGCTGGTCGCGCTCGTCCGAAACCTCGACCTGGAGCCTGGGGTAGACGGCGAGATGCGCCTCCATCTGGTCGGCGAAGTGATGGACGTTGACGACCGCGTGTTCCACGCCGGCCGCAGCCAGCGCGTCGAGGGCATAGTCGATCATCGGCTTGCCGGCGACGCGCACCAGCGGTTTCGGCATGCGGTCGGTGATCGGTCGCAGGCGGGTTCCAAGACCCGCTGCCAGCACCATGGCCTGGGTGATCTTCATGCCATGCTTTCTAAAGCAGGGCTCCTGATTCGGGTAGCGCTATTCCCGCCTTCAGGCACCAGGCCCGCAGTGGCGCCAGCGCCTCGTGTCGCAGCGCCGTCGCCAGATGGGCAAGCGTGCGGGGCATGTGCTTCATGTAGCCCGGCTTGCCGTCGCGCTGCATCAGCCGAACCCAGAGGCCGGCGAGCTTGCAGTTGCGCTGGGCCGCCATGATCGCGAAGGCCTTGAGGAAGGCTGCCTCGCCGAAGGGGCCCTGGCCATGGCGAAGCGCCAGATAGTCAGCCATCATCATCTCGGCGAGCGGCGCGGGGATGTCGACCCGGGCGTCCTGGACGATGGAGGCGAGGTCATAGGCGGTCGGCCCGATCATCGCGTCCTGAAAATCGATGAGGCCGGCCCGCTTCACACCTTGCTCGTGCTCGCGCCAGATGATGTTGGGCGAATGGAAATCCCGCAGCAGCAGGTTGGTCTCGGCCGCCTGCAGCTCAGAGATCAGCGCCTGCCAGATGTCGTGATACTCCTGACGCTCGGCGTCGGACGCCGGATTGCCGCGCTTCCAGGGGAGGTGCCAGTCGACGAGCAGCCGGGCCTCCATGGTCATGGCCACGGGATCGAAGTCGGGAATGTGGTGCAGACGTCCGGCACCTGCGGGCAGGTCTCGCGGCGCCGGCCGTTCATGCAGATAGGCCAGGCAGGCGACGCTTTCGCGATACCGCTCGGGGATCGGCTTGCCTTCGGCGTCCAGAACGCCATCGGCACCGAGATCTTCGAGGAGCAGAATGCCCTCGTCGACATCGGCCTCAAGCACCTTCGGAGCCGCAAGGCCGATACCGCGGAGATAATCGGAAACGGCGATAAACGGGGAGGCGTCCTCGGCCAGATGCGCGACCTTCGGGTATGTCTTGCCGTCTAGGACGGCCGGGCCCTCGAGCTGCCGCGGCCAGTCCATGAGGATCGTCGCGGATCCGTCGGCACGATGGATGGTCTCATAGGCCCGCACCGAGGCGTCGCCGGTCAGGTATCGGCGTGTTGCCGCCGGATAGCCCCAGCCGTCCAGCGTCTTGCGGATGGCGAGGGACCGTCGGATGCGCTTCAAGGCGGCATCAGGCCCCTCGAAACGGGCAATCCGCCCCTGGCCCTCGTTTTCGAGCCGCAGCGTGAGGCGATCCCGGGGAAGAAGAGCCTCCGCCATCTCCGGCCATTCGACCAGGCAGATACCCGAGGCCAGCGCCTCGTCGAGACCAAGCTCGTCGAGTTCGGACGCGTCGCCGAGACGATAGAGGTCGAAATGGGAGACGGGAATGCGCAGCTCGTAGCTCTGTACCAGCGTGAAGGTGGGGGAGGGAACCTCCAGCGCCTCGTCGTCGGCGATCGCTCGCACCAACGCCCGCGCCAGCGTCGATTTGCCGGCGCCGAGGTCTCCGGAAAGCGCCAGGCAGTCACCGGGCTTCAGGGCCAGTGCAAGATCTTCGCCAAGCTGGATGGTGGCCGCTTCATCCGCAAGGCTGACGACAATCGGAGTGGCGTCGCTCATTCGGCCGCGGCGATGGTACGCATCGTGACGGCGCTCGGGATCCGGCAGCTGACGGTGGTGCCGGCACCGGGCCGGCTTTCGATCCTGACTTCGCCCTTGTGCAGCTGCACGAAGCTCTCGACGATCGACAGGCCAAGGCCGGCGCCGCTCCGCTTGCCGCCGCGGGGTGTCGAGGAGAAACGGTTGAAGATGGTGCTCAGCATCTCTTGCGGAATGCCGGGTCCGCTGTCGGAGACCGAGAAATACACATCGGTCGCGTCGCGTCGGCAGGTGAGGGTGATCGTGCTGCCTTCCGGCGCGAAATTGGTGGCATTGGTCAGGAGCTTGAGCAGGATCTGCTTCAGCCGCTGAGGGTCGGCGACGATCGAGCCGATCCCCTGCGGTGCGGTGATCTCCAGGGTCATCTGGTTCTCCTGCAGCCGGTCGGCGATCTGCATCGCCACGTCGTCCAGAAGATCGTCGATGCTGATCTCTTCGTAGTCGAGCTGCATGATGCCCGCATCGACCGTCGCCAGATCGAGGATGTCGTTGACGATGGTCAGCAGGAGGGACGACGAGGTGGAGATGTGTCCGATATACTCCGCCTGGCGCTCGTTCAGCGATCCGACGCCCGGCGTCTTCAGGAGGTCGGTGAAGCCGATGATGTTAGTCAGCGGCGAGCGAAGCTCATAGGAGACATGCTGGACGAAATCGTTCTTGATCTCGTCTGCGCGGCGAAGGGCTTCGTTCTTCTCCATCAGGGCACGTTCGGCGCGGGCGCTGGCGGTCATGTCGACGAAGGTGAGCATCGTCTGCGCGTTCGGCAGCGGCGTCACCGCATAGTCGAGGATCAGGCCGGAGAAGAGCTCCAGCGTACCCTGCAGCGAAGGCCTCTCGTCATCGCAGTTCGTCAGTATCTGGCCGAAGCGCCGCCAGCCGTCGGGCCTGTCATAGGACGGCGCACAGGCCTCCTCGATGGCGCGGATGTGGACGCCGGGCTTTGCCTGTTCGGCGGTAATGCCCCAGAGGGCCCGGAACGCCGGGTTCGACAGCCGAATGCGGCCGTCAGGCCCGAACACCGCCACGCCTTCGGAAAGATGGTCGATGGTTTCGCCCTGTACCATCACCAGCGTATTGTAGCGCGTCTCGAGATCGACCTGTTCGGTGAGGTTCTCGAACACCCAGGTGGCGCCGCCTTGCGGATGCGCGGTGGCGATGACCCGCAGCGTCTGTCCTTGCGGCAGGTGCCAGAGGTCGGTCTTGGTATCCAGCGCCTGATAGACCGAAAGGGCCTCCTCCTTCCAGACCCGCCAGTTGAGCGGCTCGGGAAGCCTGTTTTCGCCGCGCAGGCGATCGAGGAGCTCGTTGTTGTCGGGCCGGGAATCCAGGAAGGAGAGATCGAGACCCCAGAGGGACACGAAAGCCTGATTGTAGAACTGCAGGCGCCGGTCGCGATCGAAGATGGCAACCGGCGTTGCCAGGTGATCGAGCGTTTCGGCATGGCTGCGCAGGGTGCGCTTCAACTCTTCTCGAACCGCCTCGGCTTCCGACACGTCGATGGCCATTCCGGCCGAGCCGCTTGCCGCCACGACGTCGACGATCTCATAGATGGTGCGGTTGCCGTGAACGACGGTCGAGACGCGGTCATGGTAGGGCGAATCGGGGGTCACGCTGGCGCGAATCTTTTCGCGGGCGACGGTTCCGAGGAACTCGCGTCCTTCGCCGATGGCCTGGGTCGGCGCAACCGCGTCCACGGCGTCGCTATAGGCATGGTTGACCCAGGCAAGGCGGCCGGCGTTATCGCGCCGCCAGACCGGCTGCTCGATCGCATCCAGGAGCGACTGGAACAGCGTGATGGAGCCCTGCAGGCGCTCGCGCTCGATCTTCAGCTCCGCAAGCTCCGCCCGCAGGTTGTTCAAGGCGATGAAGCGGACGAAGGCCCGACCGCCGGACACGCGCCCCTGCACCTCGAGGATTTCGTCGCGGTTCGTCTCGACCACCGTGTCGAAACTGTGCGCGTCGCTGCGCAGCGCCTCGATGGCCCGCTCCAGCTCGGTGGCCGAGCCGGGCCGCAGCCAGCGGCCGAAGGCGAGAAACTCCCGGTCCAGCTGCGGCGCACCAGTCTCCACCGGCAGCTGGCCCAGGAACTCGGGCTTCGAGGTGGCGCCGTCCCAGACGACGATGCGCCGGTTCTTGTCGGCGATGAGCGCCTCATATTTCGAAATCTGCTGCCGTGCGTCCGTCAGAGCGCTGCGCATCTCCTGTGTCTCGTTCTCCATGTTGCCGCGCTGCCGCACCAGCCAGAGGACGGAAAGAAGGGCCGCGCCAAGGGCACCGACGACCAGCGAGGAGACAACGACTTCAGTGGAGGTGAACAGTTTGACGGCCGCCGGACCTGCCTCTTGCGCCAGAACGCCGTGTGCGCTGCCGGCAAAGGCGCTACCCGCCAGAAGCGCGCGCAAGGCATGGCGCAAACGCAACCGTTTTCGCTGGCCTGAGGCCGTTGAGACATTATTCCCGCTGCTTTCGCCGCCGCGGGAATTTGCCTCCTGAAGGAGGTTCTTTTTGTTCACCGACATCCCCGGTCTGTCTCCGTCTTTTTGCCGCACGATCGACAAGACATCCCACATCGCGCTTGCCCGAAGCAGGTGCGATTCGATGTCTGACAGAGTACTTCTTTAGGGAATCGTCGGGAAGGCTGCGGGGAAAAAAGAAATCGCGGCCTCGTCAAGGCCGCGATCATCAATATATTGTGGATATCACTGGATAGTTTAGTACCTGTAGTGTTCGGCCTTGAACGGGCCGGACTTCGATACGCCGATGTAGCCGGCCTGCTCGTCGGAAAGCTCCGTCAGCTTGACGCCGAGCTTGGCGAGGTGCAGGCGCGCGACCTTTTCGTCGAGGTGCTTCGGCAGGATGTAGACGTCGTTCTTGTACTCGCCCTGCTTCGTGAACAGCTCGATCTGCGCCAGCACCTGGTTGGTGAAGGATGCCGACATCACGAAGGACGGGTGACCGGTGGCGTTGCCAAGGTTCAGCAGGCGACCTTCAGACAGCAGGATGATCCGGTTGCCCTTCGGGAACTCGACCATGTCGACCTGCGGCTTGACGTTGGTCCACTTGAGGTTCTTGAGCGCCGCGACCTGGATCTCGTTGTCGAAGTGGCCGATGTTGCCGACGATTGCCATGTCCTTCATGGCGCGCATGTGGTCGAGGCGGATGACGTCCTTGTTGCCGGTCGTGGTGATGAAGATGTCGGCGCTGTCGATGACGTCCTCGAGCACGACGACTTCAAAACCGTCCATTGCCGCCTGCAGGGCGCAGATCGGATCGACTTCCGTCACCTTCACCCGTGCACCGGCGCCGGCGAGCGACGCTGCCGAGCCCTTGCCGACATCGCCGTAGCCGCAGACGACGGCGACCTTGCCGGCCATCATCACGTCGGTGCCGCGGCGGATGCCGTCGACCAGCGATTCCTTGCAGCCGTACTTGTTGTCGAACTTCGACTTGGTGACGCTGTCGTTGACGTTGATCGCCGGGAAGGGCAGGAGGCCCTTCTTGCTGAGTTCATAGAGGCGGTGAACGCCGGTCGTCGTTTCTTCGGTAACGCCCTTGATGGCGTCGCGCTGTTTCGTGAACCAGCCGGGCGATGCCTGCAGGCGCTTCTTGATCTGCGCGAACAGGATCTCTTCTTCTTCCGAGCCGGGGTTCGAGAGGACGTCTTCACCGGCTTCGGCGCGGGCGCCGAGCAGGATGTACATCGTCGCGTCGCCGCCGTCGTCGAGGATCATGTTGGTAACGCCGCCATCGGACCACTGGAAGATCTTGTCGGTGTATTCCCAGTATTCCGTCAGGCTTTCGCCCTTGACCGCAAACACCGGAATGCCGCTCTCGGCGATCGCCGCGGCTGCATGGTCCTGCGTGGAGAAGATGTTGCAGGACGCCCAGCGGATGTCGGCGCCCAGCACCTTCAGCGTCTCGATCAGCACGGCCGTCTGGATCGTCATGTGCAGCGAACCGGAGATCCGGGCGCCCTTCAGCGGCTTGCTGTCGCCGAATTCCTCGCGGCATGCCATCAGGCCGGGCATTTCCGTCTCGGCGATGTCGAGTTCCTTGCGACCGTAGGCGGCAAGTCCGATATCGGCGACGATATAGTCTTTCTCAATGCTCATGAAGCTCTCCAGCTGGAAGTTGCCGGTGCCAGTCATCAAGCACCGCTCATCGTCATTCGAGAGCCGGTTTATCAGTCTTGCGGGCGGGACGCAACGGGACATAAAGAAGTGTTTATATCTTTATGTCCGGAAGGTTAAGCCTCTTCGCCGAACCGGTCGGCAATCAGCTGTTCGAGGGCATCAAGGGCCTCGGTCGCCTGCGGCCCCGAGGCGCTGACCTCGACGCTGCATCCGGGGCTGGCCGCCAGCATCATCAGTCCCATAATCGACATGCCCCCGACGGTCATGCCGTCCCGGCTGACGGCCACCTCCGCCTCGAAGCGGCCGACGGTCTGGACGAATTTCGCGGAAGCACGCGCGTGCAGGCCGCGCTTGTTGATGATGAGGAACTCGCGGGTCAGGGGGGGCATGGTGCTTTCGGGTTACTTGCCGCTGAGAACGCGGCTGGCGACATTGATATATTTTCGCCCCGCGTCAGAGGCCTCCGCGAGCGCTCTGTCCATGTCGTTGTCGCCACGGACGCCGGCGAGCTTGATCAGCATCGGCAGGTTGACGCCGGCGATCACCTCGACGCGGCCGCTGGCCATCACCGAAATCGAAAGGTTGGATGGCGTGCCGCCGAACATGTCGGTGAGGATGATGACGCCATGGCCGTCGTCGGCGCGCTCGACCGCATCGACAATGTCCTGGCGGCGCTGGTCCATGTCATCTTCCGGGCCGATGGAGACCGTTTCGATGCATCTCTGCGGTCCGACGACATGCTCGACGGCATGTCGAAACTCCTCAGCCAGCTTGCCATGGGTGACAAGCACTACTCCGATCATGAACTCCCCCTGCTATGGAAACTTGCGGCCCCTATCGCAATGCACAAAGGCCGTCCAGCGGTGGGACGCCATCTTCGCCATGTAGCTTTGAAGTGCAAGTCAAAAATACGAGTGGTTCCTTTCACAATGTCGTCGGTATACCGATTCGAGGATGAAGTGCCGCGATGGCCGCAAGCGGCTCCCGGTGGTCGTTGACCAGCAGGAGCTGGGGAAGGGCACCATGCCCGGGAACAGGATAGGTCTGATCCTCAGCCGGCAGCCGTTCGGCCGTACGCGGGTCGACCAGAAGGATTGCAAGATGCAGGGGCGCCTCCGGGATGCTCGGGATCGCCGCAATGCCGCTGCCGCGGATCTCGATCAGTCCGGCGATGGCCGCCGGCCGGGTGGCGACCAGCCTGCCGTTCTGTCGGGAGATGAAGACCTGGTCATCGGCAACGAGCGCGGCGGTCCATCCCGCGCGTCTCGCGGTCGCCAGACACTGCAGCGCCATCGCCGACTTGCCGATGCCCGAGGGGCCGACGAACAGCAGGCCTGCCTCGCCGACGACGACGGCCGTGGCATGGATGTTGACCGGGTCAGGCATCGGCGCGGCCTGCGGGCGGCAGCGACAGCGTGAACCGGGCGCCGGTGATCTCGCCCGTCTTCGGCTCGATGATGTTCTCGGCCCTCAGCGTGCCGCCGTGGGCTTCGGCGATCTGCCGGCTGATCGAAAGGCCGAGGCCGGAGTTCTGGCCGAAGCTCTCGCCTTCCGGCCTGTCGGTGTAGAAGCGTTCGAAGATCCGGTCGATGTCTTCGGCCTGGATGCCGGGCCCGTTGTCATCCACCTGGACATTGATGCGACCGCGGGAATGGTAGAGCCGGATGAGGATGTGCCCGCCCTGTTCCGGCACGAAGGACCGGGCATTCTCGATGAGGTTGGTGACGATCTGTCCCAGCCGGAGATCGTGGCCGTTGACGATGAAGGAGGCCTTTCCGGCCGATTTCGTGTCGATGCTGAGCTCGATCTCCATCGGCTTGCGGCCGCTGCGGATCTGGCGGGAAATGTCGACCATGTTGCGCAGCAGGACCTGCATGTCGATCGGCGCAGCATCCGACCGAGCGAGTTCCGCATCGAGCCGCGAGGCGTCGGAAATGTCGCTGATCAGCCGGTCGAGCCGGCGCACATCGTGGAAGATGATCTCCGTCAGTCTCTGCTTCGATTCTTCCGTTTTGGCCAGCGGCAGGGTCTCTACCGCGCTGCGCAGCGAGGTGAGCGGGTTCTTGAGCTCGTGGCTGACGTCGGCGGCGAAGCTCTCGATCGCATCGATCCGGTCGTAGAGCGCGGTCGTCATTTCGCGAAGGGCGATCGACAGGTTGCCGATCTCGTCCTGGCGGTAGGCGAAATCCGGGATTTCCTCACGCTGTTTGGCGCCGCGCCGCACGCGGATGGCGGCGGCCGCGAGCCGGCGGAGCGGATTGGCGATGGTGGATGACAGAAGCAGCGACAGCAGGATGTTGACGAGCGTCGCGACACCGAACACCCGCATGATAGCAAGCCGTTCGGCATGGACGATCTTGTCGATGTCACCCGCCTGCGTGGACAGGAGCAGGACCCCCAGCACGGCCCGGAACCGCTGCACGGGAACCGCGACCGAGACGATCAGCTCGCCCCGATCGGTGATGCGCACGACCGCACCACGCACACCCGTCAGTGCATTCATCACCTCGGGGTAGATGGAGCCATCGCCGCCTGGCGCTTCCTTGTAGAGGGGGAGGTTGCTCTGCTGCAGCATGCGGTTGAACAGGCCGACGAACCAGTCGCCCCAGCTCGTCGTTTCCTGTTCGACCGGCGGCAGATCGTAGCGCAGCACCTGGCCGCGGGAATAGAGGTGGCGGGAGTCGAGCAGCATGTTGGCGTCCGCATCGAACAGCCGGGCCCGGGTGCGCGTCGGGGAAATCAGTCGCCGGAGCACCGGTGCGACGCGGTCCGGATCGATCGGAAAATCGAGATCCTCGTCATTGGGGACGGGCGTGATGCTTTGCCCGGCCTGCAGCTCGAGCAGCTTCTCCGGATCGATGGTGATCGAATTGGTGTCGACCGAAGCGGATGCCGAGATGGCGCCGGCGATGATCTCGCCCTGCGTCAGCAGGCTTTCGACGCGGGCGTCGATCAGTCCCTCGCGAAACTGGTTGAGATAGAGGATGCCGCCCACCAGCACCACGGTCGCCGCAATGTTGAAGAAGAGGATCCGGCGGGTGAGGCTGGAGAAGACGGCATGGCCGAACACCCTGCGGATCATGGTGAAGGGATGAGACCAGACGCGTCCGGACGCGCGCTGCCCGTCTTCGCCCATCCCATCGGCAATGTCATCTTCAAGCAGTCGATCTGCCACCAATAGTCCTTTCGCAGGACCGGCCGCGCCCCTCCGGGCGCTCGCTCTCCTGTCGGCCGTGCCGACCTGCCTACGCCGCTTCCCGGAAGCGGTAGCCAACCCCGTAGAGCGTTTCGATCATATCGAAGTCCACGTCAACCATCTTGAATTTCTTGCGCAGGCGCTTGATGTGGCTGTCGATCGTGCGGTCGTCCACATAGACCTGCTCGTCGTAGGCGGCATCCATCAGCGCGTCACGGCTCTTCACCACGCCGGGCCGCTGGGCAAGCGAGTGGAGGATCAGGAATTCCGTCACCGTCAGGGTCACGGGTTCACCCTTCCAGGTGCATGTGTGCCGCTCCTGGTCCATTGCCAGCTGCCCGCGATCGAGGGTTCTCGCCTGCTGGGCGTCGCTTGCCGCCTTGGCACCCGTGCCGGAGCCTTGGGTTTCGCGGGCGCTGGCGCGTCTCAGGATCGCCTTGACGCGCTCCACCAGCAGCCGTTGCGAGAACGGCTTGGTGATGAAGTCGTCGGCGCCCATCTTCAGGCCGAACAACTCGTCGATCTCCTCGTCCTTCGACGTCAGGAAGATCACAGGGATGTCCGATTTCTGCCGTAACCGGCGCAGGAGTTCCATTCCGTCCATGCGCGGCATCTTGATGTCGAAGATCGCCAGTTGCGGCGGCCGTCCCAAGAGGCCGTCAAGTGCGGACGCACCATCGGTATATGTCTCGACCTTGTAGCCTTCTGCTTCAAGCGCGATCGATACCGAAGTGAGAATGTTGCGATCGTCGTCCACGAGCGCGATTGTCTGCATGCTCTCCGTCTCCATCACCATCTCTGCGCATCTCCTGGAATGTCCCCAGCCAGGTCCGGCGAATGCCGAAGCGCGTTGTGAGTCTAAAGGTGGAACAAATTGTGGCAAAGATAGAGGCTCTGCCGCCGATTACAACGACAACGCGCCCCGGCTCCACTTGTTCGACTTTGCAAACTAAAAAAGACACTAAACCGATTTAAATAGGAATAGATTTTTTTAAATCGATTAATATATTGATATCATTGCGTTATTGTCGCTATCTGCTCTTGCCCTTTGCATTCGCGGGGGCTAGTTGGTGCAGCAGACCAACGCCACGGGAAGGAAGGCGCATATGCAGGAGCTCGGACTTTACAATCCGTCCAACGGGATTTCGACCATCGGTTTTGCCGATGTCTCCCGCGCCAACTACAACTTCTCGGAGACGGAACTCTACGAAGAAGCCATTCGCAACCGGGAAGCCGAGGTGACGGCGGATGGTGCCCTGCGCGCCGTCACCGGCCAGCACACCGGCCGTTCTCCCAAGGACAAGTTCGTGGTGCGCGACGAGACCACGGAAGACGTCATCTGGTGGGACAACAACAAGCCGATGTCTCCGGAGCGCTTCGACGTCCTCCACAAGGACATGCTGGCGCATGCGGCCGGCAAGACGCTGTACATCCAGGATCTGATCGGTGGTGCCGATCCGGAAAATGCGCTCCCGACGCGCGTCGTGACGGAACTTGCCTGGCATGCGCTGTTCATCCGCAACCTTTTGATCCGGCCGAGCCGGGCGACGCTCGAGACCTTCTCGCAGAAGCTGACGATCATCAACCTGCCGAGCTTCAAGGCGGATCCGGCCCGGCATGGCTGCCGCACCGAGACCGTGATCGCCTGCGACCTGACGCGCGGCATCGTGCTGATCGGCGGGACCTCCTATGCCGGCGAGAACAAGAAGTCGGTCTTCACCGTGCTGAACTACCTGCTGCCCGCAAAGCACGTCATGCCGATGCATTGCTCGGCCAATGTCGGTCCCGCCGGCGATGCCGCCGTCTTCTTCGGTCTTTCGGGCACGGGCAAGACGACGTTGTCTGCGGATCCGAGCCGTACCCTGATCGGCGATGACGAGCATGGCTGGGGCGAAAGCGGGATCTTCAATTTCGAAGGCGGCTGCTACGCGAAGGCCATTCGTCTCTCGGCCGAAGCGGAGCCGGAAATCTACGCTGCCACCCGCCGATTCGGAACGGTGCTGGAAAACGTCGTCCTCGACGAGAACCGGGTTCCGGATTTCGAGGACGGCTCGCTGACGGAAAACACCCGCAGCGCCTATCCGCTGCACTTCATTCCCAATGCTTCGGACACCGGGCTTGCCCCGCATCCGAAGACGATCATCATGCTGACGGCGGATGCCTTCGGGGTCATGCCGCCGATCGCCAGGCTGACGCCGGAACAGGCCATGTACCACTTCCTGTCCGGCTACACGGCCAAGGTGGCGGGCACGGAAAAGGGTGTCACCGAACCGGAGGCGACCTTCTCCACCTGCTTCGGCGCGCCCTTCATGCCGCGTCACCCGGCGGAATACGGCAATCTGCTGCGCGACCTGATCGACCGTCACGGCGTCGATTGCTGGCTCGTCAACACCGGCTGGACCGGCGGCGCTTATGGAGTCGGGCGCCGGATGCCGATCAAGGCCACGCGGGCGCTGCTGACGGCGGCGCTGACGGGAGACCTCAAGGGCGCGCAGTTCCGCACCGACCCGAATTTCGGGTTTGCGGTTCCGGTCGCGGTCGACGGCGTCGATTCGTCCATTCTCGACCCGCGCTCCACATGGTCGGACGGTCATGCCTACGACGCGCAGGCGAAGAAACTGGTCTCGATGTTCATCGCCAACTTCGAGAAGTTCGAGAACCACGTCGACAGCAGGGTGCGCGAAGCAGCACCGGTGCTGCTGAGCGTGGCGGAATAACGGACCGTCGATCAAACCAATGCCGCCGGCCTGATCAGGCCGGTGGTTTCCTTCCTCCGGCGTTTATGGGATAGAGACGGCGGAGACGAACCATGGCCAGCAATCCCCTTTACATCAACAGCCGCATCACCATTGCAGGCTGGGAACTGACGGAACAGTTCGTATTGGCTGGCGGCCCCGGCGGGCAGAACGTCAACAAGGTCTCGACCGCCGTCCAGCTTTTCTTCGATGTCCTCAACTCCCCGTCCTTGCCCGAGCGCCTGAAGGAGAACATCCCCCGGGTTGCCGGACGGCGGATGTCGAAGGACGGCGTGCTGATGATCGAGGCGAACCGCTTTCGAAGCCAGGATCGCAACCGCGAGGATGCCCGCGAGCGGCTGAAGGAACTGATCCTCAAGGCCGCGGAGCCGCCGCCGCCGCCGCGCCGGGCGACCAGGCCGACGAAGGGTTCGGTCGAACGCCGCCTGAAGGCGAAGTCCGGCCGCGCGGTGGTCAAGAAGATGCGCGGCAAGCCGACAGGAGAATAGTGACGTGGCCGGCCTCCCGAATGGCGTCAGATACCTGCCCGGCCGGCTCGACCGGGCGGCACAGGAGCATCTGGTGGACCTTGTCCGCGCCGTCGTTGCGCAGGCCCCGCTCTACGTCCCGGAGATGCCGGGAACCGGTAAGCCGATGTCCGTGCGCATGACCAACTGCGGATCGCTGGGCTGGGTGACGGACAAGACACGTGGCTACCGGTATCAGGACACCCACCCGGTGACGGAAAAGCCCTGGCCCCCGATTCCGCAGGAGCTTCTGACACTCTGGGAAGAGGTGGCGGATTATCCGCAGCCGCCGCAGGCCTGCCTCGTCAACTTCTATTCCGACGATGCCCGGATGGGCCTGCATCAGGACAGGGATGAAACGGACCTCGCGGCCCCGGTCCTCTCCATCTCGCTCGGCAATACCTGCCTGTTCCGCGTCGGCGGTACGCAGAGGAAGGATCCCACCCGCTCGTTTCGGCTGCAGAGCGGCGACGTCGTCGTCCTCGGCGGCGAGGGCCGGCTCTGCTTCCACGGCGTCGACCGGATCTATCCGAGCACGTCAACGCTGCTGAAGCACGGCGGCCGGATCAACCTCACCTTAAGGCGCGTGACATAATCTGTCCGAACAGGGAGAGGTCATGCCGGTAGCGTCGCAGAAATTTATCGTCCTGAGTGGGCTGGTGGTGTGGTTGACGGGCACGCTGATTGGTCTCAACTATCTGCGTCTGGCATGGACGCTTGACGGCAACGGCCTTTCCGTCATGACAGGCAGGCTGCCGTACTGGGACTTTACCAACCTCTGGGGCGGCGGACGCCTGGCATTGCAGGGCAATGTGGGCCATCTTTTCGATGTAGAGGCCTATCGGCCAGCTTTGCGGAGGCTTCTTTCTCCGTTGTTGCTCGATCAGGAATGGAGCTACCCTCCGTCAATGCTTCTCCTCGGGGCTCCGCTCGCGGCGCTTCCGGTGTTTCCGGCCTATCTGGCGTGGACGGGAGCGACCCTGGCACTGCTTCTGGTCGTCGCCGGCTGGTTTGGCTTGAAGGGCTGGCATCGGTTGCTGCTGCTGGCTGCTCCACCTGTAATCTTCAATGTGCTCTTCGGTCAGAACGGTGCACTGACGAGTTCACTTTTGCTCGGCGGCCTGCTGCTGGCTCCGACGAGGCCTCTTCTCGGCGGCCTGCTTCTGGGCCTGCTCACGGTAAAGCCGCATCTGGGAATCCTCGTTCCCTTTTGCCTGATGGCTGCCGGCAACTATCGCGCCGTGGCTTCAGCCACCGTTACCGGTCTTGCGATGGTTGTCCTGAGCGGCGCCGTGTTCGGCTGGGAGACCTGGCCACTGTTCTTCTCCGAGACCAATCCGATGATGCGGGCAATCCTGGAGGCGCCCTATCCACAGGGTTACCAGATGAACGCGATGACGGTTTTCTCGCTTGTCCGATCGCTAGGTGCAGGGCTTGGGACAGCTTATCTGGTCCAGGGTCTTTTCACCGCCGTTGCGGTCGCGGCCGTGATCTGGCTGTGGCGGGGAGCGATGCCGGTGGAGCACGACGTAAGAGTTTCCATCACCGGGCTCCTCGCCTTGTGCGCCACGCCTTACGGCTACACCTACGATGCCATTCCGCTTGCCATTGCGGTCCTGGTCATGGGCAGGAGGCAGCTGGTACCGATGCTTCTGCTGGCAGTCGGCTGGTTGTACCCTCTGATGAACCACGTGGTGGCGATGAATTACCCGTCGCTGGGTGTCGTTGTCCCTGCACTCATGGCCACGGCCTCCGTCTGGGCGGTATCGCGGCGAAACGCCGGCGCCGAGAACCATCCCATGGCCAAGCTCAAAGCTTCCTCAGAGCGACCGTCTCCACCAGATGATTGGAGCCCTTCCGCAGGATCAGGTCGGCGCGCGGGCGGGTCGGCAGGATGTTCTGCCGCAGGTTCTTCAGATTGATGTTCTCCCACAAACCTTCGGCGATCGCACGCGCCGCCTCCTCGCCGATGGTGGCGTAGCGGTTGAAGAAGGAGTTGGGGTCCCGGAAGGCCGTCTGGCGCAGCTTCATGAAGCGTTCCACATACCAGCTGTGGATCAGCGCCTCGTCCGCGTCGATGTAGATCGAGAAATCGAAGAAGTCCGAAACGATCGGCACGATCTTGCCGTCTGCCGGAAGATCACGTGACTGCAGCACGTTGATCCCCTCGAAGATCAGGATGTCGGGCCGGTCGACGACGGTGTACTCGTCCGGCAGGACATCATAGGTGAGGTGCGAATAGCGCGGCGCCCGCACATTCGGCTCGCCGGCCTTGATCGCCGACAGGAAACGCAGCAGCGCGCCGATGTCGTAGCTTTCCGGAAAGCCCTTGCGTTCCATCAGGCCTTCCCGTCGCAAGATGGAATTGGGGTGGAGGAAGCCGTCGGTGGTGATGAGATCGACCTTCGGGCTCGACGGCCAGCGCGCCAGAAGCTCCTGCAGGATACGGGCGGTGGTCGACTTGCCGACGGCCACCGAACCGGCAATGCCGATGACGAAGGGCGTCTTCGCCACGTCCGACATGCTCAGGAAGCGGTTGCGCTGCTGGAACAGCAGCTGAGAAGCCTCCACATGGGCAGAGAGCAGCCGCGACAGGGAGAGATAGATCCGCCGCACCTCTGTCAGGTCGATCGGATCGTCGAGGGAGCGTACCCGCGCCACCTCGTCCGCCGTCAGCGTCAACGGGGTATCTGCGCGGAACCGGGCCCACTGCTCCGAGGTGAACTGGTGATAGGGCGAATAGTTGGCGCTGGACAGCTGGTCCTGGCCTTCAAGGGGTTGCGTCGCCAAGGTCATGACTGCCGGCTTGCCTTTTCCTGCAGACCGGATTGCACGGTCCGCCGCTGGAGTTCGTCCATCACATCCTGCAGCGGAATGCCGGCGATCTTCAATACGACCATCAGGTGATAGAGGAGGTCGGCGCTTTCGCTGACGAGGGCGGCAGGTTCCTGCGAAACGGCCGCGATCACAGTTTCCACCGCTTCTTCGCCCAGCTTCTTGGCAGCCTTGGTCTGACCGGCAGCGACAAGCTTTGCGGTCCAGGACTGGTCAGGAGACGCTTGCGCCCGGGTCGCGACGATCTGCTCCAGATCGGCCAGGGAAAAATCGCTCATGTCATGCCTCCGTCGGCGTCAGTGCAGCCGCATCGCGATACCGTGGTCGGCCATATAACGCTTGGCCTCCTCCACGGTATAGGTGCCGAAGTGGAAAATCGAGGCGGCCAGAACGGCCGTGGCATGACCGTCCCGGATCCCGGCCACGAGGTCGTCCAGCGTGCCGACGCCTCCGGAGGCGACCACCGGCACGCGCACGGCATCGGCAATCGTACGCGTCAGGGCAAGGTCGTAGCCGCTCTTGGTTCCGTCACGGTCCATGGAGGTCACCAGCAGCTCGCCGGCGCCCTTGTCCACCACCGTCGCCGCAAATTCCACGGCGTCGATGCCGGTTGGCTGGCGCCCGCCATGGGTGAAGATCTCCCAGCGGTCCGTTTCGCCGGCGCCCGACACCTTCTTCGCGTCGATCGAGACGACGATGCACTGGTTGCCGAACTTGTCGGCGGCCTCGGCGACGAAATCCGGGTTCTTCACCGCAGCCGAATTGATCGACACCTTGTCGGCGCCCGCGAGCAGCAGCTTGCGGATGTCGGCCACGGCGCGCACACCGCCACCAACGGTGAGCGGCATGAAGCAGTGATCGGCGGTGCGGGCGACGACGTCGAAGATCGTGTCGCGATTGTCGGAGGAGGCGGTAATGTCGAGGAAGCAGAGTTCGTCGGCACCGGCCGCATCATAGGCCTTGGCGGCCTCGACCGGGTCGCCGGCATCGATGAGGTCGACGAAGTTGACGCCCTTGACGACACGGCCGTCCTTCACGTCGAGGCAGGGGATGACGCGGGCCTTCAGGCTCATGCGGCCGCTCCCTTCCGCGATGCAATCAGGGCCAGCGCTTCGGCCGGATCGATGCGGCCGTCGTAGAGCGCGCGTCCGGAGATGGCGCCTTCCAGCCGCACCGCATCGGGCTCCAGCATCCGTCGTACGTCATGCATGGAGGCCAGGCCGCCCGACGCGATGACGGGGATTGAGACGGCATCCGCAAGCGCCAGCGTCGCGTCCCAGTTGATGCCCGCGAGGATCCCGTCGCGGTCGATGTCTGTATAGATGATCGCCGAGACGCCGGCGCCCTCGAATTTTTTTGCAAGCTCGATGACGCCGAGTTCCGAGGCTTCCGCCCAGCCCTCGACGGCAACCTTGCCGCCCTTGGCGTCGATGCCGACGGCGATCTTGCCGGGAAACTGCTTGCAGGCCTCGATCACCAGCGCCGGATCGCGCACGGCGACGGTGCCGAGGATGACGCGAGCAAGCCCGCGCGCCAGCCAGTTCTCGATGTGCTCGAGCGTGCGGATGCCGCCACCGAGCTGCACCGGGTTCGTCGTCGCCTTCAGGATGGCGTCGACGGCGGCGCCATTGACGCTCTCACCGGCGAAGGCACCGTTCAGATCGACCACATGCAGCCATTCGAAGCCCTGGTCCTCGAAGGTCTTTGCCTGGGCGGCTGGATCGGCGTTGTAGACGGTGGCCTGCTCCATGTCGCCGAGCTTGAGGCGCACGCACTGGCCGTCCTTTAGGTCGATGGCGGGGAAGAGGATCATGGTTTACGGCTTCCAGCGCAGGAAATTGGCGATCAGGGCGAGACCAAGCGTCTGGCTCTTTTCCGGATGGAACTGCGAGCCGGCCATGTTGTCGCGCCCGACGAAGGCCGTCATCGGACCGCCGTAGTCGGTGGTGGCAATGACCTCTGCCGGATTGCTCGCCGCCAGGTGATAGGAGTGCACGAAATAGGCGTGCAGGCCGTCTTCGCCCGTGGGGATGCCGTCAAATAGCGGGTGAGGGTGCTTCAGGTCGAGGGTATTCCAGCCGATCTGCGGGATCTTGAGCGTCGGATCGGCGGGCTCCATTTCCTTCACGTCGCCCTGGATCCAGCCGAGCCCCTCGGTGACCGTCTTCTCCAGCCCGCGCGACGACATCAGCTGCATGCCGACGCAGATCCCCAGGAAGGGACGGGCTTTCGCTTCGACGGCCTCGACAAGCGCCTCATACATGCCCGGGACCGCGTCCAGTCCGGCGCGGCAGTCGGCGTAGGCGCCGACGCCCGGCAGCACGATCCGGTCGGCACTCGCCACCGCATCGGCCTTGTCCGTCAGGTCGATGTCGGCATCGATCCCCGCTTCGCGCGCGGCGCGCTCGAATGCCTTGGTGGCGGAACGGAGATTGCCCGAACCATAGTCGATGATCGCGACGCGCATCAGCGTCCTCCGTGATGATCGAAGATCCCGATGCCGCCCTGATCCCATCCGGTTCCAGGTCGCGCCTCGCCTCGTCTGGCCCAATCGGGGGCCGCCGGCCGCTCGGGGATCTCCGGGGACTGCTGCCCCGAGAAATAAAGCTCTTCCGCCGTGTCCAGAGTGTCGGCCGTCAGCACGGCATCGAGCGTCCAGCCCCGGCGGATCAGCGTTTCGCTATAGAAGTGGCGACCCTCCAGCGCAACCGCAAGATTGATCGCCAGCGCGAAGAGAAAGCCGCCGACTTCGAATCCCGCGACCTGGATCAACCGGCCGGCCAGAAGCTGCAAGAGAAACACGATTGCCGCCGCGAGCCACAGACGCTTGGTGAGCAGCCAGATCCACGGAAAGACCAGCGCCAGCCAGGAGAACCGGTCGGCGAGAAAGATCGTCCGCTTGTGATCCGGGTCGGTGCCGCCCGGAGGTGTCAGAACGAGATAGCTTTTCAAGACATCTCCTTGGCCGTCAGACCAGCGTGCCCTTCGTGGAAGGAACGCGGCCGGCCTGGCGCGGGTCGATTTCGGTGGCCGTGCGCAGGCAGCGGGCAACCGCCTTGAAGCAGGTTTCGGCAATATGGTGATTGTTGGCGCCGTAGTAGTTGAAGACGTGCAGCGTGATGCCGGCGTTCTGGGCGAGGGCCTGGAAGAACTCCCGCACCAGTTCGGTGTCGAAACTGCCGATCTTGGGCGCGCTGAAATCGACGTTCCAGACGAGGAAGGGGCGTCCAGAGAGGTCGACGGCAGCCTTCGTCATCGTCTCGTCCATGGCAAGATCCAGCGAGGCATAGCGGGTGATGCCGCGGCGGTCGCCGAGCGCCTTGGAGATCGCCTGGCCGATGGCGATGCCGGTGTCCTCGACCGTGTGGTGGTCGTCGATGTGCAGGTCGCCCTGGACGTCGATCTCCATGTCGATCAGCGAGTGGCGGGAAAGCTGGTCCAGCATGTGGTCGAAGAAGCCGACGCCGGTCGAGATCCGGGCGGTACCGGTCCCGTCGAGGTTGACCGAAACCGAAACCGACGTCTCGTTGGTCTTGCGCGAGACCGAGCCTCTGCGTGCGGCGGCTGTTTCGGCCATTGTCTGCTCCATGCGATCGATCTGCGCTCCATAACAGGCAGCCAGCCAAATATCCAGCAAAAGCGCCGCCCGGAAAGCAGGCGATCTGCACCGATTTGCAATCAGCCTTGCCCCACTTACATAGGGATCAACCGAGGCAGATACGCCTCAAGGACAACGCCCCGCACAGGGGCCAACAGGTGAAGAATGACAACCATTATTACAGTCCGGAAGGGCGGCAAGGTGATCATGGCCGGCGATGGTCAGGTCAGTCTCGGCCAGACCGTCATGAAGGGAAATGCACGAAAGGTACGGCGGATCGGCAAGGGCGAGGTGATCGCAGGCTTTGCCGGAGCTACGGCGGACGCCTTCACGCTGCTCGACCGGCTGGAGAAGAAGCTCGAGCAGTACCCTGGCCAGCTGATGCGCGCCGCCGTCGAGCTCGCCAAGGACTGGCGCACCGACAAATACCTCAGGAACCTCGAGGCGATGATGCTGGTCGCCGACAAGACCATCACGCTCGCCATCACCGGGAACGGCGATGTGCTGGAGCCGGAGCATGGCACGATCGCGATCGGATCGGGTGGAAACTACGCCTATGCCGCCGCCCGCGCGCTGATGGACAGCGACAAGTCCGCCGAGGAGATCGCCCGCACGTCGCTCGATATTGCCGCCGAGATCTGCGTCTACACCAACCACAATCTCGTGGTCGAGACGCTCGACGCCGAATAGCAACAACAGGAACGGGTTCGACCGGCCGGGCTTCAGGAGCCGGCCGGGCAGGGACGCCGAAGAGGAAGACATGACGACATTTTCACCCAGAGAGATCGTCTCCGAGCTCGACCGGCACATCATCGGTCAGCATGACGCCAAGCGCGCCGTGGCAATTGCCTTGCGCAACCGCTGGCGCCGCCAGCAGCTCGACGAGAGCCTGCGCGACGAGGTGATGCCGAAGAACATTCTGATGATCGGGCCGACGGGCGTCGGCAAGACCGAGATCTCCCGCCGGCTGGCGAAGCTCGCCGGCGCGCCGTTCATCAAGGTCGAAGCCACGAAATTCACCGAGGTCGGCTATGTCGGCCGGGATGTCGAGCAGATCATCCGCGACCTTGTCGAAGTCGGGATCGGCCTGGTTCGCGACAAGAAGCGTGCAGAGGTCCAGGCCAAGGCGCATATGAGTGCCGAGGAGCGGGTTCTGGATGCGCTCGTCGGCGCGACGGCCTCCCCTGCAACGCGCGAATCCTTCCGCAAGAAGCTCCGCAACGGGGAAATGGACGACAAGGAAATCGAGGTCGAGGTTGCCGACAGCAGCTCGGGCATGCCCGGCTTCGATATTCCCGGCATGCCGGGTGGCAACATCGGCGTCCTGAATCTCTCGGAAATGTTCGGCAAGGCCATGGGCGGCCGCACCAAGAAGGTCCGCACCACCGTCGCAAAGTCCTACGGCGACCTGATCCGGGACGAATCGGACAAGTTGATCGACAACGAGGTCATCCAGCGCGAGGCCGTTCGGTCCGTTGAGAACGATGGCATCGTCTTCCTCGACGAGATCGACAAGATCGCCGCCCGCGACGGCGGCCTCGGTGCCGGCGTATCGCGCGAGGGCGTCCAGCGCGATCTCCTGCCGCTGGTCGAAGGAACGACGGTGGCGACGAAGTACGGCCCGGTGAAGACGGACCACATCCTCTTCATCGCCTCCGGCGCCTTCCATGTCTCCAAGCCTTCGGATCTCCTGCCGGAACTGCAGGGCCGTCTGCCGATCCGCGTCGAACTGCTTCCGCTGACCAAGGAGGACTTCCGTCGGATCCTCACCGAAACAGAGGCGAGCCTGATCCGTCAGTACAAGGCGCTGATGGAGACGGAGCAGCTTGCTCTCGACTTCACGGAGGATGCGATCGACGCGCTTGCGGATGTCGCCGTGCACCTCAATTCCTCCGTGGAAAACATCGGGGCCCGCCGCCTGCAGACCGTGATGGAGCGTGTGCTGGACGAGATATCCTTCAACGCGCCCGATCGCGGCGGCACGGCCGCGACGATCGACGCGGACTATGTGCGCGAGCACGTCGGTGACCTGGCGGCCGACACCGACCTGTCGCGCTACATTCTCTGACGCGTGGCGGCAAAGCAACGCTTTGCAAGGACTTGCTGATGTTGACGGCAATTTGATGCAAGGTGCCTCGACAGGATGCCTCCCTTTCCCCTAAGGGAGGCATCAATTCGCTCGTGGCGGATGTCAGGTCGCAGCCGGTGTTCTTGAGCGCGCCCCTCTTCATCCTCGCACGGTTTGCAGGTCCGACATCTTGAAGCGACTTCTTCTGGCATTTCTTCTGGCGATGAGCAGCGTAGCTGCAGCAGACGCCGCAGGTCTGCGCGCCGTTCCGGAAGGCAACCGCCATGTGGAGCAGCCACGGGTGCCGGGGGCGTCGGTGCGGCGAACCCGTGCCGGACGCACGACCTTCGACGACAAATACGACAAGATCCGCGATCTTCTGGCGACGGACAAGGCGTTGATCGGCAAGATCAAGGCGACCGCTGCGGACTACCGGATCGACCCCATTCACATGATCGGCGCGATTGTCGGCGAGCACACCTACAATGTGGATGCCTACGATCGGCTGCAGTCCTACTACATCAAGGCCGCGGCCTATGCCGGGGACCGGTTCCGGTTCGGCCATGGGGACCAGACGATCAGCGCCTTCGTCGCCCGCCCCGAGTTCTCCCGCTGCGACCCAGAGGCTGATTCCTACTCCCTCTGGACATGCCGCGAAGGCGTCTGGGAGAAAAGCTTCCGGGGACGGTCCGTGGATGGGATCTCCTACCCCGACAACCGGTTCAGTGCCGTCTTCTTCCAGCCCTTCTACGCCGGCCAGACCTTCGGACTGGGTCAGGTCAATCCGCTGACGGCGCTGATGCTCTCGGACATGGTCGCCAAGACCTCCGGCTACGAGAGGCTCGACGAGAACGATGCGGCCGGCGTCTACGAAGCCATCATGGATCCCGACCGGTCGCTTGCCTACATGGCGGCGGCCATCCGCAGGTCGATCGACGACTATGCCCGCATTGCCGGAGTGGACATTTCCACCAACCCTGGCGTCACGGCCACCCTCTACAACACCGGCGGCTCCGCGGAACGCGCCGTCGCGCTCCGCTCACGGGGCGGCCTGCCCGAAGAGAACTACTACGGCTGGCTGGTCAATGATAAGCTCCCCGAGTTGAAATCGCTGCTCTGAGTCCTGATATCTCCGGTTCAGGAAACCAGCATCAGGAGGGCCGTCGATGGACATGCGCCCCGAGCCGTTCGTCCCGCCCGCTCCCATCCCGCGCACCGTGCCGCCCTCGCGGCTGGAAATCATCCGGACCGTTCTCAACAACCCGCTCGAGCTGTGGGGGGTGCCCTCCTATACGCTCCCCTGGATCGAGACGAAGTTCTTCAGCGAGCGGACCCTGATCGTCAACGACCCCGGGCTGATCCGCCACGTGCTGGTCGACAATGCCGCAAACTACGAGATGTCCGAGATCCGGCAGTTGATCCTGCGGCCGATCTTGCGCGATGGCCTGCTGACGGCGGAGGGGCCGGTCTGGAAGCGGTCGCGCAAGGCCATGGCGCCCGTCTTCACCCCCCGGCACTCGAAGGGCTTTGCGACCCAGATGCTGCGCAAGTCCGAGGAATATGCGGAGAAATACGAAGACCTCGGCGAGGGCAAGGTCTTCGACATTTCCGTCGACATGACCGAACTCACCTTTGCGATCCTCTCCGAGACGCTGTTTTCCGGCGAGATCGTCACCGAAAGCAACGACTTCTCCGAGGATGTCGATAATCTCCTGCATCGCATGGGCCGGGTCGATCCGATGGATCTCTTGCGGGCGCCGGCATGGGTGCCGCGCGTGACGCGGATCGGCGGGCAGCGGGTGCTCGGAAAATTCCGGGAGATCGTCGCAAAGACCATGGCACGCCGCCAGGAGAAGATCCGCAGGGATCCCGAGTCGGCGCCGCAGGATTTCCTGACGCTCCTCCTGCAGCTCGCCGGACCGGACGGGCTGACCATGGAGGAGATCGAGGACAACATCCTCACCTTCATCGGCGCCGGACATGAAACCACGGCCCGCGCGCTCGCCTGGACGCTCTATTGCGTCGCCAACTCGCCGCATGTCCGCGAACGGATGGAAGCGGAGATCGACCAGGTCATGGCTTCGGGCGCCGATCCGGTCGACTGGCTGGACCAGATGCCGATGGTTCGCGCCGCCTTTGAGGAAGCCCTGCGGCTCTATCCGCCGGCGCCGTCCCTGAACCGGGCGGCAATTGCCAACGACGAATGGGAAAGCCCCGACGGAAAACGGGTCAGGATCGACGCCGGCGTGACCGTGCTGATCATGCCCTGGACGCTCCATCGTCACGAGCTCTATTGGGACAAGCCGCGGGCCTTTGTGCCGGAGCGCTTCCTGCCGGAAAACCGCGGCAGCATCAACCGCTTCCAGTATCTTCCCTTCGGCGCCGGCCCGCGCATCTGCATCGGCGCGACCTTTGCCATGCAGGAGGCGGTGATCGCGCTGGCGGTGTTGATGCGCCGTTACCGCTTCGACGTCACGCCGGAGACGAACCCCTGGCCGGTGCAGAAGCTGACGACGCAGCCCCGCAACGGTCTGCCGATGCGGGTCAGCAGGCGCGAGGGAATATCTTCCGCGGCGAATTGGTCTTTGTCGTCCATGCGATATTGATCGAATGAAAGCCTCATCGGGAAATTCGCGTGTCCTCACCATACCTTCTCGGCATCGACACCGGCGGAACCTATACCGACGCGGTCATCTTCCGGGAGCCGGAAGGCGTTGTCGCCAAGGCGAAATCGCTGACGACGCGGCATGATCTCTCGCTGGGCATCGCAGGAGCCGTTGACCGGGTGATCGCCCAGAGCGACATCCTGCCGTCGCAGATCGGACTCGTGTCGCTCTCGACGACGCTGGCCACCAATGCTCTCGTCGAAGGGCAGGGCGGCAGCGCGGCACTGGTCATGATCGGCTTCTCGCAGGAGGATCTGGCTCGCGGCGGCTTGCAGGAGGCACTGGGGCGTGATCCCGTCGTCTTCGTGCCGGGGGGGCACGACGTCCACGGCAACGAGCTTCCACTTGATCTTACGGCGCTCGAAGAAGCGGCCGCCACCCTTGCCGAACACGTATCGGCCTTTGCGGTGGCCGGTTATTTCGCAGTCCGGAATCCGGCTCACGAGGTGCGCGTGCGGGATCGTCTGCGGCAGATGACCGGCTTGCCGGTCACCTGCAGCCATGAACTGTCCTCCAGGCTCGGCGGCCCGCGCCGGGCGTTGACGACGGTCCTGAACGCCAGGCTCGTGCCGATCATCGACCGGCTGATCAATGCCTGCGAGCGCTTTCTGGACAGCCGCGGCGTGGCGGCGCCCTTGATGGTGGTGCGCGGCGACGGCGCCTTGATCTCGGCAGCCGAGGCACGGCTGCGGCCGATCGAGACGATCCTCTCCGGCCCGGCGGCAAGTCTGGTCGGCGCCCGCCATCTGACCGGCCTCGACCGCGCCGTCGTCTCCGACATCGGCGGAACCACCACCGACGTCGCCGTTCTGGAAGGCGGCCTGCCACGGCTTGCCGAAGAAGGCGCCATCGTTGGCGGACACCGCACCATGGTCGAGGCGGTTGCGCTTCGGACCTTCGGCCTCGGCGGCGATTCGGAGGTCCACATCGATGACCGTGGCCTGACGCCGTCGATCACGCTCGGGCCCCGCCGGATCCTGCCGCTCAGCCTCCTTGCCCATCACCACCGGGAGATCGTCCTCTCGGCGCTCGAAAAGCAGTTGAAGGCGCCCCGCCCCGGCCGCCACGACGCGCGCTTCGCCGTCGCAACGGGCCTCGCCTCGCCAGCGGCGCAGGGCCTCAGAGCGCAGGATCAGGCGCTGTTGCAACGTCTTGGGTCCGGGCCGGTGAGCCTTGACGCTCTGCTCCAGTCCGCATCGGAAAAGGTGCTGCTGGACGGTCTTGTCGCCCGCGGCCTTGTTCACCTCTGCGGCATCACTCCCTCCGACGCGCTGCATGTTCTGCGTCAGCAGGGCCAGTGGAATGCGGAGGCGGCGCGCATGGGCTTCGAGCTTTGCGCCCGTCGCAAAGACGGGGCCGGTCGCGCAATCGCTCCGTCAGCGGACGAACTGGCCGAGGCGGTGGTCGCACGCCTGACCCGCCAGTCAGCCGAAGCCGTGCTGGCGACGTGCCTGGCCGAGGACGGCGGCGAGCCGATCGATCCCTCGACCTCTCCTGCCGTCGACCGCGCCCTGCGGCGGACGCCCGGCATAGTCGGAATGTCGATTGCCCTCGATCGGCCGCTTGTTGGCCTGGGGGCTTCCGCAGCGCTCTATTATCCCGCCGTCGCTCGAATGCTGGGCGCGGAGTCAGTCGTTCCGGCAGACGCAGACGTGGCCAACGCCATCGGCGCGGTTGTCGGAGAGGTCCGCGCCGTCGTGAGTGTGGTGGTGAGCATCTCGGGCGAGGGAGGGTTCGTGATCTCGGGCGCCGGCGAAAACCGCTTGGCGAGTGAGGAGGCCGAGGCGATGAAGCAGGCCCGCCAGCGGGCACGCGCTACGGCTCTGGCGCGGGCCGCCGCCGCCGGCGCCGATGATGCTGTCGTCACCCTGGAGGAGCATCTGGACCGGCCTGACGTCGAGGGTTCGCCCAGGCTCCTGGAGGCCCGGATCGTGGCGACGGCGGTCGGCCGTCCTCGCGTCGCCTCACGCGACATGGGCGCCGTCAGCCCTTCGGCGCATTGACAGCGGCGGCTCTGCGCGCAAATTGGCAGGCAATAACAATCAAGGATGAGGAGGAGGCACCGGATGGCTCGCATTACCAAGAACGGCCTTGCGATCGATGAGAAGCTGCATGATTTTCTCCTGCAGGAGGCGATCCCCGGCACGGGCGTCGACGCCGAGCGTTTCTTTTCGCAGTTTGCCCAGATCGTCCATGACCTGGCGCCGAAGAACCGCACGCTGCTGGCCAAGCGCGACGAGATGCAGGAAAAGCTGGACGAATGGTATCGTCGCAATGGTGCTCCCGTGGACCTAGAGGTCTACGAAGCCTTTCTCCGCGACATCGGCTATCTCCTGCCGGAAGGTCCCGATTTCAAGGTCTCGACGGAGAACGTCGATCCCGAAATCGCCGAGATTGCCGGGCCGCAGCTCGTCGTGCCGGTGATGAACGCGCGCTATGCCCTGAATGCCGCCAATGCGCGCTGGTGCTCGCTCTACGATGCGCTCTACGGCACCGACGCCATTACGGAGGAGGGTGGCGCCGAAAAGGGCGGATCCTACAACCCTGTCCGCGGCGCAAAGGTCATCGCCTGGGTGCGGGACTTCCTCGACCAGTCGGTGCCGCTGTCGGGCGCGAGCTGGAGCGACGTGACGTCCTTCGTCGCTGCTGCCGGCACCCTCACGGCAGCCGGTCCGGAAGGACGCACCGTCGAACTCGTCGATCCGGCACAGTTCATCGGGTACACGGGCGAGGCCGCGGCGCCGGAGAGCCTGCTTCTCGGAAAGAACAACCTGCACATCGAGGTGCGGATCGATCCGTCGACGCAGATCGGCAAGGACGACCCGGCGAAGATTTCCGACGTGCGGCTCGAATCGGCGATCACCACCATCATGGACTGCGAGGATTCCGTCGCCGCCGTCGATGCCGAGGACAAGGTGCTCGTCTATCGCAACTGGCTCGGTCTGATGAAGGGGGATCTTCAGGAAGAGGTGGCCAAGGGCGGCAGGAGCTTCATCCGCAAGCTGGAACCGGACATCGCGTTTACGACGCCGCAAGGCGCGAGCGGCAGCCTGAAGGGTCGGTCGCTGATGCTGGTGCGCAATGTCGGCCACCTGATGACCAATCCGGCCATCCTCGACCAGGACGGTCGCGAGGTGCCGGAAGGCATCATGGACGCCATGGTCACCGCCCTCCTTGCGCTGCATGACATCGGGCCCGACGGGCGCCGCCAGAATTCCCGCACCGGCTCCATGTATGTGGTGAAGCCGAAGATGCACGGACCGGAGGAGGTCGCCTTCGCCTGCGAGATCTTTGCGCGCGTAGAAGAAGCGATCGGCATGCCCACCAACACCATCAAGATGGGGATCATGGACGAGGAGCGCCGCACCACGGTCAACCTCAAGGAATGCATTCGCGCCGCGCGCGAGCGTGTCGTCTTCATCAACACCGGCTTCCTTGATCGCACCGGCGACGAGATCCACACGTCGATGGAAGCGGGTCCGATGATCCGCAAGGGCGACATGAAGCAGGCCGCCTGGATCTCCGCCTACGAGAACTGGAACGTCGACATCGGCCTCGAATGCGGGCTCGCGGGCCACGCGCAGATCGGCAAGGGCATGTGGGCGATGCCTGACCTGATGGCAGCCATGCTGGAGCAGAAGATCGCCCACCCCAAGGCCGGTGCAAACACCGCCTGGGTCCCGTCGCCCACGGCGGCGACGCTGCATGCGACCCACTATCACAAGGTCAATGTCGCCGACGTCCAGGCCGGCCTGAAGACGAGGGGCCGCGCCAAGCTCTCCGACATTCTCTCCGTGCCGGTCGCATCAAGGCCGAATTGGACGCCCGAGGAGATCCAGCGGGAGCTCGACAACAATGCCCAGGGGATCCTCGGCTATGTGGTGCGCTGGATCGATCAGGGCGTCGGCTGCTCAAAGGTGCCCGACATCAACGACATCGGCCTGATGGAAGACCGCGCAACGCTGCGCATCTCGGCCCAGCACATGGCCAACTGGCTGCACCACAAGCTGATCAGCCAGGAGCAGGTCGTCGAGACGATGAAGCGGATGGCGGCGGTCGTCGATGGCCAGAATGCCGGTGATCCGCTCTACCATCCGATGGCATCGGATTTCGACGGCTCAATCGCCTTCCAGGCCGCTCTCGACCTGGTGCTGAAGGGCAGGGAGCAGCCGAACGGCTACACCGAGCCGGTCCTCCACCGGCGGCGGCTGGAGCTCAAGGCGCAGCACGCACACTGAACGACAAAGGCCGCCGGGGTGACCGGCGGCCTTTACGTTAGGTTCGCGAAGCAATCCGCTTACTGGATGACGACGACCTTGGTGTTGCGGCCCGGGCGGACGCGATTGTAGAGGTCGATGACGTCCTGGTTGATCAGCCGGATGCAGCCCGAAGAGGCTGCGGTGCCGATCGACGCCCATTCCGGCGTGCCATGCAGGCGGAACAGCGTGTCCTGGCCCTTCTCGTTGAAGAGATACATGGCGCGCGCACCAAGGGGGTTGCTGAGGCCCGGCCCCATTCCGTCCTCGACATAGCGTGCCACGTCCGGCTTGCGCTCCGCCATTTCCTTCGGCGGGTGCCAGGTCGGCCAGGCCTGCTTCCAGGCGACATAGGCCTCGCCCGACCAGGAGAAGCCCTGCTTGCCGACGCCGATCCCGTAGCGGACCGCCTTGCCGTTCGGCAGCACGTAGTAGAGGAAGCGTTCGCGGGTGTTGACGACGATCGTGCCCGGCTTCTCCTGCGTCGGATAGTCGACGATCTGGCGGTGGAACTTCTTGTCCACGCGGGTGATCGGAATGGCAGGCAATGCATAGCCGGCATCGGTGACGGAGCCGTAGGAATCGGTGAAGATCCGGGTGGTTTCGATGCGGGCGACTTCGGGGGATTCGGACGTGGTGGAGCATCCGGCCAGGGCAGCAGTTGCCAGGAGGCCGAAGGCGATCATGCTTGTGCGGATGCGCATGGAGATCTCATGAAAAGGGAAAAAGCGACGCAGGCGGGATGAGCGCCTTTAAGAGCGGGTTATTTTCGAATAAAACGGACTTGGCAAGTCGCTGTGCCCCGACCGGGCGTCGCGCCCGCACGATTGGACGCGGATCTGCCTTTTTTGCAACATCGAACACGGGATCGGCACCCGACCTCATGACACGTGTCAGCATCGCCAACAGCAATCCGCTCATCGATGGTCGCCAGTCGGCCCGCGCCATGATGGTGCGCCGCGGCCTGCAGATCCTGCTGACCGACATGCGTCATGCGACGCTGCCGGAACTCGCGCTCGCCAACGGCCGCCGCGCCGACCTCGTCACGGTATCGGAGAAGGGGGAGATCTGGATCATCGAGATCAAGACCTCGATCGAGGACTTCCGGGTCGACCGCAAGTGGCCGGATTACCGGGCCTATTGCGACCGTCTGTTCTTTGCCACCCATAAGGACGTACCGCTGGAGATCTTCCCGGAGGACTGCGGCCTCTTGCTCTCGGATGGCTACGGCGCCCATCTCATGCGCGATGCGCCGGAACACCGGCTGCCGCCGGCGACCCGCAAGGCGGTCATGCTGAATTTCGCCAGGGCGTCCGCGCATCGGCTGACGATGGCCGAATGGGCCACCGGCAGGACCTTCGACGAGATGTGATCTATTTCGGCGCCCGCTTGGCGAGGATCCGCTGCAGCGTCCGGCGGTGCATGTTGAGGCGCCGCGCCGTCTCCGACACATTGCGCTCGCACATCTCATAGACCCGCTGGATATGCTCCCAGCGCACCCGATCGGCCGACATCGGGTTTTCCGGCACGTCAGCCTTCTCCCCGGGGCGCTGCGTCAGGGCATGAAAGATATCATCCGCATCGGCGGGCTTGGCCAAATAGTCGAGGGCGCCGAGCTTCACGGCCGTGACGGCCGTGGCGATATTGCCATAGCCGGTCAGCACGATGGTCTTCGTATCCTGCCGCAGCTGGCGGATCGCCTCGATCACGTCGAGTCCGTTGCCGTCTCCCAGGCGAAGGTCGACGACGGCATATTTCGGCGGATTGGCCTTCGATTTGGCAATGCCCTCGGCAACCGATTCGGCCACGTCGACGGTAAAGCCGCGGCTTTCCATGGCGCGCGCCAGCCGTCGCAGGAAGGGGCCGTCATCGTCAACGATGAGCAGGGACCGATCCGGTCCGAGCAGATGTTCCGCAGCAGCGTCTGCGGCTCGCATTGGTGTATCCATGTCTCTTCTCCAGAAGCGTCACGGGCTCGAAAGCATCTACGTTCGGCAGACCCTCTCGGACCACATGCGCCAGCTAACCATCCTCGAGCATCGCCCGGGGCCATTCGATGCGAATACGGGCACCCGCTTCGTCGCCATCCCGATTCTCGAACCGCAATCGTGCGCCGGAGCGTTCCAGCAGCGTCTTGGCGATGAACAGGCCGAGCCCGAGCCCGCCGGCTCTTTCGACTTCCTTGGCCCTCTTTGTCATATAGGGTTCGCCGATGCGGGAAAGAATATCTGCCGAGTAGCCGGCGCCATCGTCCTCGATGACGACGACGACCCGCTCGGCATTGTGCTCGACGGTCACCGTCACCTGGCTTGCCGCGTAGTCCACCGCGTTTTCCACGAGGTTGCCGAGACCGTAGAGAATGCCGGCGTTGCGGGTGCAGACCGGTTCGCTGGCGCGGTCACCCCTCTCGACCAGCCCGATGGCAATCCCGAACTGGCGGTGCGGCGCGATTACGTCCTCGATCATCGAGGACAGCGGCAGGCGGCGCATGTGCTCCTCGCTCGCCGCCGACAGCGAGGTCAGGCGCTTCAGGATATCGCGGCAACGCTCGCTCTGGCTGCGCAGCAGCTGGACGTCCTCCCGCAGCAGCTCGTTGTCGCCGAAGTCGCGCTCCATCTCCTTGGCCACGACGCTGATCGTTGCCAGCGGCGTCCCGAGTTCGTGCGCTGCCGCCGCGGCCAGGCCATCGAGCTGCGACAGGTGCTTTTCCCGCTCGAGCACGAGTTCGGTCGCCGCCAGTGCATCCGCCAGCAGCGTCGCCTCGTTGGACACCTGATAGGCATAGAAGGCGGCAAAGCTCATCATCGAGGCGATCGAGAACCAGATGCCGAGCTGCATGACCGGCTGGACCCGCCAGATCTCTTCCGGATACCAGGGCAGCGGATAGGGCGAGAAGGCGAGCGCCGTGGTGCAGGCGAGCGCCAGCAGGAGGAGTGCAATGGAATGCCGCAGTGGCTGCGAGGCAAACGAGATGATCACCGGCACGCAGAGGAGCGGCGCGAACGGATTGGCAAGCCCACCGGTGATGAACAGCAGGCAGGCCATCTGCAGGAGATCGAAGCTGAGGAGCGCCAGCGCCGCCTTCGGCCCCAGCCGCTGCGTCGGCGGAAACCAGAGCGACAGCATCACATTGGCGAGCGCCAGGGCGCCGATCAGGAAGCCCGCCGGCAGTAGCGGCAGCGGAAAGGAGAGCGCCAGCGCCACGATCAGCACCGTCAGCGTCTGGCCGGCGACCGCCAGCCAGCGCAGCCGGACCAGCGTCTGGAGCCGGAACCGCCGGCTGGAGGACCCGAACTGTGCCTCGCGCACCGACGAGAGGCCGAGGGTTTCCGTCTGGCGGCCAGTGCCGATCGTGTCTGCCTTGTTCATGGACCGGTCCAATACAGCTCCTTGCCCCATCTCCCGAGGCGGCATTCTGTCACGTCCCGCGCGGCTTGGCACGTGTGGTGGGCAGCGCCTCGTCGGGCCGCTCCGGCCAGGGGTGCCTGGGGTAGCGTCCGCGCATCTCGGCGCGCACGTCCTTCCAGGATCCTGCCCAGAAGCCCGGCAGGTCGCGGGTCGTCTGGATCGGCCGGTGCGCCGGCGAGGTGAGTTCCAGCAGAAGCGGCAACCGTCCGCCGGCAACCGCGGGATGCGTCTTCAATCCGTAGAGTTCCTGCACCCGGATCGCCAGCACCGGCTCCTCCCCGTCGTAGCGGATCGGGTGGCGCTGGCCGGTCGGCGCCTCGAAATGGGTGGGCGCCAGCCAATCCAGGTCGCGGCGCAGGTCGTGCGGCACGAGCGAACGCAGCCCCTCGGTAAGGCTGCCGGCATCGACGGCATCGAGGCTGGAGCTGCTGCCCTGAAACGGCACGAACCAGTCTTCCAGCCGGTCGAGCAATGCGTCCTCGCTCATGTCGGGCCAGGGATCGCCGATGCTCCGCTGCAGGAAGCCGGTCCGCTGGCGCAGATGCTGGGCCTCGCGCGAAAACGGCAAAGCCGCCAGCCCAAGCTCCCGCACGCCCTCGGCCAGTGCCCGGGCGGCCGCTTCGCCGCGCGGCTTCGGCAGCGGTGTTTCCTCGAAGATGATCGCCCCGAGCCGCGTCACCCGGCGGGCGCGCACCTGGCGGCTCGCCCGGTCGAAGAAGCACTCCTCTCCTTCGACGATGAGCTCTCGCAGCTGCTCCTGCACGTCGGCCCGAGAGATGTCCGCCGCCGCAAGGATCCGGCCCTGCGCAGCGCGGCCGGTGAGGTCGGCGATCACCAGCATGCGGCTGGCGGCCAGCCGCTCCGTCTCCGGCAGCTCGGCGCCGCGCCCGTTGGCCATGACGAACCGGCCACGCCCGCCGCGCTGCAGGGCCACCCGGTCGGGATAGGCGTGCAGCAGCAGCGGCCCCGCACCGGAGACCACACCGGCATCATCTCCTCCGGGCAGGCTCCGCGAAAGTCGGGCGGCAAGCGCCCGCGCGGCGTCCGCACGGGACCCGCGTTCGGTTCGAAACCGCCGCAGCCGCTCGTCGAGATCGAGATCCTTGCCGCCGAGGCCCTGTTCGGTCAGGAGCACCGCAAGCTGGCAGGCGAGCAGGCCAAGGCCCTCGGCGGCGGCAGATATTGCCATGGCGGAAAGCCGCGGCGGCAGGGCGAGGCGCCGCATCAGGTGGCCCTTCTGCGTCAACCCGAAACGCGCATCGAGCGCACCGAGCTGGACGAGCAGGGCGCGGGCCTCCGACAGCGCCGGCGCCGGCGGCTGATCGAGAAAACGCAGCGTCGCCGGATCCTTCACGCCCCAGTGCGCCAGGTCGAGCGCCAGCTGGGACAGATCGGAGGAGAGGATCTGCGGCGGCGTGAAGGCCGGCAGCGCCGCCGTCTGTCCGGCATGCCAGAGGCGGATGGCGGTTCCCGGTTCCGTACGGCCGGCGCGCCCGGCACGTTGATCGGCGGAGGCCCGCGACACCCGGACCGTCTCCAGCCGGGTGATGGCGGTGGCGGGCTCGAACACCGGCAGCCGCTGCAACCCGCTGTCGATGACGACGCGGACGCCGTCGATGGTGATCGAGGTTTCCGCGATCGAGGTCGCTAGCACGATCTTGCGCATGCCCGCCGGTGCCGGCCGGATGGCGAGATCCTGGTCCGCCTGGCTCAGGTTACCATAGAGCGGCGCAATCAGGGTCTGCGGTCCGAACCGCCCCTCCAGGCGTTCGGCAGTGCGCAGGATTTCGCCCTGTCCCGGCAGGAAGGCAAGGATCGATCCTTCTTCGCCGCCATGTGCGGCCAGAATGGCGCTCGTCACGCTGTCTTCGATCCGCTCTCCTGCCGGCCGGTCGCGATGGCGGATCTCGACGGGAAAGCTGCGCCCCTCGCTGACGATCACCGGCGGATGGTCGAGGAGTGCTGCCACCCGCTCGACGTCGAGTGTTGCCGACATCACCAGCACCCGCAGGTCTTCCCGCAACGCCGACTGCACGTCGAGCGCCAGCGCCAGTCCGAAGTCCGCGTCGAGCGACCGCTCGTGGAATTCGTCGAAGATCACCGCCGAGATGCCGGCAAGCTCAGGTTCCTCCAGCACCATGCGCGCGAAGACACCCTCGGTTACCACCTCGATCCGGGTGCGGCCGGAAATGCGGTTGTCGAGCCGCATCCGGTAGCCGACCGTCTCGCCGACCTGTTCACCCAGCAGCGCGGCCATCCGGCCGGCCGCCGCCCGGGCCGCCAGCCGCCGCGGCTCGAGCAGGATGATCTTGCCGCTGCACCAGGGCTGGTCGAGCAGCACCAGCGGCACGATCGTCGTCTTGCCCGCGCCCGGCGGCGCCGAGAGAACCGCCCGGTTGCCGTCCGAAAGGGCCGCCATGATCTCCGGCAGCACGTCATGGACAGGAAGAACCGGGACCGGAAGAACGGGAAGGCCGCGTTCACCACCGCTTGCCATCAGGCGACGGTCTCTCGGCTGGTCTGCTCGTAGGCGAGAATGGCCCCGGCCAGATCCTCCAGCGCCGCCCCCACCGATTTGAAGAGCGTGATCTCCTCCGCCCGGCTGCGCCCCCCGTGGCGACCGCCGACGAGATCCGCGAGCTCCGCCAGGATCCCGCCTTCGTCGAGGACGCCGCTGCGCAGCGGCTGGACGATGTCGCCGCCCTCCTTGAGAGCGCCGGCGCGGGTGTCGACGAAGACGGACGCGCGGCGGATGCAGGCGTCGTCGCTTTCGCGCATGTCCGGCTTGAAGGCGCCGACGAGATCCAGATGCGTGCCCGGCCGAAGCCATTCGCCCTGAATCAAGGCCGTACTTGAAAGCGTGGCGCAGGAGATGATGTCGGCGTCCCCGGCGGCCGCAGCGAGGTCGGCGGTCGCGGTCGCGTCGAGGCCAAGCGCCCGCGCCTCGGCGGCACAGGCTTCGGCCTTGTCCGGGTCGCGGGCCCAGACTGCGAAGCGCTCGAGCGGCCGCACCGTCGCATGCGCCTGCATCAGGTTGAGCGCCAGCCGCCCGGCGCCCACCATCAGCATCGACTGCGCGTCCTCGCAGGCGAGGTAACGGGCTGCAAGCGCGGACGTCGCCGCCGTGCGCCGCGCCGTCAGCTCGCCACCGTCGACCATGGCCAGCATCTCGCCCGTCGTGCCCGACGACAGGAGATAGGTGCCGATGATCGTCGGCAGCGCCCGGCGCTGGTTGTCGGGAAAGAGGTTGAGGATCTTGACGCCCATGTACGCGCCGGGCACCCAGGCTGGCATCAGCAGCATCGTCGCAGCCGCTTCGCCAGGCACCTCCACCGCGTGGTGGTGGCGCACGGGCGTCACGCAGTCCGACGTGAACATCGTCTTGATGGCGTCGATCAACGGCGCCCAGGGAAGGGCTGCCCGCGTGTCGGCCTCGTTCAGTACCAGCATTCTGTCACTCCAGCTTCGATGGCTGGCAGACTAGCAATCCCTCCATGCCGCAGGAAGGGCCTTCTCCAATTGGGCCGGATCGCCTGCGGACACGGGGTTTACACCACGGGCAGAGCAGGGCCCATGACGCCTGATAAGGTGCGGAGGGAGAAAAATGACAGTTTCTTGAAATTTCCCCGTTGACTTGTTTTGTTGG